>JALSNC010000227.1 GCA_026987195.1 Desulfobulbaceae bacterium | reverse complement strand
GTCGTCGGGCAGGAAATGGACCATGCCGTCGTCATCCAGCCAGGCATCACCGTAGCGCGAACCTGTGATATCGGTAAACCGCAGCTCCGTGCCGTCCTCCACATCCGTGGCCCCGGCCAGGAGTGTATCAACGGCAAGGCTGATCTCGCCGTCTTCGGCCATGACCACCTCCTGGCCCGCCACCCGGGGCAGATCATTGACCGGGGCGATCTCCACCTGCATGCGTCCTTCGGCCTCGCCGCCATGGCCGTCACTGACCGTGTAGTCAAACCAGGTGGTGCCGTAGAAATCCTGTTCCGGAACCAGGGTGGCGACCCCGTCCTCCAGCCGGAACTCACCCCCGTGCCCGATATGAACGGCGGAAAACGACAGGGGATCGTGATCAGCATCGGTGACAAAACGGGCAATCTCGTCGGAGGTGAAGGTGACCTGCATGTCCTCGCTGATACTGAGCCGGTCCAGGAGGATCACGGGTGCGTCGTTGACGTTCTCCACGCCCACGCTGACCCTGGCCGTGGCCATGTTGCCCTGTCCGTCACCGATCGTATAGACAAACCCGGCCCGGTCGCCGGCATAGTCGGCTTCCGGAACAAAGGTGACAGCGCCGTCCGGGTCCATGCTGACCCGGCCGTGGTCGGCATCGCCAAGGCCGAGGAAGACCGGCTCGCCCGCAATGACCGAATCGTTTGCCAGCAGGCTGTCGACACTGATCGTCACCGGCGTATCCTCCAGGGTGTGCACCATGTCCGCACCGGCCGTCAGCCCGGGATCGTGGACATCGCCATGTCCGCCGCCGGTCTCCGTGGCCGTCCCTGCTCCGCCATCCCTCCGGTCCGGGCCCGGCTCCGGCAAGGTATCGTCTTCGGATGTTGCCGCCCCCCCGGCCAGTGATCCGGCTACGGTATATACCGCGGGTGTTCCCGGCCCGGTGTCTCCATCCGGGTTGCCTGCAGCCACCGGAGGGCTGTTCTCCCCGTCTGCCGACGGGTCGGCCGTGATGGCACCCCCCGTGCTGTCGTCCAGGCCCTGACCGTCCTGTTCCGTTGTGGCCAGGGTGAACCGGAGATGCCCCTGGACCATCCCGCTGTGGCCGTCTCCGACCTGGTAGTCAAATGCCCCCTGACCGCCCGGACCGGCGACAAAGACCAGGCTGCCATCCCGCTGCTCCACGTGGCCTCCCTCGACAGCGGAAATCGAGTCAAAACGGAGGGGGTCACCGTCCGCGTCCGTGACAAATCGCGCCAGCAGGTCACTGTCCAGGACCACGGTGCCACTGCTGCCGATGCTGTCGAGAGAGTCGGCAATGATCCGCGGGGCGTCTCGCAGGTTCTGGACCTCGATCACGGCGCGACCCTGGCTGAGGTGACCGGAATCGTCCCGGGTGGTGTAGGTGAACCCGGCTTCCCGGCCGGCATAATCAGGATCGGGCACAAAGGTGATGGTGCCATCCGCATCCATGCTGACCCGGCCATGGACGCCATCGCCGACCGTGGTGATCCCGAACCCTTCACCGTCGAACTCCCGGTCATTGGCCAGCAGGTGGTCTGTGGTGGTGGTCAGGGAATGATCCTCGAGGATGATGAAAGGGTCGTCCGCTGTCATCACCCCCAGGTTCCGGTCGGTCACCGTCAGGCTGGCGCGGGCCATGTGCGGATAGCCGCCATCCTGGTCCGTGACCCAGTAGCTGAACTCAAGCTCGCCGGTGAAGCCGGGCTCGGGCACAAAGGCCGGCCTGTTGTCGACCATGGCCAGCGTCCCATGGTCCAGCCCCCTGAAATGATCGATGTGCAACCGGTCACCGTCCGGGTCGGTGTCGTTGGCCAGCAGGGTGTCGACAAAAAAGATCTCTCCCTCGCCGAGGGACGGGTGATCGTCGGTCAATACGGGCGGATCATCGGGATCCCGGACAAGAACGCCGGACCGGTAGGTGGTGGTTGTGCCGTCCGGTCCCTCCAGGATATACTCAAAGCT
>JALSNC010000226.1 GCA_026987195.1 Desulfobulbaceae bacterium | reverse complement strand
CCGGCTCCATGCCTCGGGCAACGGCCTGCGTTCGGTCCGCCTCCTCTGGGAACCGTCCCAGGACCCCACCGTCACCGGCTACGTGATCTACCGCAGCAGCAGCCGCAGCGGACCCTATGAGAAGATCGCCGTGGTCAACGGCCATGACCAGCAGACCTACACCGACCTCGGCCGGACCAAGGGCTTCAGCCGCTACGGCAGGCTCAGGGACAATACCGTCTATTACTACATCGTTCGCGCCCGCAACTATGTGAACGTGGAAAGCGCCGACTCCAGGATCGTCTCCGCCCTGACCAAGGGCGCCCCGCCCCCGCCCACCGGCCTCAAGGCCATCGACCACCAGCCGCGCCAGGTGCCCCTGACCTGGAGCGCCTCCCCGGACCCGGACGTCAAGGGCTATGCCATCTTCCGGAGCGAACGTGAAGACGGGCCGTTCACCCAGATCGATTTCGTCTCCGGCCGTCTGCGCCAGGAGTTCGTGGACCAGGGAACCTGGGGTCAGCCCCTGGCCGACAACACCCGCTACTTCTACCGGCTGCAGGCGGTCAACGTGGTGGATGTCAACTCCGAGAACTCGGCCACGGTCTCCGCCACCACCAAGCCCGTGCCGACAGCCGTCACCGGCGTGCGCGCCAGCCACAATCTCTACCGCAGCGTGGAGCTCTCGTGGCAGCCCAATCCCGAACCCGACATCACCCGCTACGAGATCTTCCGCGGCACCATCGAGGACAACACCACCCGCAAGGTGGGAACGGTACCGGCACCGGCCACCCGCTTCACCGATACCTATCTGCCGGACGGCGCCATCTACTGGTACCGCATCCGGGCCATCGATGTGGACGGGCTGGAAGGCGCCATGTCCCGGGTGATCCAGGCGACCACCAAGCCGGTGCCGACGCCGCCCGCCGGCCTCACCGCCCGGCTGACCGCAGACGGCATCCTGCTTGAATGGCAGAAGAACCCGGAACAGGATATCCAGCGTTACGAGATCGTCACTGCCGGCTTCCTGGCCACCCAGGTCGGCCAGGCCGCCGAGCCTTCCTTCCTGTACCGCATCACGCCCGAACCGGGCCAGGAGTTCCGCTTCCAGGTCCGGGCCGTGGATTCCGACGGCCTGAAAAGCCCCTATTCGGCACCGGTGGCCATCAGGGTTCCGGGCGGTCCGGAACGGAAGTAAAAGTTCAGGAATCGGAAAGAAGAGAGCGCAGGGTGGCCAGGTTCATCCTGTCCTCGGCCAGATCCTTGCCCTTGGGCGTCTCCAGGGTCATGGCATGGTCGCGGAAGCGGCGATCGCCAAGCAGGCAGCGGAACCCTTCCAGGCCGATGGCACCCCGGCCGATGTGCTCGTGCCGGTCCACCCGGCTGCCGAGTTCCTTTCTGGAATCGTTGAGGTGAAAGAAGCGGACCCGGTCGCAGCCGATGATCCGGTCCAGCTCGGCCATGGTGGCCCGGTAGGCCTCCGGAGTGCGGATATCGTAGCCGGCGGCAAAGATATGGCAGGTATCCACACAGATGCCGAGCGCATCTCCATGGCGGGCATGTTCCAGGATAAAGGCCAGCTCCTCGAACCGGTGGCCCAGGCCGGTGCCCTGGCCGGCGGTGGTCTCGAGCAGGACCATGGTCACTGCCCCCTGCGCCTGCGCCGCGTCCATGGCCAGGTCGAGGTTCTTCACCACCTCGGCAAGCCCCCTCTCCACTCCTGCCCCGCCGTGACTGCCCGGATGGAGCACCACCTGGCCGATGCCGAGCCGGTGGCAGCGCACCAGCTCGTCGGCAAAGGCGGCCACGGATTTTTCAGCCTGCTCCTTTTTCGCGCTCCCCAGGTTGATCAGGTAGGAGGCGTGCGCGGCCACGGGCATGTGGCCGGCCTCGGCCCAGCTTTGCCGGAACAGGGCCACCTCCTCGTCGGTCACCGGGGGCGCCTTCCACTGGCGCTGGTTGCGGGTGAAGATCTGCAGGGATTCACCGCCGACCTGCCGGATCCGGTCAAAAGCCAGGTGCAGGCCGCCGGCCACTGATTCATGGGCACCAAGATAGGGCATGGTCACATCGTCCATCTGTTTCTGAGAAACTCGAGTCCCTCGTGGTTGGTCAGGTCGAGCTGGATCGGGGTCACGGAGATGAACCCCTGCCGCAGCGCGCTCTCGTCGGTGTTGTTACCGCCGGACCAGTGCACGGTGCCGCCGCCGATCCAGTAGTACTTCCGGCCCCAGGGATCACGGGTCTCCTGGATGGCGTCACGGTAGATCCGCCGTCCCTGGCGGGTGAAACGGATGCCCCGGATGGCGCCGGCATCGCGGTCCGGCACGTTGACGTTGAGCAGGGTGTCGTCGGGCAGGCCGAAGGACAGCGCCATGGACGCCAGCTTCCAGGCCACCGAGGCCGCGACCTCGAAATCGTACGGCGGCCCGCCGGCAAGGGAAAAGGCCAGTGAGGGCACCCCGTACATGGTGCCCTCGATGGCCGCGGACACGGTGCCGGAATAGGAGATGTCGTCGCCCAGGTTGGGACCGGGATTGATGCCGGAGACCAGCAGGTCGGGTCGGCGCGGCAGGACCTTGTTCATGCCGATGGTCACGCAGTCGGTGGGCGTGCCGTCGATGGTATGGATGTCCGGTTCCAGTTCGTGTACCCGCAGGGGCCGGTTCATGGTCAGGGAATGGCTGACCGCGGAGTTGTCCCGCTCGGGCGCGACGATGACCGCCCGCCCCAGGGACCGGACCGCCTCGAACAGGGCGCGGATGCCCGGCGCATGCACACCGTCGTCATTGGTCACCAGGATCAGCGGCCTCTCCGTCATCCATCACCTCCCTTTTATTCCGGGGACACCATACTCAACTCCCCCTCTCCTGCCAGGTCTACAGGCCATATTTATCGCCGTATCCCCGCGGGGTCACCATCCGGCCGTTGCGGACAAAGGTGGCGGAATTGCCGATGATGATGGTGGTCTGCATGTTGATCTCGTGCTCCAGCATGGACGCGAGGCTCGCCAGGCGCACACACTCGTGCGGCCGGGTGGCGCCGGAGACGATGCCCACCGGCGTGGCCGGGTCCCGGTGCTCGAGCATGATCTCGCGGGCGCGGACGATCTGGGTGGTCCGTTTCTTTGAGCGCGGATTGTACACCACGGTGACAAAATCCGCCATGGCCGCGGCAGCGAGCCGTTTTTCGATCACCTCCCAGGGGGTCATCAGGTCGGACAGGCTGATGGCGGCAAAATCGTGCATGAGCGGCGCGCCCAGGATGGCGGCGCAACTGTTGAGGGCGGCGATGCCGGGGATGATGTCGATCTCCACCCCGGAACCGTTCCCGAATGCCAGCTCGTACACCAGTCCCGCCATGGCATAGATGCCCGGATCACCGCCGCAGACCAGGGCCACCGTTTTCCCGCCTTCCGCCAGGTCCAGGGCCTTGCGGCAGCGGTCGATCTCCTGCATCATTGCCGAGGAGAGCACCTCCTGGTCCGGAGAGAGGATGTCCCGCACCAGGTCCAGGTAGGTCCGGTAGCCGACCACCACGTCGGCCTCGCCGATGGCCCGGCGGGCGCGGGGGGTTACCAGGTCGAGGGCGCCAGGCCCGGTTCCGACCACGGCGAGACGACCTCGGCGATCGCCACTGTCACGTTGTTCCATTTCCTTTTCCTTACAAGCAGACGCTGCCCGCCGCTGGAGAGCAGGGCGGCCGGCTCGGCCACCCCCCTGGCGCCGGTGGCCCGGAGGACGGCTGCCGAGCTTTCGATCCCTTCCACGCGGTTGAGCAGATCACGGTGATAAAAATCCATGGCCAGTCCGTGTGATTCGGCAAGGGCCAGCAGTCCTTCTTCATCCTGTTTCAGGTCAATGGAGGCCAGACGGCAGACCGAGGCCAGGGCCAGGCCGTGTTCCCTGCAGGTCGCGGCGAGGGCGGCGCCGATCTCCTCGGACCCGGTGCCACGGTTGCACCCTATGCCGGCCACAAGCACCGGCGGATGCAGCAGCACGCCACGACAGGGCGCTGTTCTCGCCGTGATCACCAGGTCGGCTTCGGCGGCCGTGTCCACTGGCCGGATATCAGGCGGCAAAGCCGGCAGGCAGTAGTCGCTGTACACGCTGACCCGGCCACGATCAACCAGACGCCCCATGGCCCGGGTCAGGGCCGGCCGGTCGGCCACCTGCAGTCCCAGGTCCCGGGCCCAGAGATCAAGCGGTGTCCTGCCCAGCACGTCCGATGCGGTGGTCACCACGGCCCGGCCGCCGGTCAGCCCGGCGATCCGGATGGCAAGTTCGTTACCGCCGCCCAGGTGACCGGAAAGAAGCGGGATCACGAACCCGCCCTGTTCGTCACAGACCAGCACCGCCGGGTCGGTGCGCTTGTCCTCCAGAAGCGGCGCTATGGAGCGGACAACGATACCTGCGGCCATGATGCAGACCAGGGCATCATACTCCTGCCAGCAGCGGTGTATCTCCGCCCGCACCCGGCCTCGGCAGGGGAAAAACCCGGCCCCGCCCAGGTCCACGGCAAGGCGCCGGCCCAGGCGGCAGCCGCCTTCGGTTAGTGCAAGAATGGCTGAACGTGTCATGGCCGGCGCCCGCCTTTGCAATAGTTCACCGCTATCGACAACAACATGAAAATACCGATACTTTTACTGCCGGTAGCCGTGGCTGAATCCCTCGTCGTAGAGGCGCGAGACAGTGCCGTCGTCCTGCCCCAGGGCCCGGCCGACCAGGATCATGGCCGTTCTGCGGATCTCTGCCCCTCGGACCCGGTCACCGATGGTGGCCAGGGTACCGCGCACGATCCGCTCGTCGGGCCAGGAGACCTTCTCCACCACCGCCACCGGGGTCTCTTCAGGGTAACCGCCGGCAACCAGTTCCGCAACCACTGTGTCGATCATGGAAACGCTTAAAAAGATACACATCGAGGCCCGGATGGCGGCGAGGTTGCGCAGGGATTCCCGCTCCGGCACCGGGGTGCGTCCCGACTGGCGGGTAAAGATCACGGTCTGGGTGACCTCGGGTACGGTAAGTTCGGCCTTGACGGCCGCGGCCGCGGCAAGGGCCGAACTGACGCCGGGGACGACCTGGCTGGGAATCCCCAGTGCGTCCAGCCGCTGCATCTGTTCACGGATGGCGCCATAGATGGCCGGATCGCCGGTGTGGAGACGGACCACCCGTTTCCCCGCCTTCCAGGCACGGGCCAGGATGTCGATGATGGCGTCCAGGTCCAGCCCGGCGGAATCATGGATCTCGGCCCGCACGCCATCGAGCAGGGCCGGATTAACCAGGCTGCCGGCATAGACGATGACATCGGCCCCGTCCAGCAACCGCCGCCCCTTGAGGGTGATCAGTTCAGGATCGCCGGCACCGGCGCCGACAAAGAAGATCGGATCGTTCACAACACGTCCTCCGGTGATCTCCTGCGCACCAGCATGGTGGAGAAGTAGTGCAGTTCCCGGCCCACGGCCTGCCGGACATCGGTATAGATCCGCTGCTCGTCCAGGCCGCAGCGCTCGATGAGCACCGCCGAACCGGTGAGCCCCAGTTCGTCCAGGAGACGGACGATCTGTGCCATTCTGCGGTGGACCTTCATCAGGACCACGGCGTCAAAGGTGGTCAGGATACTGCGGAGTCGATCATCGTCAAAGGCGGCCGGGACAATGGTGACCACATCATCGCCCAGGCCCAGGGGCTGGCCGATCCTGGCCGAACAGGCGGCCATGGCGGTGATCCCCGGCACGATGGTGGCCCGGATCCGCGGACGCCGCTGCTGCAGGGTGGTGAGCAGATAGAAGGCCGTGGAGTAGAGGGTCGGATCGCCCAGGGTGGGGAAGGCCACGTCCTGACCCCGATCCAGCCGCTCCAGGACCGCCCCGGCGGCCTCCTGCCAGAGGCGGCTCACCTCGGGATCGGCCTGTTGGCCAAGCCTGATCTTCTTCATGGAAAAACGCAGTTCCAGGACCTCCCTGCCCTCGACGCCCACCTGGGCGGCGGCGATCTGCAGGGCGCTGGAGCTGCCGTTGACCCGGGCCTTGGGCGCAATCCAGACCGGGGCGTTCTCCAGGACACGAACCGCCTTGCAGGTCATCAGTTCCGGGTCGCCCGGACCGACGCCCACGAGATAGAGGCGTCCTTGCTGTGGTGTTGTCATATCGTTGCGGTGATAATGGTTATGGGATTCAATTTCTGCCAGTCCCTGTCCATCTCCTCTTTCCGTTCCACCTGCAGGCGGCGGATATCGACGGCCAGGCCGTTTTCGGCCAGCCAGCGGGGAGCCTCTCCGGCGGTGGCGGCAAGAACGGCATTGACCACGAGGCGGCCGCCGGGCCTGAGGCGTCCGGCGCAGGCGGCAATGATCTCCCGCAGCCGCCCGCCGGAGCCGCCGATGAAGATCCGGTCCGGGTCCGGCAGCTCCGCCAGCACGCCGGGCGCCTCGCCCGGCACCAGGCACAGGTTGTAGACCCGGTGGCGGACGATGTTGGCACGGATATTCTCCTGTTCCCCGGCCCTCCGCTCCACGGCAAGAACCCGCAGGTCCGGGCAGGAGCGGGCCGCCTCCACCGACACCGAGCCGGAGCCGGCGCCCACATCCCAGAAGACCCCCTGTCGCGGCAGCCGCAACCGGTGGAGGAGCACGGCCCGCACCTCATCCTTGGTGATCAGGCCCCGGCTGTGAATGATCTCGGCCTCGGTAAGCCCGGGGGCAAATCCGCTCACCGGAAAGCGGCCCTCCTGCTCGATCAGCAGCATGTTGAGCGGTCCGAAGCGGCTGGCCGCTATCTCTGCCAGACTGCCGCTCGTCAACCGTTCGTCGGCCAGGCCCAGGTTTTCGGCCACCCGCAACCGGAGGCTGTCTATCCGCCGCCGGTCGTCCAGGGCCTCGAGGGTCTGCAGCAGGGTGGCGGCGACACGGTCCGGGGTGTTGCGGTGATCGGTGAACAGCATCACCCGGGGATACGGCAGGATGCGGGCCGCCAGTTCACCGGCCTCCCTGCCGTGCAGACTGAGAAAGACCATGTCGTCCCAGGGCACCCGGAACCGGGCACAGGCGAGCTGGACAGCGGACAGGGCAGGATGAAACATGATCCGCCGGCGACCGAAGCGGCGGATCAGGGTCCGGCCGATGCCGAAAAAGAGCGGGTCGCCCGAGGCCAGCACGGCAACATCACCCCCGGCCAGGGCCGCGGCCAGGTCATCCAGCATGGCCGGCAGCGGTGTGACGGGCAGGATTTCGCGGCCCAGTCCCTCCACCAGCGGCGTGAGCCGTTGCGAGGCAACCACCGCCCTGCAGGCGGAGATGCGTTGCCGCTGTTCCCGATCCAGGCCCCCGGGGCCGACGCCGATGACGATGATCCGATGCCACGTCTCCTTGCTCATGCCTGGTCCACCACTCCATCTTCCGAGGTGACGAGATAGACGGTCACATCCAGGCCGGAGCGTTTGCCCGCATATTCCCGGGCCCGGACACAAACCGCGTGGATAATATCGGCCCGGCCCGCTTCGCGCAGGCGCTGGAAGATCTCGCGCGCCGTGTTGGCCCGGGCCATGACGCGGCAGCTCTCCGCATCCAGGCCCAGGCGGACGAGGAGTTCCGCCGCCTGCTCCACCTCCAGGGCGCCGTGCCGGACATGGGTCTGCGGGATGCCGAGGGCGCATTTGAGTATCTTGGCCCACATACCGGCCAGATGGATCTTCACGAACCCGTGCCGACGTGCCGCCTTGAGGCCATAGGCCAGGTAATCGCCCATCATCACCCCGGCCTCTTCGGGCAGCCCGAGCAATCGCTCCACTGCCGCCTCCGAGGTGCGGCCGGTGGAGAGGATCACCTCGTCGAGACCGGCGGCGCGGGCGACCTTCATGGAGGCATCGATGGTATCGGTCCAGGCCCTGGCCGAAATGGGCCGGACAATACCGGTGGTGCCGAGGATGGACAGGCCGCCGACGATCCCCAGGCGGCTGTTGAGGGTCTTTTCCGCCAGTATCTCGCCATCACTGACACAGATGGTAACCACCAGGCGGACACCACCGGCACCGCTCCCGGCCACGGCCTCGGCCACGGCCTCCCGGATCATGCGCCGCGGCACCGGGTTGATGGCCGCCTCACCCACGGCCACCGGCAGACCGGGTTTGGTGACCCGGCCCACTCCCGGACCGCCGTGCAGGGCACAGGGATCCGCATCGTCCTGCCGGGGATCGGCCTGCTCCACCACGGCGATGATCTCGGCGCCGTTGGTGACATCCGGGTCGTCGCCCGCGTCCTTGATCACCGAGGCGGTCACCTGGCCGTCCTGGCTGCAGCAGGAATGGAGCCGGAAACAGTGACGGTCACCACCGGGAAAGGGGATCTCCACCAGCTCCACCACCTGTCCGGTGAGCAGGGTCAAGGCCGCCCCCTTGGCAGCGGCAGCGGCACAGGCGCCGGTGGTAAATCCGGATCGGAGTTTTTTTTTCTTCTTCTCTTCAGCCACGCCAATGCCCACGGGCTGTGGGACGCAGGAGCGCCCCGGAATACGTTCCACCGCAAGAGCGGTGCAACGAGGAAAAGCAACGGAACGGGAAAACGAAAAATAGAGCAGCGGAACAGAAAATTTCTCGATTT
>JALSNC010000225.1 GCA_026987195.1 Desulfobulbaceae bacterium | reverse complement strand
TCACGTATATTCTGGATCGATCCGTCCACGTTGCGGTCAAAGAGGATCACCCCGCCCGGTCCCTCTCCCCGGACCAGGGCCTGAACCAGCCAGTGGTCCTCGCCAACGGTGCAGCCCTCAAAGCCCACCATGAACATCCTGCCGATATCTCTTCTGTTCACCATCCCGTTATCCGCAGCAGACAATGCAGGCCCGCGCCCCAGGCCATGACCGCCAGGACGCAGGGTACCAGGTAGCGATAGGTGTCGGCAAGGGATGCGAAAAAATATTTCCTGGTCAGGATGTAGCAGAGATGCACCGGCGAGAGCATCATGCCGCCATAGCCCATGCTGAAGGCCAGAACCAGGGCCGCGCCTTCGCTGATGGAGGGATCGGCGGCGGCAAGGCCCACCACCAGGGGAAAGGCCGGCCCGGCAAAGCCGATGGCCAGGCCGGTGACTAGGCCGGCGAGAAAAGGCAGAAAGGCGATGATCAGCTCCACCGGAATCTGCGAGGCCACGAGCTGACGGCCGGCGGCGGGCAGAAGTTCCGAGGCCTCCAGCATGCCCTGGAACAGCATCACCCCGGCCAGGGTGAAGATCACGCTTGCGGTCTTGGCGGTGGCAAGCCGGGAAAAGAGACGCGGTCCCCCGTCCCTGCCGGCACCACGCGCAATGAGGGCCAGGGCCACCACCAGGCCGGCGAGCATGGCCAGCAGTTTATCGGTAGTGGGTGAGGCCTGGGGCAGCAGCCGGGCCACGGTGGCGGGCAGCAGCAGGGTGGCGGTGACGATGATCAGGATGGGGGCCAGCACGGACAACAGGCTTCCTCCTGCAGGCGGCGGACTCCCGGCCGGGTCCCGGAGGACGTCGAGGCGACGCCTGAGAAGAAAAAACCAGCCCGCACCGATGCTCACCGCCGTGAACGGAACCTGGAGAAGGAAAAAATGCCAGGTGGAGAGACTGAAAATGGAGAGGCTGACGATGACCACGGGATAGAGGGGCCACCAGTATTCCAGGACATGACGGAACCAGTAGTTGACCGAGGCCTTCCAGGCCGCCGGCAGGTCGCGGTCCCGCAGGCTCTCCCCCACCAGGGGCGCAGAAAACAGGGCACCGCCGGGCATGGGCACAAGACCGATGACCGCGGGAATCAGGACCAGCCCCAGGGCGCGGCCGTTGCGCCCTCCCAGGCGCCGGGCTGCGGCCAGGATGACCCGGGCGCTGCGCTCCGAGGCCATGAAGTGTCCGAACTCGAGGATCAGGGTGATGTTGAGCAGCAGGAGCCAGAGCTCGGGAGCGGTCAGGGCATGGGCCAGATCACCGGCAGCGGCGGCCATGGACCTGCCGGCCCAGAGATCGATGCCCAGTCCGCCGGCCAGCAGGGCCAGCCCCAGGGGCAGGCCGATCCGGTTGAGGAGCAGGATCAGCAGGAAGACGGTCAGGATCCTGGCCACCGGCGAGACAGTGAAAAAAATGGAAAAGGTCACACCTTGTCACCTGGCGCCTGATCCTGCAGTTATCCGGCATTCGAACGTCGACACAGGCAAACCTGCGTAAAAATATCCGTCTTTCAAGGTGGTTGCCGAGAGCAGAGAACTACTACAAATCTGCTGCGTCAGCTTCACCATTTTCGTGCCCGATGCACCTGGAGTCCCCCTGGGCCGGACATGGCCCGCTTCCCTGCATATTCATCTGTCTGGAGGTTCCCGGTGTACGAGCAACTGCAGAAGTATAGTGTCATCTTTTCGACATCCGGGGACAAGAGCAGCGTTCCCTGTCCCGCCCGGCCGGCATCATGAACTTCAATGCCTGGAAATTATTACATATAGACAACATCCTTCCCCGTGGCATACTTTTCGCTTACCAACAGGTAATCAAAATCACGGACAGCTTTTTTTTGTCCGCAAAACCGGAGTAAAAGGACCGGTGGTTCAACAGGGTTGCCGATAGCGGTGAACTGTTACAAACCGGCATCACGCACCCTGTGCCCGGATCCCGGACCGGGAGAACGAACGGC
>JALSNC010000224.1 GCA_026987195.1 Desulfobulbaceae bacterium | reverse complement strand
TGCGCTACGGTTCATCCCTGGGAGAGAGGACCGACGGTCGCATCTACCTGAAGTACACCAACCGTGACGACTCCTGGTCTCCGGAGTTTGGCGATGATGCCGGCGACCACTGGCAGCGGCTGAGCGCCGGATTTCGGGTCGATGGCCATATCGGGGCAGGGGAACAGTGGACCCTGCAGGGCGATGCATATACTGCTGACGAACACCAGCGGGTCAACCTGTGGAAGGATCCGGCCGATCCGGCCAACAGCGTCTATGGCCCGTTTTTCCTGGAGCCTGCCGTGCCGGATGCCTTTGACTCCTCCGGTATGAACCTGCTTGGCAAATGGGACCACCGGATCTCCGACACCGCCGCTGCCAGCCTGCAGGTCTATTACGATCACACCAGACGTTCCGAGGTGTTTCTCACCCAGACCCACGATACCCTGGACCTGGATTTTCAGCACCAGTTCCAGCCCCTGCCTGATCACGATCTGCTCTGGGGCCTGGGGTATCGCCTTGTCCGTGATGATTTCGACAATTCCTTCATGGTCTCTTTCCTGCCGGACAGCAGGTCCCTCAACCTGTTCAGCGCCTTTCTGCAGGACGAGATCCGGCTTCTTCCCGACAGCCTGCGCCTGATCCTGGGCTCAAAGTTCGAACATAACGACTATACCGGTTTCGAGGTCCAGCCCACGGCCCGCCTGGTCTGGAGAGTGAACGGACAGAGTACCCTCTGGGGAGCGGTTTCCCGGGCGGTTCGTACCCCCTCGCGGCTGGAGGCCGATTCCAGGATTATCAGCCAGATTCTCGCCATGCCACCCGGTTCCACGCCCACGGTCTTCCGTGTCCATGGCAATGACGACTTTACTTCGGAGGACCTCATCGCCTGGGAACTGGGGTACCGCGTCCAGCCCCGGGAAAACATCTCCCTGGATGTCTCCTTGTTCTATAACGATTACGATAATCTGCAGACATTCGAACAGGTCGATCCCTCTGTGCCGCTTGCCGACAACGTGTTCGGCAACAAGATGTCGGCCCACACCCGGGGGCTGGAGATGAGCCTGGACTGGCGGCCCCTGGAGTGGTGGCGGCTCCAGGCAAACTACAGCTTCATGGATGTCTCCGCCACCCTGGATGACGATTCACGGGACCTGTCGACCTCCGACCGGGTGGTCGAAGGTTCAAGCCCGAAGCACCAGTTTTCTCTCCGCTCCATGATGGACCTGGGGCACGGTTTCTGCCTGGACCTCTGGCTCTATCATATCGGCGAGCTGGAAAAGAGCAGCTATTTCTGGGCCGACCCGGTCCCCGGGTACACGAGTGTCAATGCCCGTCTTGCCTGGCGACCGACCGACAAGGTGGAGGTTTCCCTGGTCGGGCAGAACCTCAACCACAGCCGTCATCTTGAATTCATCGGCGAAAACCTGTACCAGGAGACAGAGGTGGAGCGATCGGTGTATGGCATGGTTCGCCTGAGGTTCTGAGATCCCTTGTACTGTTCACCTTGTCCATTCCGCAGGCAGTTCCGGGCCGGGAGAGAAGGATCCGGCCTGCAGTGGTTGCTGGTCGCCTGCCTCGTGTTCCTGCTCCTGGTCCTGGCCCGGCCGGCGCCTGCCGGGGCGGCTGCCAGCGAGTACGCGCTCAAGGCCGCCCTGATGTACAAACTGACCAGGTTTGTCCGCTGGCCGGACGGCCGGGATCACCGGCCGGACAATACCTTCGGGGTCTGTCTCCTGGGCAGGGATGACTTTGGTCCCGCCCTTGACGCCCTGCAGGGGAGAACCGTCAATGGCCTTCCCATCACCGTCCATCGCTTCAGCCAGTCCCGGGAGATCAACCGGGACTGCCAGATGCTGTTCATCAGTGATTCCAAGAAGGCCTTTGTCGGGCCGATCACCGGGACCCTGGCCGACCAGGCCGTATTGACCATCGGTGACTGCAGCGGATTCGCTGAAGGGGGGGGCATGATCCAGTTCGTTCACCACGGCAGGCGGGTGGGGTTCAGAATTAACCTGCACCGGGTCCGGGAAGCCGGCCTCAAGGTCGCCGCCCCCCTGCTGCAGCTCGCCACCATCGTCGACGGCCCCCCCGGCGGAGGTGACAGGTGAAGCGCGCCACCAACCGGGGCATTGCCGGCAAACTCAGGTGGATGATCCTGCTGACCAGCGGCCTGGCCCTGCTGATCAGCTCACTGGCCTTTCTGAGCATGGAGTACTTCAGCTACCGGCAGATGCTGCTGGAGCGGGCCGGGGTACTGACCGATTTCATTGTCACCAATTCCACGGCAGCCCTGGCCTTCGACGACCGGCGGACCGCCGACAAACTGCTCGGTTCCCTGCATTCCGAACCGTCCGTGCTCAGCGCCTCCCTTTACCAGGCCGACGGCAGCCGCTTCGCCTCCTATGCCAGGAACGGGGATCCCGACCACCATCCGCGCCACCAGGACAGCGCCTGGCTGCGGTGGGCCAGCACTATGCGGACCCTGCAGTACACCATCGACGGTCACGAGATCGATATTGTCCGGCCGATCTTCCTGGACAACGACTATCTCGGTTTCATCTGGATGGATATCAGCCTCGCCTCTCTCTACAAGAGGATCCTTGCCTACCTGGCCATCATCTCCATCCTCTGGCTGCTCATCATGTGGGGGGTCTACCTGCTGTCCAGTCGTCTGCACCGGCGCATTTCCACGCCCATCCGGGAGCTGCTGGCCGGCATGCAGCAGGTCTCCGACACCCAGGACTTCAGCCTCCGCCTGCAACCGGGCGACCGGGACGAGATCGGCACCATCATCGCCAACTTCAACGACATGCTGGGCCAGATTCAGGAACGGGACAACAAGCTGGCCTCCTATCGGCAGGAGCTGGAAAAGAAGGTCGAGGAACGGACGCGCAACCTGGTGGCCGCCATGGAGAGCGCGGAAACGGCCAGGAAGGCGGCTGAGGCCGCCAGCCAGGCCAAAAGTGAATTTCTCGCCACCATGAGCCACGAGATCCGCACCCCGATGAACGGGGTCCTGGGCATGACCGAACTGCTGCTGGACTGCGACCTGGATATCCGCTCGCAGCGTCTGGCCGAGACAGCGCATCGCTCGGCCGAAAGCCTGCTCGGGGTGATCAACGATATCCTCGATTTTTCCAGGATCGAGGCCAACAAGCTGCAGTTGCACGAGGAGGTCTTCGATCTGAGGGAGCTGATGGAGGACACCCTGGAGCTGGTCTCCGGCCAGGCCCGGCGCAAGGGCCTGGAGCTGGTGCTGAACCTGCCGCCCGACCTGCCATCCTGGGTCAGGGGCGATCCCCTCAGACTGCGGCAGATCCTGGTCAACCTGCTGGGCAATGCGGTCAAGTTCACGGAACAGGGCGAGGTGCGGCTGCGGGTACGGCTCGTGGCCGGCGAAGGAGACCGGCAGACCATCTCCTTCGAGGTCTCGGACACCGGGCCGGGGATCCCCCTGGAGCAGCAGGGAAAGATCTTTCATGCCTTCAGCCAGGCCGATGGCTCCACCACCCGGCGCCATGGCGGCACCGGCCTGGGCCTCGCCATCTCCAGGCGGCTGGTGGAGATGATGGGGGGCGAGATCATGCTCCGCAGCATGCCCGGGGAGGGTGCCTGCTTCAGCTTCACCATCGAGCTTGCCGTCATTGACAGGGGCGACCATGGCCTCAGTCATCCTGCCGCCTTCCGGGAGGTCCGGCTGCTGATCGTGGACGATCACGCCGTCAACAGGGAGATCCTCCACTCCCAGGTCACTGCCTGGGGCATGCGCAACAGCCTGGCCAGCTCCGGGTCAGAGGCCCTGGCCATGCTGCGGGATGCGGCCCGGGAGGGCGATCCCTTCCGGATTGCCCTGCTTGACCTGCACATGCCCGACATGGACGGCCTGGAGCTGGCACGCCATATCCAGCGGAACGACACCATCCCGGAATTGCAGGTGGTGATGCTCAGCTCCGCCGTCGGTGGGGCCGGGACGGTCAGCGGCGAGACCTGCATCGCCCGCTTTCTCCAGAAGCCGGTACGGCAGCGGCAACTGCTGAACTGTCTCCGCGATCTGCTGGGAGAGAAGGTGGCGGCGGGGGCAGTGCACAAGGCGCAAGGGCCGGTGTTCCAGGCCCATGTCCTGCTCGCCGAAGACAACAGCGTCAATCAGGATGTGACCATCGGCATGCTCACCGCCCTGGGATGCCGGGCCGATGTGGTGGAAGACGGGGTGCAGGCCCTGGCCGCCCTGCGGGAAAAACAGTATGACCTGGTGCTGATGGACTGTCACATGCCCGAGATGGATGGTTTCGACGCCACCGTGGATCTGCGGCGGCTGGAGCGGGAACTGGGGCGGCGTCCGGTGCCGGTGATCGCCCTGACCGCGGATGTACAGAAGGGGATCGAACAGCGGTGCCGCGCCGCCGGCATGGACAGCTATCTCAGCAAACCGTTTACCCGGCGGCAGCTTGCCGACATCCTCGCCCGCTGGCTGCCCTCCCGCCGGCACCAGGCATCCGGGCAGCGGCGGACAGGGGAGGAACGGCAGGCGTCCCCGCAGCCCCTCGATGCCTCTGCCCTTCAGCAGTTGCGCGACCTGGGACAGGCCGGCGGCACGGATATCCTGGCAAGGGCAGTGGCGCATTTTCAGCAGCAGGCCCCCAAGGATCTTGCCGGGTTGAAAGAGGCCGCCAGGAAGGGTGACAGCGGACAGCTTCGAATGATCGCCCATCGGATGAAATCGGGGTGCGCCAACCTTGGCGCGCGGGTACTGGCAGATCTCTGCGCCGAACTGGAAAGAAGCGCCGCCGCCGGAGACATCACTGCCGCTCCCGCCCTGGTTGAGGCCATTGCCCGGGATCTGCCCCGGGTCATGGCCGCCCTGGAATCCGAAGCCGGGCAGCAGGGGGCTGCGTCGGCCCCGGCAGAGGAGCAGGCGGCGGCCCCCGGCGCGACCATCCTGGTGGTGGACGATGACCCGATGTTCCGCATGACCATGACCGGGTCCCTGGGCGCGGCCGGATACAGGGTTCTGGAGGCCGCCGGCGGGGAAGAGGCCCTGGCCATGGCGCTGCGGCAGCGCCCCGACCTGGTGCTCCTGGATGCCCTGATGGAGGGCATGGACGGTTTCGAGGTCTGCCGGCGGCTGTCCGGTATGCGCGAGCTGCGCCATCTGCAGATCCTGATGGTGACCGGCCTGGAGGATGCCGCCTCGGTGGAGGGGGCTTTCGAGGCCGGGGCCTCGGGGTTTGTCACCAAGCCGGTCAACCACGCCATTCTCCTGCAGCAGATCCGTTTCCAGTTACGGGCCAGCCGCACCGCGCGCAGCCTGGAGGAAAACCGGGAGCAGATGGCGAGAACCCAGCGGATCGCCGGTCTTGGCTACTGGCGCTGGGACTCGGAGCACGACCGGATGACGGTCTCGGACTACCTGGCCGTGATGATGGGAATCTCGACAACCGACTGCTGCGCCTCCCTGGGGGATTTTCTCCAGCGCGTCCATCCTCAGGATCGGGACCATCTCCTGGACGTCATCACCGGCAGCGTCAACGGTGGGCCGCTGAAACCCTCGGAATACCGCCTCCTGGTTCAGGGCCGATCGGCCATCATCGTCCACCAGGAAATGGGCCTGGCCCCGGACAGCAGCCACGTGGTCCTGGGCACGGTCCAGGATATCACCCGGCAGCGTGCCGCGGAACGTCGCATCCGGCAACTGGCCTACACGGACACCCTGACCGGGCTGGCCAGCCGGGCCTATTTCTACAAACACATGGAAGGAGTGATCCGGGCAGCCCACCGCCGGCAGGAGCAGTTCGCCCTGATCTATCTCGATCTGGACGGGTTCAAGGATATCAACGACAGCATGGGACACAATGCAGGGGATGAACTGCTCAAGGTGATCGGAGTGCGGCTGCAGGGCGTACTGCGGGGCTCGGATTTCGTCGCCCGGCTCAGCGGGGACGAGTTCTGTATCCTGGTCGACAATGTCGATGACCAGTATGTGGCGGCCGACGTGGCCGACCGCTGCCTGCAGGAGGTGAACCGGCCGGTGACCCTGAAGGGCAGGGAACTCCGTCCCCGCTGCAGCATCGGTATCGCCCACTTCCCGGAGGACGGCGGGACCCTGCAGGAACTGCTCAGGGCCGCCGACAGCGCCATGTATGCCGCCAAGGCCGAGGGAAAACACCGGTTTGCCTTCTATCAGCCCCGCCTCATTGCCGAAGCGGAACGGCGGCTGTGGCTGGAACAGGAACTGCGCCGGGCCATTGACCGCGACCAGCTCGAGCTGCATTACCAGCCCCAGGTCAGCGCCCGGGATGGCCGGCTGGTGGGGGTCGAGGCCCTGGTCCGCTGGCGGCATCCCGAGATGGGCCTGGTCTCGCCGCTGGAATTCATCGGCATTGCCGAACGGATCGGCATGATCAAGCCCCTGGGCGACTGGGTCCTGCAGGTGGCCTGCAGACAGGGCATGCGCTGGCGGCAGCAGGGCATGGAACCGTTCCGGGTTGCGGTCAATATCTCGCCTCTCCATTTCCGGGATCCGGAACTCTGCCGCACCGTGGAACAGGTCCTGGAGGAGACCGGTTTTCCTGCCGCCCATCTCGAGCTGGAGATCACCGAGAGCATGGTCCAGGACCTGGAAGGAAGCGTGCGGATCTTTGACAGACTGCGGCAGATGGGCGTCAAGATCGCCATGGATGATTTCGGCACCGGGTACTCTTCCCTGGCATCACTGAAGAACCTGCCCATCGACTGCCTGAAGATCGACCGGCTGTTCATCATGGATATGATGGGGGACAGGGGCTCCACGATCCTGCTGGAGGCCATTGTCACCGCTGCCCATGCCCTCGGCCACAGCGTGGTTGCCGAAGGGGTGGAGACGAAGGAACAGCTGCGGCTCCTGCGGGACATCGGCTGCGAGATCATCCAGGGCTATCTTTTCAGCCCGCCCGTGGTCCCGGAGGAGATCCCGGCGCTGCTGAAATTTGACATCGATGGGTAGGGCGACCCGCCGGCAGCCCCGCGCCGCCGGGATATCCGGGCAGGCGGCAGTTCGCCGCTCCCGGTTCATCGCTGCCCACATCAATGATCTCAGGCATGCATTCACCTCGTCACGGTCCGGAGGACTGTTCCCGCTGCCATGCTTCCACATCAGTGACGGCGGATGGGAAAGTTTTTGGGTGTAAACGACCTGGTGATGTCTTTCAGGAAACTGCGATGCCTGCCGACCCGGGTTCGCAGGTGCCGGTAGACCTGGACCTTGACCACGTCGGTGAGCAGGGCCGACAGGATGGAGTAGGTCCAGATGAGGGCGATCTCCGGCCAGGTGATGGGGGTGATGAAGCCGAATCCGTACCTGGCCAGCAGGGTTGCCGCCAGCTTGGTGACCACCGCCGACCAGACCATGACCGGCGCCGGCCAGGGCCGTTTCCAGAAGTGTTCCTTGCTCCTGGCCACGAACAGGACCAGGTGGCCGGCCACGGCCATCTTCAGAAAGACATAGGTCTGGATCTGGGGAACATCCAGGTGCAGCCAGTCGATGGCGATCAGGAGCATACCGAAACTGCCCAGCACGCCGACGATTCCCATTGCGGTCGCCACCACGATGACCTGCTGCATGTTCCAGCGCACCGGCCGCTTCTCCAGGCCGGTGTGGTCATAGGCAATGGCCATGATGGGCACGTCATTGAGAAAGGCGAGCAGGATGATCATGATGGCCGTGATGGGATAAAAATTGAAGAATATCATGGCCAGGACAACAAAGAACATGATCCGGATGGTCTCGCTGATCCGGTAGATGGCATACGAGTTCATCCGTTCGAAGATCCGCCGCGCCTCCTCGATGGCGGTGATGATCACCGAGAGTCCCGGCGAGGTGAGGACCAGGTCGGCCGCGGCCCGGGCCGCGTCCGTGGCGCCGCTGACCGCGATACCCACATCGGCCTGCTTGAGGGCGGGCGCGTCGTTGACGCCGTCGCCGGTCATGCCGGTGATATGGTTGCGGCCCTGCAGGATCTTGACAATGGCGAACTTGTGCTCCGGAAAGACCTCGGCAAAGCCGTCCGCCTTTTCCACCTGTTCGCCGATGGAGGCCCTGGCAGCGATCCCGGTATCCTGGACCGGCAGGATATCGGAGCGCAGGACATCGGTACCCAGGCCCAGCTTGCCGGAGATCTGGCGGGCAATGGCCAGGTTGTCGCCGGTCACCATCTTGATGTCGACCCCGTAGGCCCTGGCCCGGGCAATGGTCTCGGCCGAATCCTCCCGGGGCGGATCAAAGAGGGAGAGAATGCCGAGAAAACGCCAGGTTTTCTCGTCCTCCCGCCTGATGCCGACGCCGAGGGCGCGGTAGCCCTGGGCGGCGAAGTCGTTGACCACCTGTTCTGCCCGTTTTTGTTCGGCCTCGTCCAGGTCGGCCATGGCCATGATCACCTGCGGCGCTCCCTTGGTCACCACAAAGGTGGTGCCGTCGGCGTCGCGCACCGTGGCCTCGGTCCGCTTCCGCACCGGGTCAAAGGGGACAAAGTTCGTCTGGGTATAGGACTGCAGCCTGGATGTGTCCTCAAGCCCCTGCAGCACGGCCTCGTCGATGGCGTCACGGTTTTCCGGCCGCGAGGCCAGCGAGGCCATGAGCAGCACCTCCTGGACATCGGCGGCCTTGAAGACCGTGATCTCGCCCAGGGTCAATTTATTCTGGGTGAGGGTGCCGGTCTTGTCCGAACAG
>JALSNC010000223.1 GCA_026987195.1 Desulfobulbaceae bacterium | reverse complement strand
CCGAGGCCGAACCTCTGGTCATGGAGGTGGAGGGGGAGACCGTGCGCCTGACCGGTTCGGCCGAGCAGCAGTACCGCCGCTGGCGGCAGCTTCTGCGGCAGATCTATGTCCGGGAGACAGGGATCGGCGGTCGGCAGCCGGGTGGCAGGAGTCGGGAGACAGCACACCCGGTATCGCCTTCGGCGGCAAGATAGGATTTTCCGGGTAACAGTTCATCGCTATCGGCAGCAGCCTTGAATTACCGGTGCTCTTGGTGAAAGTTCGGCAGCACGCAGGGGCCCGGCGGTCCCTGCCGCTCGAGATTGTGTGGGAATATGGTCCGATCATCTGAAAACACACCCCCTCTCAAGCCCCCGGATGAGGATTTCCAGCCATCGGGGCGGGGCGGAATGTTCCTGCTGCTGCTGGTCGTTTTCACCCTCTTCATTCTGGTGGACCTGGCCATCCTTGCCTACTGGCTGCTGCCGGACAGGGAGCCGCCGCAGGAGATCCCGGTGGAATCTCCGGTCAGGAGCAGTGACCCGGCCCGGGAAGAACCGGCAGGAAGCTCTTCGTCCGGGCAGGTGGAGCAGGAGAAACCGCCGCCGGCAGATGCCGGTCTCCAGGCGGCCAGGACAGCCTGGCTGGCCATGAAGGCCGAGGCCGAGGCAGCCGATGTCGGCGTATGGGGAGGCCGGGAGTACGAGGCCGTGACCCTGCAGGCGGCAGAAGCCGATGCCCGGGCCCGGGCCGGGAACCATGACGCCGCGGCGCAGGAGTATACGGCCGCGGCCACCGGTCTGGAGCACCTGCTTTCAGCCCGGGCTGTTCTCTTCCGCCAGGCCGTGGAACAGGGTGGTCAGGCCCTTGCCGATGGCAGGGCCGACGAGGCCAGGGCCATGTTCACCAGGGCCCTGGCCATTGACCCGTCCGATGCCGCGGCCCGGCACGGCCTGGAGCGGGCCGCCTCCCTTGACCGGGTCCTGGCGCTGCTGCGGGAGGGCGCCAGGCTGGAGCAGCAGAAGGAGTCCCGGCAGGCCCTGGCATGCTATGGCCGGGCAGAGCAGCTCGATCCGGAATATGCCCCGGCGCGTCGGGCCCGGCAGCGCCTGGAAGGGCAGCTCCGGGACGAACATTTCCGTCGGGCCATGGGCCGCTTTTTCACCGCTCTCGACCAGGACAAGCTGGAGGGCGCCGCCACCGCCCTGGACGAGGCGGCCGGGATCCGGGCCGACGATCCGGCGGTCCGTGAGGGGCGCAAGGCACTCCGGGCGGCACAGGAGAAGAGGACCCTGGCTGCGCTGGCCCGACGGTTCACCCGACTGGTGCGGGCCGAAAAGTGGCAGCAGGCCCTGGCGGTCTGCGATCAGGCCCTGGCGATCTCGCCCGGCGTCGCCTTTGCCGTGGCCGGCCGCAGCCTGGCTGCGGAACGGCTCGCCCTGATGCAGGCCATGGAGCGGATCCTTGCCCATCCCCTGCGCCTGCAGGAGGATGGCCCTCTGGCCGAGGCCCGGCAGACCCTGGCCGTGGCCAGGACACAGACCGATGCCGGGCCCCGCCTCCGGGCCGGGATCGCCGATCTTGCTGCGCTCCTGACCAGGGCGACCACCCCGGTTCCGGTGACCCTCCGTTCCGATGGCCGGACCAGTGTCGTCATCTACCTGGTCGGCCGACTGGGACGGTTTATGGAGAAACGGATCCAGCTGCGACCGGGGCGCTATACCGTGGTCGGCTCACGACCGGGTTTCCGTGACGTGCGCCGCACCCTGGTGGTCAACGGGGAGCAGCCGCCGCCATCCTTCCTGATCCTCTGCGAGGAACCCATTTGAGCAGAATCTTCGAGATCCGCAGTTCCACCGGTGTCCGTCGCCATACGGAGCACGATCTGCCGCTGGCCGTAGGCTGCGGCGCGCAGGCCCAGGTGGTCCTGGCCGCCGGCGGCGAGGTGGAGGCGCATCTGGCCCTCTCCCGCGGTTATCTCTTTCTGCAGCCCGCACCGGGGGGGCTTCCTGTCCTGCATAACAACAGGGTGATCGACAGCTCGGCCTG
>JALSNC010000222.1 GCA_026987195.1 Desulfobulbaceae bacterium | reverse complement strand
CAGTACAGGATGAGCGCGGCCAAGGTGTTGACACCTATCTTGATTATGCCATGTCCTTTGTCAACTATGCCAAATCCCTGGAATCCGAAGGCCGTGACATGTCGCCTCTGCCGCCTGAAGAACACTGTATAAAGAGTTTTAGATCGGCCGACTCCTCAATCAGGCTGCAACTGCTTTCCACCTACGAAACCGGCATATTTGACCAAAGCGCTTCTGAAATCGTGTCCTATGACCCCGAACACCAGCGCCTCTTTGTCACCAACAGCGCGGAAAACAGTCTCGACATCCTCGATATTTCCGCCCCTGCCGATATAGTACGGACAGGGCGTATCGATCTCTCCCCTTACGGAGCAGGCCCCAATTCAGTGGCGGTACAAAACGGTCTCGTGGCCGTGGCCGTGCAGGCGGAGCCCAAACAGCAACCGGGCAGCGTGATTTTTTTCACAACCCAGGGTACTTATCTCGGCAGGGTAACGGTTGGCTCCCTGCCGGACATGCTCACCTTCACCCCGGACGGTCGCAGAATTCTGGTGGCCAATGAAGGGGAGCCCAGTGATGACTACCAGGTGGATCCCGAAGGCTCTATTTCCATAATTGATATCCACAGGGGCGTGCAACAGGCACGGGTAATAACGGCTGATTTCTCCAGTTTCAACAGTCAGGTTGATGAGTTGCGTCGAAGAGGGGTGCGCATTTTCGGACCGAATGCATCGGTGGCCCAGGATCTGGAACCTGAGTATATTTCGGTTTCTCCCGATTCACGCCGGGCCTGGATCAGTCTGCAGGAAAATAACGCCATTGCCCTGCTTGACCTGCGGCGTGGCCGCATCACTGATATCATGCCCCTTGGCTATAAAAATCATAACCTGCCCGGAAACGGCCTGGATGCGTCTGACAAAGATAAAAATATCAATATTCGAACGTGGCCCAACCTTTTTGGTATGTACCAGCCCGATGCGCTGGCCGCCTTTATAGTCAATGACCATTATTACCTTGTCACGGCCAATGAGGGAGATTCAAGGGATTATGAAGGATTTTCCGAAGAAAGCAGGGCAGGCAAGCTTGAACTTGATCCGCAGGCCTTCCCCCATGCCGATCTCATACAGAAGAAAACAGCTCTGGGGCGGCTGCAGGTAACCACTGCCATGGGTGATGCCGATGGAGACGGAGATTATGACGCATTGTACTCCTTTGGCGCTCGTTCCCTTTCTGTCTGGCGGCAGGGAAGGCATGACCTGCAACAGGTCTATGACAGTGGTGATCTGCTGGAGCGCATCACAGCCGGCGTTCTGCCCGATTTTTTCAATGTCGACAACGATACCAATGACTCCATGGATAAGCGCAGTGACAACAAGGGACCGGAGCCCGAAGGAGTGGCACATGCCATTATCCGCACCCGTCATTTTGTCTTTGCCGGTCTGGAACGTATTGGCGGCATTATGGTCTTTGACGTCACCGATCCCCGGGCACCGGCCTTTATTCAATACGTCAACAACCGTAATTTCACGGGTGATACCGCTGCAGGCACCGCAGGAGATCTGGGCCCGGAAGGCATCACCTTTATCCCCGGCTCCGACAGCCCTACAGGTGCCCCGCTTCTGGCGGTAGCGAACGAAGTAAGTGGTACGGTGACACTCTTTTCCATTAACATGGGCAACCTGCCCGTCCCGGACCGTGGTGACCTCAACAATGACGGCCGGGTGGATCGACAGGATATGAATATCCTGAAAAACTATCTCCGCCAGCCAGCCTCAGTTTTTCCGGAATGCGACCTGGACGACGACGGCCGCATCACCATCCGGGATGCACGCATACTTGCCCTGCTCATACGGGCAGGCTCCAATAATCAATAATCTGAATTGACTTCCAGGTAAGTAACTCCCAACAGCAGGTGTCCAATTTTCCATTGACATCCGGGCACCTGCTGTTCCCATGTTCGTTTTCTGAACGTATTTCCTAAACCTATAATACAGGCGGATAATCTGCAAATTTTTTCTGCAAAAGTCGCTAACTATTTGTCATGTAAATATTTTTCATGATCGCGGTGATTCAAATATGGGGCTGAATTGAGGATGAAGGAAGGTGTTGTCAGGCTGTCAATCACGGGTAATATACGGTTCCTCGTAACCTGGCCAGCCATCATCAAAGAAACAAGAATCGTCCTGCCCGGTAGATGCCGGACATGGATTACGGGGTGGTGGCGTAAACCTGTTTTCCGGTGGCGGGCGTGGTTGGTCCTGTATGTTCCAGAGGTCCAGGTGTTCCAGTATTTTTCGGATGACATCCGGTTCATTGATAAAGCTGATGATCTTCATTTCTCCCTGGCAATGCGTACACTTCAGGGGATCGACCTCCCACACCTTCTTTATGCACTCCCGCCAGATCGGCGGCGGGATCTTTTTCGGCTTGTATGTCGAGACATCGAGAATTTCGATTTCGTTATCTGAATTGTCACTTGCCTTGTCCGCCAGCTCCTGTTGGGCCCGTTCACCCCGCATCCGGTTTGAATACCAGCCGTAATACCTCACAAGCTGAAAATTTGTAACCCCTCACGGGATGGCTGACCATCGGTCTGTCCGACCACAATGGTGTGTAAGCGCTCTCAGGGGCCGCAGATTTGTGCAGGCGTGGCCTGACCGCTATAGTCTACCTATGCGGGCAGGCACGACCGTGCAAAGATGCGGTCCCTGTGAGCGCTTACGAAAATTTTTATCCGGAATATGCTGGGTTATGGCGGCAAGAAACTCTTCGGCTGTGGAAATAGAGAAGTTCTTTTTGTTCTTGCCATGGGTCATCTTTGACCGGTAAACCACCATGCCGGTATCATCGTTGTAACTGATTTTCTTCGTGGAGAAGGGGCTGCGGATGATATATTGGGCCAGGCTGGTAATTCCAGCCTCATCGTTCCGGGCGATGCAGACGGAGTTGTCCACGCTGAAACCGGAGGTATGTCGCCATGTCACAACCATGGCGATAAAGGCATCATCAACCAGACCTTCCTCTTTCAACATAGACAAGACGCTGGCCCGGAACAGTTCGGCCAGCGGAGAGATATTCAGCCTTGGCATGACATGGAACACCCCGCTTCTGCGGAACAGGCCGTCGGCAACAATGGAATGGATATGCGGATGCCATCTGGCATAATCGCCAAAGGTCTGAATGGTCATCACCGCGCCGCAGACGCCATCATCAAGACCAAGAGCCGTGCGAAAAAAGGTGAGCAGACTGTCTGCCGCGCAGGTGGCCAGCCGGGCAAGCAGGTTTCGATTATAGAGGAAGAATTTGCGTATAATGATGGGGATGCTGAAGACATACTGCCGGTGTGGCACCGGGTAGAGGATATTTTCCCGAAGCATCTCTCCGAACTGGACGACTTTTTTGGCATGGCATGAGGGGCAGAACCAGCGGCCCCGACAGGAAAAGGCGAGGAGATATGAGATATTCATAGCGGCAGTCGGGACAGCGAACCCTTGCGAACTCCCTGTTTCAAGTCACCGCATTTAAGGTAAGCCCGCACAGCATCGGAGATGACCGGGCGGTAAAAGCCATGGTCATGGGAAAACCGCTCGCCATAGATCTGTTCAAAACTGTCGAAATGGTTCAGGAGCAGCCGATATAACGGTGAGTCGGTCGGCTTGCGCGGGTGATAGACCGCTGTTGTGTTCCGGCATGGTGCTGGATGTCCCATGGGGGAATCCTTGCATAGTCTGCGCCAGCTGACAGCTTCATTTCATCTTGCCTTTTCTGCCGACATGCAGTCCCATTAAGATCGCCGGCAGCCGCTACTGGAACGTACGTTCAGTCAACGTGGTGGTCCCCTATCCCGGTTATTCCACCATGGAACGGGCCAAGCCCGAGTCGGGTGGAATCTCTAATGGAAAACGTTCCTAACTTGAGTGCATTTTTCCTTTTCAAACAACCGTTTCCAGGCAAATACATGTCCAAAATGATCCGTTGTGATAGCTGTGAATCGCTTAACCTGACAGCTATGGTGTCAGGGGTCAGGTGCCGGGGGCAGGTGTCAGGGATCAGGGGCCAGGGGGCAGGGCGCTAACAGGCGGTGAGCAGGCCGTCAGAGAGCGTGAGAATCCGGTCCAGGGATGCGGCCAGTTCCATGTTGTGGGTGACCATGACCACGGCCAGGGAACGGGAACGGCTCAACTCCCGCAGGAGGGAGAAGACCCGTTCGCCACTGGCCGAGTCCAGGTTGCCGGTGGGCTCGTCGGCGAGCAGCAGGGCCGGTTCCATGACCAGGGCCCGGGCCAGGGCCACCCGCTGCTGTTCGCCGCCCGAGAGCTCGCCGCTGCGGTGATCGGTGCGATGGGAGAGGTTGACCTGGTCAAGCAGCGCCAGGGCCCGGTTCCGCATCTCTTCTTTGCCCCTGCCCCCGATGAGGCCCGGCATCATCACGTTTTCCAGGGCCGTGAACTCGGGCAGCAGGTGATGGAACTGGAAGATGAAGCCGATGTTGGCGTTGCGGTGAACAGCCAGGGCCGTCTCGTTGAGCCCGGTGAGCCTGCGGCCGGCAAAGAACAGCTCGCCGCTGTCCGGGGCGTCCAGGGTACCGAGGACCTGCAGAAGTGTCGTCTTGCCCGATCCCGAGGCGCCGACAATGGCTGTCATCTCGCCGCGGCCGACCTCCAGGTCCACCCCCCGCAGGACCCGGATCGGTCCGGCCGGGCTGGCAAAGGCCTTGTGGATGGCCCTGGCGCTGAGAATCGTCCTGTCACTCATAGGTCAGCGCCTCCGCCGGCCTGACCCTGGAGGCCTGCCAGGAGGGATAGAGGGTGGCGGCCAGGGTGATGAGCACGGCCGAGACCGCGATCACGCTCACGTCCATGGGCACCACCTTGATGGGCAGGGTGGACATGGGATAGACATTGCTGGGCAGCTCGATGAACTTGTACTTCTTGAGGATCGCGCACAGTCCCAGGCCGCCGCCGACCCCGAGGATGGTCCCGGTCACGCCGATCACCGCCCCCTGGTAGAAGAAGATACGCATGATGGAGCGGGTGGTGGCGCCCATGGACTTGAGAATGGCGATGTCCCGCTTCTTCTCCATCACCACCATGACCAGGGCACTGATGATGTTGAGGGCCGCCACCAGGATGATCAGGTCCAGGGCGATGAAGATGCCGATCTTCTCCAGCTTGAGGGCTGCAAACAGGTTACGGTTGATCTGCATCCAGTCGCGCACCGAGTAGCCGGGGCCGAGCCGCTGCCGGATGGCGGCGGCTGTCCGATCGGCGCGGTCCAGGTCGGTGACCTTGACCTCGATGCCATGGACGCCCCGCCGCAAGCCGGTCAGGCCCCGGGCGGTCCGCAGGCTGACAAAGCCCATGGTGGAATCATATTCGTACATGCCGGTTTCGAAGATGCCCACCACCCGGCAGGTCCGGACCGCTGGCAGGACCCCCATGGGCGAGAGCGGTCCGTTGGGCGAGAGGAGCCGGACCCTGTCATCGGGTCGTACCCGGAGCTGCCGGGCCAGGTCGATGCCCATGACGATACCCGGCAGGCTGTTGTTCCGTTCCAGGTCCTGCAGGCGGCCCGCCTTCATCTCCCGGCCGATGCGGATTACCCGGGTGGCGGTTTCCGGATCAATGCCGCGCAGGACAATACCGCTGGAGGCACGGGCCGAGGTGATCAGGGCCTGGGCATAGATATAGGGAGAGGCTGCCGCCACGCCATCCACCGATTCGACGGCCTTCATCACTGCCCCTGGATCGTCGATGGGGCCGCTGAAACGCTGTACCAGGATGTGGGCGTTGATGCCGATGATCTGGTCGCGCAGCCCCTCGGTGAAGCCGGTGTAGACCGACAGCACCACGATCAGGGCCAGCACGCCCACGGCCACGCCCAGCACCGAGATCACCGAGATCAGCGAGATGAACTTCTGCCGGCGCTTGGCCCGCAGGTAGCGCAGACTGATAAACCATTCAAAGGAGCGCATGGACATGCCGGCCTCGGGTGCGATGTAAGCGCACACAGGCACCGCATCTTTGCACGGGTGTGCCTGCCCGCATAGATAGGCTATAGCGGTCAGGCATGCCTGCACAGATCTGCGGCCCCTGAGAGCGCGTGCAGCATTGTGGTTGAAAAAACCGGTGGTTGGTTATCCCGTGAGGGGTTACGGTACGATCACCCCCTGGATTGGTCATTTTTCCCTGGCCTCGGGCTTCAGGTGCGGGAAGAGGATCACGTCGCGGATGGAGGGCGAGTCGGTGAGCAGCATCACCAGCCGGTCGATGCCGATTCCTTCGCCGGCCGCCGCCGGCATGCCATATTCCAGGGCACGCACATAGTCCTGGTCCAGGATGGGATGGATCTCCACGTCATCGCCCCGCTCGGCGATCTGTTTTTCGAACCGCTGCAGCTGGTCGATGGGATCGTTGAGCTCGCTGAAGGCGTTGGCGATCTCGCGGCCGGTGATGAAGAGCTCGAAGCGGTCGGTCACCGACGGGTCCTCCTCGTTGCGGCGCGCCAGGGGCGAGACCTCGGTGGGATAGGAGGTGATGAAGGTGGGATCGATGAGCCTCTCCTCCACCAGCAGCTCGAACAGTTCGGTCTTGGCCTTGCCCGGCCCTGCCTCGGGCTGCAGCTCGATTCCCTTCTCCCTGGCCAGGGCCATGATTGCGGCGTCATCCTGCAGCAGGGCGGCGTCCAGGCCGCCGATCTCCACCAGGGCCTCGTCCATGGTGAAGCGGCGCCAGGGCGGCGCCAGGTTGACCTGTGCACCCTGGTAGGTGATCTCCATGGTGCCGCAGACCTCGGCCGCCAGCCAGGAGATCATCTCCTCGGTGAGATCCATCAGGTCATGGTAGGTGGCATAGGCCTGGTAGAATTCGAGCATGGTGAATTCCGGATTGTGGCGGGTGGAGAGGCCCTCGTTACGGAAGTTGCGGTTGATCTCGAAGACCCTCTCAAACCCGCCCACCAGCAGCCGCTTGAGGTAGAGCTCCGGCGCGATGCGCAGGTAGAGATCCATGCCCAGGGCGTTGTGGTAGGTCTTGAATGGCCGGGCCGTGGCGCCTCCCGGAACCGGCTGCATCATGGGGGTCTCCACCTCCAGGAAGCCGCGGTTGGTGAGAAACTCGCGGATCAGGCGGATGATCTCCACCCGTTTGCGGAAGGTATCGCGCACTTCGGGGTTGACGATCAGGTCCACGTAGCGCTGCCGGTAGCGGGTCTCGACATCGGTAAGGCCATGGAACTTCTCGGGCAGGGGCCGCAGGGACTTGGTGATCATCTGCAGCCGCAGGGCCTCGATGGACAGCTCGCCGGTCCTGGTCCGGAACAGCTTGCCCTCCACACCGACGATATCGCCCACGTCCCACTTCTTGAACACCGCGTATTCCTCGTCGCCGACCAGGTCACGACGGACATAGATCTGGATGCGGCCGGACTCGTCCTGGATGTGGAAGAAGGCCGCCTTGCCGAACTTGCGCATCGACATGATGCGGCCCGCCACCCGGTAGGAGCCGCCGTCCTTTTCGTGCGATTCGGGGGCCAGGGCCTCGCCGCGGGGCAGGATCTCCCGGATCGGCTGCGGTGCCTTGAAATCATTGCTGAAGAGTTTGACCCCGGCCTCGGCAAGGGTCTTTGCCTTGTCGCGGCGTGCCTTGAGAATATTGCTCTGTTGCTTGTCCATGGTGTGTTTTGTGCTGACGATAAACTGTTGCCGGCCGCCATGGCCGACATCAGAGGGTCCAGGGCCGGGCCGGTGGCTGTCTGTGAGTGTCTGTTTCCTTTAATGGAGCAGTTCGTCCCGCAGGGTCATGGAGACGGCGCGGGTCAGCGACAGCACACGGCGGGCCAGGTCCGGGGCCAGAGAGCCGGTGCCGCAACTGGGGGTGATCAGGGTCTGGCGGAGCAGGGCGGCCGCATCCCGCTTCGGCCCGGTGAAGGCCCGGGCCTGTTCTTTCCACAGGCCGACCAGGGAGGCGGTGTCCTCCTTTTCCACGTCCTCGCCCCGTGATGTGGGAATCCCGCCCCAGGCGATGATGGAGCCGCGGTCGAGATAGTTGCCCACCTCTTCGCCGAGCGGGGCGATACGTTCAAAGAAACCGTAGGCGTCGAAACTGAGAATGTCGATGGCCGATCCGAGCAGCAGGCTCCAGTCGGTATTGGCACAGACATGGATCCCGGCCAGGCCGCCGGCCAGGTGGATCGCGTCGGCCACCTCGTTGATCATCTCCCGGATGGCCTCGGCCGAGACACCGATGAAGGCCGAGGAGCCCAGGCCGGCCAGGGCCGGCTCGTCGATGAACATCAGCACCGGCCGGTTGCCGGCCCGGGCGAGGAATCGTGTCTGCCAGGCAGCCTTGACCGCGATTCCCTTGATCACCATGTCACGGATGGTGTCGTCGAACCAGCCGGCCCGGCCCTGGCGGTCCTTGATGCCGGTGAGCATGGTGAAGGGGCCGGTCACCTGGCCCTTGACCGCGGCCAGACCGGGGCGGCCGGGCAGGGTCTCGGCGAGGAGGTAGAGGCCGGCCGAACGCTCCCGACTGTTGCGGAGGCGGGAGTCGACGCTCAGGTCCCCGTTTTCGGACGCGGCCAGGTAGTCCTCGTAGAAGGCGAGCATCTCCTCCTCGAAGCCGGGACGCTGGATGTCATAGACGATCCTGCCGTCGGCATCGGCCGGGTCTTCCTCGGTGATGCAGGGCAGGCCCTCGGCAAACTGGGGCATCATCCGTTCCAGCGGGTTTGCCGGTAACTGGGGCCAGAGGGGGATTTCGGGCGTGGCTTCAAATATCCAGTCAAGTGCTTCCCGGTGACTGGTCAGGGGGACGGAACCGATCAGGACCGGCAGACCGTCAGCGCTGAAGCGACCTGGTGTTGCGGTCGACATTCTGTAACCTCGGGTAGAGTTGGTACCTGTGCCAAAGTAACGTAAGCGGTCACAGGCATCGTGTCTTTGCGCGCAAAGGGGTATTGTTAGTGCGAACAGGCGGTGATGTCAATTTTTTTCAAGCAGGGCCACGGATTCAATGTGATGGGTCTGGGGAAACATGTCAACGGCGGTGAGCCTGGTCAGGTGGTAGCCGCTGGTGGTCAGCCGCGCCAGGTCGCGGGCCAGGGTGGCGGGGTCGCAGGAGACGTAGATGATCCGCTCTGCCGCCAGCTCCGCCAGCAGGGCCACCTCGGGACCAAGGCCCTGGCGGGGAGGATCGAGGACGATACAGTCGAACTGCTCTCCTGTCTTTCGCAGCCGGGCAAGGGCGATCCGGGTGGAGGCACGGATGAGACAGTGGCCGCTCAGACCGGCGGCAGCCATGTTGCGGCCGGCGAAGCGGACCGAGCGGTTGTTCTGTTCCACTCCGGTCACCCGGGCGCCACGGAGGGCGAGGGGAACGGAGAAGTTGCCCATGCCGCAGTGCAGCTCCAGCAGGCGCTGGCTGTGCACTTCACCGGCCATGGCGCAGGTCCGGGCCACCAGCAGCCGGTTCTGCTCCGCATTGGCCTGGAAGAAACAGCCGCTGTCCCACTCGAGGCGATAGCCGTCGAAGTCCGGAAACGCCTGGCGCAGCAGTGGCACGGGTCTGCCGGGCATAAGGGGCTGCAGGACGCGGCCGCGCCGGATGTCGATTGCCGGCCCGCTGTGCCGTGCCAGCTCTTCGAGCCGGCCGGTGGTCTGGCGGGACAGTTTTTTTCCGGTCCGGAGATGGATCACCATGACCACTTCACCCGTCTCCGGCGACTGGAGCAGCTCAATCTCCTCACACCGGCCGGCCAGGCCGGCCAGCAGGTCGGGGTGGTCATGGAGGGTCCGGAGCACCCTGTTGATGCCGCCGGCGGCCACCGGGCAGGATTCGATGGGCACCACCCGGTTGCTGCGGATCCGGTGAAAGCCGAGCCCCGCGTCGTCGGCCAGGTGCAGGCGGAGACGGTGCCGGTAGGCCAGCGGCCTGGCGCAGGGCAGCAGAGAGAGCGGTTGCATGGGTGTGATGCCGGCTCGCCGGAGCGCCTCTGTCAGCAGATCCTTCCTGAGCTCTGCCTGAAATTCTTCCCCCGCATGCTGCAGGTCACAGCCGCCACAGATGGAGAAGAGAGGACACGGCGGCCTCCGCCGGTGGGGAGACGGTTCCAGGATCTCCACTGCCTCGGCCTGCAGGTGGCCGCGAAACCGCCTGACCACCCGGATCTCCACCAGCTCCCCGGGCAGGACAAAGGGCAGCATCACCACCATGCCCTCGCTCAATCGCGCCAGGCCGCTGCCGCCGGCGATGATTTTTTCTATCCTGACTCTGGGCATGTTCCTTGCTTTGCCGTTTGCGGGTCGCTGTCACATGGTCCGGATACCGGTGAGGAAAAATCCATGCAATAATCACGGCCCGGCAACTCTCTACTTCAGGAGAGGCGGGACTCCCTTGTACAAACGTCCCGGTATTTCAAGAATGTTGCCGAGAGTACCCCCTCACGGGATGGCTAACCATCGGTTTGTCCGACCACAATGGCGCAAGTGCTCTCAGAGGCCGCAGATTCGGAGTCTACGCTTACCTGTGCAGGCCCGTGCCTGGCCGCAGGTAAGCGACCGCAGGGAGACTCCGATAGCCTACCTGTGCGGGCTGGCACGACCGTGCAAAGAGGCAAGCTAACCGTTTCGGGTCATCTCATGCTGAAAGGAATCCATGCCCTGCGCGGCATCGCGGCTGTAGCCGTTGTCCTCTACCATGCTTCTGTATGGTCTGGTGTCTATTATGCGACTGTATTCAGAGGGTTTTTCGACTTCGGATACATCGGGGTTGATGCCTTCTTCGTTCTCAGCGGTTTCATTATCCTCCATGTGCATCGGCATGATACTCCGGGTGTCGGTGCATGGAAACAGTTTTTCCTCAAAAGGGTGATCCGCATCTATCCGCCTTTTCTGCCCGTTTCATGTATTCTCCTGCTCGCTTACCAGGTCCTGCCTGCCCTTGCCAACGGTAACCGGGAGGTCGGTATCATCACCAGTATCTTCCTGCTGCCGACCCCTGCACAGCCGGCCCTGGAGGTCTCCTGGACCCTGATGCATGAAATGCTGTTCTATATCTTTTTTTCGCTCTACTATCTCGGGCGGGACCTGTTCCTCTTGTCCATGGGGGCCTGGGGTCTGCTGCTGGTCGTCATGATCGGACAGGATGGCGAGATGTTCCTGACCCGCTTTCTGCTCAATATTCATAACATCCATTTTCTCCTCGGGATGGCGGTTGCCTGCATTACTGCCCGGACCAGCCGCTGGTACCGGTCGGCGCTGGTGACAGGGCTTTTGCTGCTTGCCGCCTATATCACGGCCGTCTATTGCCATGTGAACCAGGAGCTGCTGGTGAACCACAGTGTCGAGCATCTCCTGCTCGGAGTGATGTTCGCCTGTGTTGTTTACGGGCTTGTCGGCTGGGAGCGGGAAAGGGGGATGAACGGAACCGCGCTCTGGATGCTCCTGGGCAGTGCCTCCTATTCCATCTACCTCGTGCACTATCCGCTGGTCTCGCTGCTGAACAGGATTGCCGGCTGGTACTATGACGGCAGCGTGGTCAGGGCCCGCCTGTTCTATATTCTGATCGTGCTCTTCTGTCTCGCCGCCGGGGTGCTCTATTACGGGATCTATGAAAAAAAGGTACTGCTGTATCTGCGGCGACGACTGCTGTGAGCCGCCCGCCTTCCTGCCGATCGTCCGCAGATGGAGTGCTGCCGGACTGTTACGCGGGTGCGGGCGTACCGGTTTTTTCGATCCCTGCGGGTTCTGTTTGCAGAGCAGGGCGGTTTAATGCTACCATGGCCGGATACCAGCGGGGCTTACCGGCTCTCCCGGATGGCGATCCGGTTCAACCTTTTTTCGTGAATTTTCCGGTGACTGTCAAGAAAGCGAAAATACTGATTGTCGATGATGAGCAGGTCCACCGTTTCATGCTCTCTTCCCTGTTGACCAACTGGGGCTGGGAGTGCGACGAGGCGGACGACGGAACCACTGCCGTGGCCAGAGTGGAGGAGGGGCCATACGACGCGATTCTCATGGACGTGCGGATGACCACCATGGACGGCATGGAGGCCCTCAAGCGGATCCATGCCGTCAATCCGGCCATTCCGGTGGTGATCATGACCGCCTACTCGTCGGTGGATTCGGCGGTGGAGGCGATCAAGAAGGGCGCCCACGATTATCTGACCAAACCCCTTGATTTTGACCGTCTCCGCCATACCCTGGAGGTGGCCATGGGGCACCGGCGGCAGGAAGAGGATCAGGCCCTGGCCGGACAACCCTTTGGAGACGACAACAGGATCATCGGCACCTCGGCACCCATGCGGGAGCTGTGGGATATGATCGTGCACGTGGCGCCCACCGAGGCGACAGTGCTTATCACCGGCGAGTCCGGCACCGGCAAGGAACTGGTGGCCTCGGCCCTGCACCACCAGAGCAGGCGTGCCGACGGGCCCCTGGTCAAGGTCAACTGCGCGGCCCTGGCCGAGAATCTGCTCGAGTCCGAGCTGTTCGGTCATGAGAAGGGGGCTTTCACCGGTGCCGACCGCAGGCGCGAGGGACGCTTTGTCCAGGCCCAGGGCGGAACGCTCTTCCTGGACGAGATCGGCGAGACCTCGCCGGCCATGCAGGCCAAGCTGCTCCGGGTCCTGCAGGAACATGAGCTGCAGCGGGTGGGCGGTCAGGAGACCATCCATGTCGATGTCCGCATCGTCGCCGCCACCAACCGCAATCTGGAGGAGGAGGTGGCTGCGGGCAGGTTTCGCGAGGACCTCTACTATCGGCTCAACGTGGTGGTCCTGGAGGTACCGCCCCTGCGGGAGCGGCAGGGGGACATCCCCCTGCTGGCCGAGTATTTCTTCCGGAGCTTCGCCAGGAGAAACAACCGCCAGGTGGCGGGAATCACGCCCGAGTGCATGGATATCCTCAACCGGTATCCCTGGCCCGGCAATGTGCGGGAACTGGAGAATTCCATCGAACGCGGTGTCATCCTCATGCGCGGTGAATACCTGGACGTGGGCGGCCTGCCGCTCGCCATCCAGCGCTGGGCGGGCAGGAATGCGCCCGAACCGGTGGAAGAGCCCGCCACCCTCAAGGAGGCGGAGCGGGCCCTGATCCTGAAGACCCTCAGGGAGACGGACGGCAACCGGAGCGAGGCGGCGCGCCGGCTGCAGATCACCCGCAAGACATTACTCAACAAGTTGAAGAGTTATGAGATCAGCTGAGGCGCAGTCCGGCGGTGCCAGGGGATGGACAGGGAGGCCGGCATGGTGAACAGGGAACTGGAACTCCTGCGGGCCTCGCTTGCCGTGTGCCGGTTCGTGCTGGTGGAACGTGACCTGCCCAACCTGCTGCAGGGTATCTGTGACCGTCTGGTCCAGGCTGGTGCCCATCACAGCGCCTGGATCGTTCTCATGGACGAGGAGATGGGTGGCGTGATCACGGCCGAGGCCGGGCTCGGTGAACGTTTTGCCGCCCTCAGGGACCAGTTGCAGCGGCAGATTCTGCCCCGGTGCGGCGAGCTGGCCCTGGCCGGGGAGGAGAGGGTCATCCTCTGCCGCGGCGAGGCCTGCGGTGATGGCGGCATCTTCGAACAGGGGAATTGCGGCCTGGTTCTGGCGACGGCTGTGCGCTGCCGGCCGGGCCTGCGCGGTTTCCTCGTGGTTGAGCCCCGGGTGGAGTCTGAGCCTGAAGCGTTTGAGAAGGAACTGGTGGCGGATCTGGCCGAAAGCATCGCCCATGCCCTGCGCCAGCTTTTCCTGGCCGAGGAGGCCCGCCACAGGGAGGATGAGCTCAGGCGGGTGGAGGAGCGGTTCGAACTCGCCCTCCATGCCTCCCAGGCCGGGCTCTGGGACTGGAACATCAAGACCGGTGAGATGTACACCAGCCCTGACAGGAAGGAGTTTCTGGACTACCGCAACGGCAATGGCGGCGAGATCAGCGGCCTGGGGCGGCAGATCCATCCCGAGGACAGGCCCCGGGTGCTGCAGGTGCTCAACGATCACCTGGCCGGCAGGACCGAAGAATACCGCATCGAGTACCGGATCAGGGAGGAGGACGGTTCCTGGTCCTGGTACCTGGATCGGGGCCGTGTGGTGGAACGGGACGAGCGGAACATGCCGGTACGGATGACCGGCACCCACCAGAATATCACCCGTCAGAAACAGCAGGCCGAGGCCCTGGAGACAGTGCGGCAACAGCTCCACGAGGCCGTGGACCATGAGCGGACCTTCCTCCAGACCGTGATCGACGGCGCCACCGATCCGATCATGGCCATTGATCTCGACTACCGGATCCTGCTGATGAACGCCACCGCCTGCCGCCTGATGGGTGTGGATCCGGAGAACCGCGAGATCCAGGGCAGTATCTGCTACCGGCTCTTCCACGACCGGGCCACCCCGTGCGACGATCCGCGCTATCCCTGCCCGGTCCGCGAGGTGGAGAAACGCGGGCAGCGTGTCTCCCTGGTGCACAATCCCTACCACGGCAACGGCATCAACAACACCTTCGAGATCGAGGTCTCACCGCTCAGGAACCGGGACGGCGAGCTGTATGGCATCATCGAGGTGGCCCGCGACATCACCGACCGGCTGCGCATCGAGCAGGAGCTGCGCGAGAGCCAGTCCCGGCTCTATCGGCTGGCCCACCACGATCCCCTCACCGGCCTGCCCAACCGGCTGCTCTTCCGAGACCGGCTGGAGCGTGCCATTGCCAAGGCCCGGCGGACCGGTACCAGGGTGGCCATCCTGTTTCTTGACCTGGACCGCTTCAAGAGCATCAACGACACCCTGGGGCACGATGTGGGAGATGAACTTCTCATCGAGGTCTCCCGGCGTCTGCAGGACCAGTGCCGGCAGTCGGACACGGTGGCCCGGCTGGGCGGCGACGAGTTCGTCTTTATCCTGGACGATATCAGCGGACAGCCCGGGGCCGCGGTGGTGGCCCGCAAGATCATGCATTCCCTGGCCAGGCCCATGCGGCTCAAGGGGCACGAGATCACGGTGTCCACCAGTATCGGAATCGCCATTTTTCCCGATGACTGCGATGATATCGACGGCGTGATCAGGTGCGCTGATACCGCGCTCTACCAGGCCAAGGACAAGGGCCGGGGCACCTACAGCTTCTACAGTCGTGATATGGAATTCAAGGGCAGCCGCATCAGCCTGGAAAAAAAGCAGTTGCACGCCGCCCTGGCACAGCGCCAGTTCGTTGTCCGCTACCAGCCGCAGTACGAGGCGTCCTCGGAGCGGCTGGTGGGGCTGGAGGCCCTGCTGCGCTGGAACCATCCCCGGGAGGGACTGCTCGCCCCTGATCGCTTCCTGCCGCTTGCCGAGGAGAGCGGGATGATCGTGGACATCGGCCGCTGGGTCCTGGAGGAGGTGTGCCGGCAGGTGGTGAAATGGCAACAGCAGGGGCTGGCCGTGGTACCGGTGGCGGTCAATATCTCGGCCCGGCAGCTTGCGGACAGGGATTTTGCCTCCCTGATATCGTCCTGCATCACCGAAAGCGGTCTGTCGCCGGAGTTTCTGGAGATCGAGCTCAGCGAGGCGACGATGATGCAGGATGCGGAACGGAACCTGGCTGAACTGGAGCGGATCGCCCGCCTGGGTATCCGGCTGAGTGTCGATGACTTCGGGACCGGCCGTTTTTCTCTGGCCGTGCTGCAGAAGATGCCACTGGACCGCCTCAAGATCGACACCTCGTTCACCACCCGCATCATAGCGGACAGGAACATGGCCATGCTGGTCGACGTGATCATCGTTCTCGCGCACAGCCTGGGGCTGAAGGTCCTGGCCGAGGGCGTGGAGAACAGGCAGCAGCTCGAGTTCCTCCGGCGGCACCAGTGCGATCAGGTCCAGGGATATTACCTCGCCCGGCCGCTGGATGCAGACAAGACAGCAGCCCTGCTGCAGCCCCGGAAATGAGGCGGCAATATGTTTTGTTGACGGGCCTGCGGCTTCGTGGTAAGAGCCTCATTTTGACCGCCTGAACCTGCAGTCATGCCATTCCTGCGGATTCGTACCAGTTCACCGCCATCGGCAGCGGCCTGAAAATAGCAATACTTTTGGTAAAAGTTCAGCAGTGCATCAGCTCTGTGCGTGATCGTGGCTGGCCGGCTATAGCCCCGCTATGGTAATCCCTCACGGGACGGCTACCCATCGGTTTGTCCGACCATAGTGGTGTAAGCACGTACCCGCTATGCGGGCAGCCGCGAGCGCGTGCAGAATGGCCTGCTGGACTTTTACGTGGATTCACCGCCAAAATATTCCGGACCCGGGCCGTCCCCGACAGCCGGCCTGTCCGAAGCCTGTCTTCTGACGTCTGACGTCTGATTTCTGTTTTCTGATTTCTGCAATGGAGACCGAGCAATGCGTACCAATATCCTTCACATCGGTGCCGGTGAACTGACCTACGAGATCCGCAACATCGTCAATGTCGGGACCAAGCTCCAGAATCTCGGCGTCCGGGTCAACTGGGAGAATATCGGTGATCCCGTGGCCAAGGGCGAGCGGATACCCGACTGGATGAAGGAGATCGTGGCCGAGGCGGTTCACGATGACGCGACCTACGGCTACAGTCCCACCAAGGGCGTGCTCGAGACACGCGAGTTCATCGCCGCCGAGACCAACAGCCTGGGCGGGGTGCAGATCGATGCCGAGGATATCATCTTCTTCAATGGCCTGGGCGACGCCATCTCCAAGGTCTTCGGCTTTCTCAAGCGCACGGCCCGGGTGATCGTGCCCACGCCGAGCTACACCACCCATTCCTCGGCCGAGGCGGCCCATGCCGGCGACAATCCGGTCACCTACATCCTCGATCCCAATAACTGCTGGTATCCGGATCTGGAGGATATTGAAAATCATATCAAGTACAATCCCGCCGTGGCCGGTATCCTGGTGATCAATCCCGACAATCCCACCGGCGCTGTCTATCCGGCCGAGATCCTGCGCGCCATTGTCGAGCTCTGCGAAAAAAACGATCTGTTCATGATCTGTGACGAGGTCTACCAGAACATGACCTACAACGGCACCGTTGCCGCACCCCTGTGCACGCTGATCGGTGACCGGGTACCGGCCATCTGCATGCGCGGTATCTCCAAGGAGATGCCCTGGCCCGGCGGACGCTGCGGCTGGATCGAGGTCTACAACGGCCATGTCGATCCGATGTTCGAGACCTATGTCACCTCCATTCTCAACGCCAAGATGGTGGAGGTCTGCTCCACCACCCTGCCGCAGGTGGTGCTGCCGAAGATCAAGAGCCATCCCCGCTACCCGGTGTACCTGGAGGAACGGATCAGGCGGTATGAGAAGTACTCCAACATCGCCTATGACATCCTCAGGGAGGTGGACGGTCTGCTGGTCAACCGTACCAACGGTGCCTTCTACATGAGCGCCGCCTTCACCGACGGTCTGCTCAATCACCGCCAGACCCTGCCCATCGACAATGACGAGGTACGCCGCAACGTGGAGGACCTGGTCTCCGGTCCCGATGTCTCCCTGGACAAACGCTTTGTCTATTACCTGCTGGCCTCCACCGGCGTCTGCGTGGTGCCGCTCTCCTCGTTTGCCACCGACCTGCAGGGCTTCAGGATCACCCTGCTCGAACGCGACGAGCGGGAATTCACCAAGATCTTCCAGACCCTTGCCGCGGCCATCCGCCAGTATCTGGCCTCGGCCTGAGCCGTTTCCTCCGGTCATCCCCACTCCGGTCCACCCGCGCCGTATCATGTCCCACGACGCGGGTTTGCCGGCATCCCTGTTTTTCCTTTGTAACAGTGCAGCAGCACGCCATCTGGAGCCTACGTTTCCTTCCACACGCAAGTGACGGACCATCACCGGCCCGGCCAGGGGCATGTCTCTGTGGCTCTGGAGGTACCTATCCATGCCTTGACACGGGTTGGGCCCATACTTATTGTTCCGACCAGATTTGATTGACCATACATGCCCTGTAATCAGTTACCGATGGATTTCCCGATCAGAGGCAACCGGATTGATCAGGACCGTTGCGCGCCGGTGAAGGCGTAATGCGGTACTGCCAGAGAGAGATGACCAAGACGAGGAGAGAACAGGTGGGAGAGAACAGAAAGGATGATGTCCGTGACCGGGAAAAGATGGAGATTCCCGGAGATCCCGGCAACGTGGAGGAGAGCGGCGGGGCGGATCAGGAGGATTCCCTGGATCAGGACTACGAGGCCCTGAAGCAGGAACTGGAAGAGACCCGGGACCGGCTCCTGCGCGTGGCCGCCGATGCCGACAACTTCAAAAAACGGATCGAGCGGGAAAAGGAGAAGATGCTCAGGTATGCGGGCGAGGATATCCTGCGCGAGCTGTTGACCACGGTGGACAATCTCGACCGGGCCCTGGAACAGGGTCGTGCCGAGAGCGATGACCCGAAACAGCAGTTGCAGTCCCTGCTTGAAGGGGTGGAACTCACCCGCAACGGCCTGCTGGCCACCCTGCAGAAGTTCGGGGTCGAGCCGCTCGACGCGGTGGGCCAGCCCTTCAACCCGGACGAGCAGGATGCCCTGAGCATGGAGGCCAGCGACGAGGTGCCGGCAAACCATGTCCTGCGCGAGTTTGCCAAGGGGTATCGTTTCAAGGATCGGATGCTGCGCCATGGCAAGGTGGTTGTCTCCAGTGGCCCCGGTTCGTGACGAGGGTGGAAAATTTACCTGAATACAGGATGCTGCCTTGACAATCCCGTGTTCATGCGCATTGTAAATATGGCAGCCGGGCATGGCGGACAACAGGCCGCCGGACGGCTGCCGCGACGGAGAGTCAAACCGGTTGCCGGCACAGGAGCCGGTACACGGACCGGAGGATACAGAATACGGACGGCTGGGCCGGATGCATCAGGCTCCAGCCTCAACAAACCATGAAAATCAGGAAGAGCGTATCGTGCCACTGCCGCAGGCAGGCAACTGTCCCGGCACCTGGCCCCTGAACCTGATTTTCGGATAAAAAGGAGACAGGAGACTATATCATGGGAAGAATCATAGGAATTGACCTGGGCACGACCAACTCATGTGTTGCAATCATGGAGGGTGGTGAGCCCAAGGTGATAGAGAACTCGGAAGGCAACCGGACGACCCCTTCGGTGGTCGCCTTCACCGACAAGGGCGAGCGGCTGGTCGGTCAGGTAGCCAAGCGTCAGGCGGTCACCAACCCCACCAGGACGCTGTTCGCCATCAAGCGGCTCATCGGTCGCAAGTTCACCGATGCCGAGGTCAAGAAGTCCATCGAGGTGAGTCCGTTCAAGATCGTCGAGGGCCCCAGCGGCGATGCCGTGGTCGAGGTGGACGGCAAGCAGTACAGCCCGGCCGAGATCTCGGCCATGATCCTCGGCAAGATGAAGCAGACCGCCGAGGAGTACCTGGGCGAGACCGTCACCGATGCCGTCATCACCGTACCGGCCTACTTCAACGACGCCCAGCGCCAGGCCACCAAGGATGCGGGCAAGATCGCCGGCCTCAATGTGCAGCGGATCATCAACGAGCCCACCGCCGCCTCGCTGGCCTACGGCCTGGACAAGAAGGGCGAGGAGAAGATCGCGGTCTTTGACCTGGGCGGCGGTACCTTCGATATCTCCATCCTGGAGATCGGTGACGGTGTCTTCGAGGTCAAGGCCACCAACGGTGACACCTTCCTCGGAGGCGAGGACTTTGACATGCGGATTGTCAACTGGCTTGCCGACGAGTTCAAGCGCGACCAGGGCGTTGACCTGCGCAATGACAACATGGCCCTGCAGCGACTCAAGGAGGAGGCGGAAAAGGCCAAGAAGGAACTGTCCACGGCCATGGAGACCGACATCAACCTGCCGTTCATCACCGCCGACGCCTCCGGGCCCAAGCACCTGAACATGAAGCTGACCCGGGCCAAGCTGGAGAGCCTGGTCGAGGACCTGATCGACCGGACCGAGGGGCCGTGCCGCACTGCGCTCCAGGATGCCGGCCTGAGTGCCTCGGATATCGACGAGGTCATCCTGGTGGGTGGTATGACCCGTATGCCCAAGGTCCAGGAAAAGGTCAAGCAGATCTTCGGCAAGGATCCCCACAAGGGCGTCAACCCGGACGAGGTGGTGGCCATCGGCGCCGCCATCCAGGGCGGTGTCCTCAAGGGCGATGTCAAGGACGTGCTCCTGCTCGACGTGACCCCGCTGTCACTGGGTATCGAGACCCTGGGCGGTGTCATGACCAAGCTGATCGAGAAGAACACCACCGTGCCGACCAAGAAGAGCCAGATCTTCTCCACTGCCGCCGACAACCAGCCTGCGGTCTCCATCCATGTCCTCCAGGGTGAGCGCGAGATGGCAGCGGACAACAAGACCATCGGCCGCTTCGAGCTGACCGATATCCCGCCGGCACCCCGAGGGGTACCCCAGATCGAGGTCACCTTTGACCTGGATGCCAACGGTATCCTCCATGTCTCGGCCAAGGATCTGGGCACCGGCAAGGAGCAGTCCATCCGGATCACCGCTTCCTCCGGCCTGTCCGAGGAAGAGATCGAACGGATGAAAAAGGATGCCGAGCTTCATGCCGAGGAGGACCGCAAGCGCAAGGAGCTGGTGGAGGCCAAGAACAATGCCGACTCCATGATCCACATGACCCAGAAGAGTCTCACCGAGCTTGGCGACAAGGTCGATGCCGAGACCAAGGCCAATGTGGAGCGAGAGATCGAAAACCTGAAAAAGGCCATCGAGAGCGACAATATCGACACCATCAAGAGTGCCACCGAGGCCCTGACCCAGGCCTCGCACAAGCTGGCCGAGCTGATGTATGCCCAGGCCTCCCAGGGCCAGGGCGGCGCAGCCGGCGGAGGTGCCGCCGGGGCCGGTGCCGCCGGAGCCGGTGCCGCGGGCGCAGCCGGTGGCGCAGCCGGCGGAACCGGTGGCAAGGACGACGACGATGTCGTGGACGCCGATTTCGAAGAAGTGAAGTAGGCGCTGCGGGCCCGGTCCCGTACACGCGGGACGACATCATGGGGAGTGCAGGGAAATCTGCACTCCCTTTTTTTTGTACGCGCTCACAGGCACCGCATCTTTGCACGGTCGTGCCTGCCCGCATAGGTAGGCTATCGGAGTCTCCCTGCGGTCGCTTACCTGCGGTCAGGCACGCCTGCACAAATCTGCGGCCCCTGAGAGCGCTTACACCATTGTGGTCGGACAGACCGATGCTTAGCCATCCCGTGAGGGGTTACTTTTTTTTTGCAGTTGGGGTATAGTGCCTCCGCCCATTGCGGGCCCCCGGAGAGTGGTCTCCGAGACGGGTGGCCGCGATACCCTAACATCATACAACAGCCAGGACATGAAACGGATACTTTCAGGCATCCAGCCTTCGGGACAGTTGCATATCGGGAACTATTTCGGAATGATGAAGACCATGATCTCCAACATGGAGACCGCGGATCTCTATGTCTTCATCGTCGATCTCCACGCCCTGACCACGGTCCATGACCGGGACCGGCTCCGCCGGGGGACACTGGAGGCGGCGGCCGATTTTCTGGCCCTGGGCCTGGACCCGGACCGCTGTACTTTCTGGGTGCAGTCCGATGTGCCCGAGGTCTGTGAGCTGATGTGGATCCTCTCCACCCTGACCCCCATGGGACTGCTGGAGCGGTGTCATTCCTACAAGGACAAGATCGCCAAGGGGATCGCGCCCAGCCACGGCCTGTTCACCTATCCGGTGCTCATGGCCGCCGATATCCTCCTGTTCCAGTCCGAGGTGGTGCCGGTGGGCAAGGACCAGAAGCAGCATCTCGAGGTGGCACGGGACATCGCGGCCAAGTTCAACAACACCTATGGCGAGACCTTTGTCATTCCGGAGCCGGCCATCAGCGAGTCCACGGCCATTGTCCCGGGACTGGACGGCCAGAAGATGTCCAAGTCCTATGGCAACACCATTCCCATCTTCCTGGATGACAAGCAGCTCCGCAAGCGGGTGATGTCCATCCAGACCGACGCCACGCCGGTGGAGGCACCCAAGGATCCGGAGAAATGCACCCTGTTCGCCCTGCTCAAGCTCTTTGCCCCGCCGGAGAAGCTGGCCGAGGTCCGGGACCTGTATATCAACGGCGGCGCGGCCTACGGCTACATCAAGCAGGATCTGTTCGAGCTGATCCGGGACTGTTTTGCCGATGCCCGGGCCCGGAAAAGGGAACTGCTCGCCAATCAGGACTACCTGCGCGATGTTCTGGCCAAAGGGGCGGAAAAGGCGCGGCAGAAGGCGGCCGAGACCATGGACCTGGTGCGCGACCGGGTGGGTCTTGCCTATTGAGAGGAAGACCCGGGCAGGGATTCTCAGAAGTCCACCAGCTCGACGTCGAACACCAGCCAGGCGCCGGGAGGGATGACGCCTCCGGCGCCGCGGTCGCCATAGGCCAGTTCCGGCGGGATGATCAATGTCCGTTTCTCTCCTCTTTTCATGTGGAGCAGGGCCTCGTCCCAGCCACGGATCACCCGGCCGGTCCCGACCTGGAAACGAAGCGGTTCACCCCGGTCACGGGATGAGTCAAACGTGCGTCCGTTGAGCAGGAGACGGCCGGTGTAGTGGACACTGACGGTATTTCCCGGTTTCGGGCTCTCTCCGCTGCCCTGCTCCAGGATCTCATAGTACATGCCGGAGCGTGTCCTGTGGGCCTCTGGCCATTTTTCCCGGATCATTTTCCTGATCCTGTTCTGTTCCTTTTGTCTGGCCTTGTCCTTCTCGCTCTTGATCCGGGCCAGCTCATGGTCAAAGGCGGCCTGATCGGTCTTGAAGCGTTCCGCTTCCCTGCCGACCCGGATGATCTCCACGTTCTCGATGGCGTCCCCCTGTTCGATGGCATCGACCACGTCCTGGCCCTCGACCACATGGCCGAAGATCGTGTGCTTGCCATTGAGATGCGGCGTGGCCGTGTGGGTGATGAAGAACTGGCTGCCATTGGTGTCCGGGCCGGCATTGGCCATGGCCACCACCCCCGGACCGTTGAACCTGAGCGAGGAGACGATCTCGTCGGGAAAGGTGTAACCCGGCCCGCCGGTACCGGTGCCCAGGGGACAGCCGCCCTGGATCATGAAACCGGGAATGACACGGTGGAACTTGAGGCCGTCATAAAAGGGGCTGCCCACGGGTTTGCTGCCGCCCATGTGCATGGTGCCCTCGGCGAGGCCGACGAAGTTGATCACGGTCAGTGGTGTCTTGTCGTAATAGAGCCTGATCAGAATGCTCCCCCTGGGAGTATGGATTCTGGCATAGAGTCCGTCTTTCATCTTCTTGTCTCTGGCTGTTGCCGGCTGCCCCGAAAGGACGAGCAGTGCTGCCATCATGAGTGCAAGCAGTCTGTGCATGGCGTGTGGCCTCCGGCATGTTGACTGATGGTAATGGTTCGCCGCTATCGGCAACCACCTGAAAAGGCCGATACTTCTACGACTGATACGTTTGCCGTCCGGCCCCGAGGCAGAGGCGGCGCCGGGAAGCGGTATCCCCACTGTTCTCTGATTTCGGTTGCTTACAAGGCCGCTGTCGCCTTGTCAAGAAAAACCGGACCGCCTTTTCTCCGCATCCGTCCCGATCCTTGTTGACGCAGATGAAAAATCCTGTTTAAATAGCCAAATTTATGTGCTGTATCGAGAAGAGCTGAGGCGGCGGGACAACAGTGCTGTACCATGGCTACAAGATTTTTGGAACAGCAAGTTATTTCCTGCTGTTATTCACGGCGCCCCTGATCCGGGTTCTGGGCGGCAGGTACGGCTTTGGGCTGGACCAGCGCCTGGGCAGGTATCCCGGACAGGCGGACGGGAAAATCACGCCCTGTGTCTGGCTGCATGCCGCCTCTGTGGGTGAGGTACAGGCGGCAGGGATCCTGATCCGTGAACTGACGGTCCGCCATGGACGGTTCCGCTGCGTGCTGACCACCATGACCGAGCAGGGCTACAGGGTGGCCCGGGATCTGCTGCCGGAGACGGTTGCGTGCCTGATGGCCCCCCTTGATCTGCCCCCTGCCGTCCGCAGGGCGATCCGGTCCCTCCGGCCGGATCTGTATATCTGCATGGAAACCGAACTCTGGCCGGTCATGCTGATGGAGACCGCAAGAGCGGGAATTCCGATGCTTCTTCTCAACGGCCGCATGTCCGAGCGGTCCTTCAGGCGGTATCGGAAAATCCGTGGCCTCATGGCGCGTCTGCTGGGGCAGTTCGCCGGCCTGGGGGTCATCGCGGCCGACGATGCCCGCCGTTTCAGGGAACTTGGTGTCCCGTCCCGCCGGATTCAGGTGACAGGGAATATAAAATATGATCTCCGGGTCCAGGAGAAGGAGGCGATACGTGACAGGTACCGTCGCGAGCTGGATCTCGGGGGAGAGGTTGTCTTTGTCGCCGGTTCCACCCATTCCGGTGAAGAGGAGCAGCTGCTTGAGGTCCACCGGCGCCTGTGCGACGGGCAGCAGCGGCCGGTGACCTGGATCGTGGCGCCCCGCCACCTGGAGCGGCTGCCCGAGGTGGAGCGTCTCCTGGACCGGGCCGGCCTGGCCTATGACCTTTTCAGCGTGGCCAGGAACTCGGGCCGGAAGAGCCGGATCATCCTGGTGGACTCCATGGGTGAGCTGGCTGACCTCTATGCGGCCGCGGATCTGGTCTTCTGCGGTGGCAGCCTGGTGGACCGGGGCGGACACAATGTCATGGAGGCGGCCCGCTGGGGCGTGCCGGTCTATTTCGGCCCGAGCATGAAGGATTTCCGTGATGCCGCCATCCTCCTGCGCACGGCCGGTGCCGGGTTCGAGGTCGCCGATGGTCGGGCCCTCGCGACACTGATGCTCGCGCACCTGGCCGATCCGGAGCAATACCGCGCCATCGGCAGGGCTGCGGCCGCTGCGGCCGCAGCCCAGAGGGGCGCGGCCCGGCGTCAGGCCGAGATGGCACTGGCCCTGCTGAACTTTTACTGAACCAACATACCGCCGCCCCGTCATCGGGGGCGGTTATTTCCGGATACTATTGTATGAAAGTACTGATCGGACTTGAAGACGGAACGGTCATGACGGGCCGTTCCTTCACCGGCGCCGGCGAGGCGGTGGGAGAGATTGTTTTCAATACCAGCATGAGCGGCTACCAGGAGGTGCTCACCGATCCTTCCTATGCCGGCCAGATGGTCACCATGACCTATCCCCTCATCGGCAATTACGGTGTCAACGACGAGGACATGGAGTCGGCGGCTATCCATCCGCGGGCCTTTCTGGTGCGGGAGTACCAGGATATGCCGAGTAATTACCGCGCCACCGGCAACCTGGCCGACTTCCTGCGCCGGTTCGGTATCCTCGGCGTCGAGGGGCTCGACACCCGCATGTTGACCCGGATTATCCGCACCCGCGGCGCCATGAAGGCCGTGGTCTCCACCCAGGATCTGGATGGCGATTCCCTGGTCCGGCGGGCACGGGAGTGGTCCGGCCTGGTGGGGCGCGACATGGTGGCGGGCGTCACCGCCGGCGCGCCCTTTGACTGGCGGCAGGAGGCGGCAGATGACACGGGGGAGCCCCGTCACCGGGTGGTGGCCTTTGATTTCGGCATCAAGTGGAACCAGTTGCGTCTGCTCAGCCGACGCGGCTGCGAGGTCCGGGTGGTGCCGGCAACCACCTCGGCCGAGGATGTCCTGGCCATGGATCCGGACGGTATCTTTCTTTCCAATGGTCCCGGTGATCCGGCCGGAGTGGAGGGGGTTGTCGACAATATCCGGAAACTGCTGGGCAAAAAGCCGCTTTTCGGCATCTGCCTCGGTCACCAGATCCTGGGTCTGGCCTATGGCGGTTCCACCTACAAGCTCAAGTTCGGTCACCGGGGCGGCAACCAGCCGGTCAAGGACCTGACCACCGGCCGGGTGGAGATCACCTCCCAGAACCATGGTTTCTGTGTTGATCCCGACAGTCTGCCGCCCGAGATCGAGGTGACCCATGTCAACCTCAACGACGGCAGCCTGGAGGGGATGCGTCACCGGGAACTTCCGGTCTTTTCGGTGCAGTACCATCCCGAGCACGCACCCGGTCCCCATGATGCCGAGTACCTCTTTGATCGCTTTGTCGACCTGATGCGGGAAGCTTCCTGACGGTCAGCGTAGAGCGTCGGCCCCGATGCCGCCGCCTGGGCCGGAGCCTGCGAGGCGGACGGACCGCGTGCCGTATTCCAACGATACTCCTGAGCAATGCAGCCACAAAGATATACACAATGCCCAAACGTACAGATCTGAAGAAAATCCTCATCATCGGCTCCGGCCCCATCATCATCAGCCAGGCCTGCGAGTTCGACTACTCCGGTGCCCAGGCTGTCAAGGCCCTGAAGGAAGAGGGATACGAGGTGGTGCTGATCAACTCCAACCCGGCCACCATCATGACCGATCCCGGCCTGGCGGACCGCACCTACATCGAGCCCATCACCCCCGAGTGCGTGATCAAGGTCATCGAACGGGAACGTCCCGATGCCCTCCTGCCCACCCTTGGCGGCCAGACCGGGCTCAACACCGCCATCCGGGTGGCCGAAACCGGGGCCCTGGAGAAGTACGGCGTGGAGATGCTGGCCGCGGACATCGATGTCATCCGCAAGGCCGAGGGCCGGGAGGAGTTCCGCGACGCCATGAAGCGGATCGGTCTCAATGTCCCGGAATCGGCCATCGTCCACACCATCGACGATGCCATGGCTGCCGGCGAGGAGATCGGTTTTCCCATCATCGTCCGCCCCAGTTTCACCCTGGGCGGTACCGGCGGTGGCGTTGCCTACAACCGCCGCGAGCTGCGGGAACTGTGCACGGCCGGTCTCGATCTCTCCATGACCACCGAGATCATGCTCGAGCGCAGCCTGCTGGGCTGGAAGGAGTATGAGCTGGAGGTGATGCGGGACCGCAACGACAACGTGGTCATCATCTGCTCCATCGAGAACTTCGACGCCATGGGCGTGCACACCGGCGATTCGATCACCGTGGCCCCGGCCCAGACCCTGACCGACCGCGAGTACCAGGAGATGCGCGATGCAGCCATCGCCATCATCCGTGAGATCGGGGTGGAGACCGGCGGCTCCAATGTCCAGTTCGCGGTCAATCCCGAGGACGGCGAGCTGATGGTGATCGAGATGAACCCGCGTGTCTCGCGTTCCTCGGCCCTGGCCTCCAAGGCCACCGGCTTTCCCATCGCCAAGATCGCGGCCAAGCTGGCCATCGGCTACACGCTGGACGAGATCAGAAACGACATCACCCGCGAGACCTATGCATCGTTCGAGCCCACCATCGATTACTGCGTGGTCAAGATCCCGCGCTGGACATTTGAAAAATTTCCCGAGGCCGACGACCTCCTGACCACGGCCATGAAGTCGGTGGGCGAGACCATGGCCATCGGCCGCACCTTCAAGGAGGCCTTCCAGAAGGGGATGCGCTCGCTGGAGACCGGACGGATGGGATTCGGTTTCGATGGCCGCGAGGATATGCACGAGCTCCATATTGATGACCTGGAGCTGGGCCTGACCCGGCCCAGCTCGCAGCGCCTCGGTTACCTGTTCGAGGCCCTGCGCCGGGGGATGGAGATCGGCCGCATCCATGAGCTCAGCCACATCGATCCCTGGTTTCTCCACAACCTGCGCCAGATCGTGGCCATGGGGGAGGAGATCGGAAAACGGGGCTTTACCGGCCTGGACGCCGAGTTTCTCTATCAGGTCAAACAGTTCGGATTCTCCGATGTCCAGCTCGCCCGGCTCACCGGTACATCGGAAGACGATATCCGCGACCTGCGCCTGAAGAACGACCTTGCGCCGGTCTACAAGCTGGTGGACACCTGTGCAGCCGAGTTCGAGTCCTATACACCCTACTACTACTCCACCTATGAGCGGGAGGACGAGGCCCGGATCAGCGACCGGAAAAAGATCATGATCCTGGGCGGCGGTCCCAACCGGATCGGCCAGGGCATCGAGTTCGATTACTGCTGCGTGCACGCCTCCTTCGCCCTGCGCGAGATCGGGGTCGAGTCGATCATGGTCAACTCCAACCCCGAGACCGTGTCCACCGACTACGACACCTCGGACAAGCTCTATTTCGAGCCGCTGACCCGGGAGGACGTGCTCAATATCATCGAACGGGAGCGCCCCGACGGGGTCATCGTTCAGTTCGGCGGCCAGACGCCGCTCAATCTGGCCGTGCCCCTGGCGAGCCGCGGCGTGCCCATCATCGGCACCCCGCCCGACGCCATCGACCGGGCCGAGGACCGCAAGCGGTTCCAGCAGTTTCTGCAGAAACTCGGCCTGCGCCAGCCGGACAACGACACCGCCCACACCCTGGAAGAGGCACTGGCCGCGGCGGAAAAGATCGGCTATCCCGTGGTGATGCGGCCCTCCTACGTGCTTGGCGGCCGTGACATGCGTATCGTCTACAACGAGGAGGGGATCCGCGAGTTCATGGCCATCCCCGGCATGGCCGGCACCGAGCATCCGGTACTGCTGGACCAGTTTCTCAAGGATGCCATCGAGATCGATGTGGACGCGGTCTCCGACGGCAATGCCACGGTCATCGGCGGCATCATGGAACATATCGAGGAGGCCGGCATCCACTCCGGTGACTCGGCCTGTGTCCTGCCGCCCCACACCCTGTCGCCGGCCATGGTGGAGGAGATCAGCCGCGCCACCCGGGCCATGGCTGCGGAACTTGGCGTTATCGGTCTGATGAATGTCCAGTTCGCGGTCAAGGGCAATGATCTCTATGTGCTTGAGGTCAATCCCCGGGCCTCGCGCACCGTTCCTTTTGTGTCCAAGGCCACCGGCGTGCCCCTGGCCAAGATTGCCACCAAGGTGATGATGGGCATGTCGCTGGCCGAACTCGGGTTCACCGAAGAGATCCAGGTCAGCCACTGGGCGGTCAAGGAGGCGGTCTTTCCCTTTGACCGTTTTGAGAACGTCGACACCCTGCTCGGGCCGGAGATGAAGTCCACGGGCGAGGTCATGGGTATCGATGATACCCTTGGCCTGGCCATGGCCAAGTCGCAGCAGGCTGCCGGCCAGGAGCTGCCCCTTGCGGGCAATGTCTTCATCAGTGTGCGCCACGACGACAAGGACGCGGTGGCACCGGTGGCGAAGAAACTGGTGGACCTCGGTTTCCGGGTACTGGCCACCCGCGGCACGGCCCGTAGACTGCAGGAACTGGGTATCGAGTGTGCCCGGGTCAACAAGATCTCCCAGGGAAGGCCCCATATCCTTGACAAGATCCAGGACGGTGATGTTCAATGGATCATCAATACCTCATCCGGTAAGCGGACCACCGAGGATTCCTATACCATCCGCCGGGCTGCACTCGACTTTCACATTCCGTATACCACCACCATTTCCGGCGCATCGTCCATGGCCCAGGCCATCCTGGCCCTGACCGAGCGGGAAATCGGGGTCAAGACGGTGCAGGAGTTTTCAAAGAATATTGACTAAACAGGAACAGGTATTACACTAAGATAAACGGTCTGTTTTCGATTTTCCTGTCAGTTGCCTGTTGCAGAAAAACAGAACCTCCATTCACCACGTATCTGACACAGGAAGTATCCCCTGTTTCCGGCTCCATTTTCCCGGGGAAAGAGGCCGGAGGCCGGCTGTCTCCCGGTGCCGGAAACCCTCTTGCGACACGAATTACCGGAGATTAATTTTTTGAATACCTTTTACAAGAACCTGACGATGTGGTTGGTCATCGGGCTGACCATGATCCTGCTGTTCAATCTCTTCAACAAACCGCCCATTCAGCGCAACTCGATGACCTACAGCGAGTTCTGGTCCAGCGTTGAAAACGGTGTCATCAACAAGGTGACCATCCAGGGCGAGAAGATCCTCGGCTCCGGCCAGGATGGCAAACCCTTTGTCACCATCGCGCCCGCCGATACCGAGCTGATCCCCATGCTGCGCAAGTCCGGGGTCGATATCTCGGTCAAGGAGCCGGAAAAGGAATCCCTGTGGATGTCCATCTTCATCTCCTGGTTTCCCATGCTGCTGCTGATCGGGGTCTGGATCTTTTTCATGCGCCAGATGCAGATGGGCGGCAAGGGCGGAGCGCTCTCCTTCGGCAAGACCCGGGCCAAGCTGCAGGGCGAAGGTGAGGTCACGGTGACCTTCAAGGACGTGGCCGGTATTGACGAGGCCAAGGAGGAACTGGAGGAGATCATCGATTTTCTCCGTGATCCCCAGAAGTTCACCCGCCTGGGCGGCCGGATTCCCAAGGGTGTGCTCCTGTCCGGTCCGCCGGGTACCGGCAAGACCCTGCTCGCCAAGGCCATTGCCGGTGAGGCCGGGGTGCCCTTTTTCACCATCAGCGGCTCGGACTTTGTCGAGATGTTCGTCGGTGTCGGCGCCTCCCGGGTGCGCGACCTGTTCAACCAGGGCAAGAAGCATGCGCCGTGCATCATCTTCATCGACGAGATCGATGCCGTGGGCCGGCACCGGGGCGCCGGTCTCGGCGGCGGTCACGACGAGCGTGAGCAGACCCTCAACCAGTTGCTGGTGGAGATGGACGGTTTCGAGGCCAATGAGGGAGTGATCATCATCGCCGCCACCAACCGGCCCGATGTCCTGGATCCGGCCCTGCTCAGGCCCGGCCGCTTCGACCGGCAGGTGGTGGTGCCGATCCCCGATATCAAGGGCCGGGAGCTGATCCTCGAGATCTATGGCAAAAAGACCAAGCTGGCAGAGGATGTGGACATGGCCGTCATTGCCCGTGGCACCCCGGGTTTTTCCGGCGCCGATCTCGAGAATCTGGTCAACGAGGCTGCATTGATGGCTGCCCGGGCCGGCAGGGACGAGATCGACCAGCAGATGCTGGAAAAGGCCAAGGACAAGATCATGATGGGCGCCGAACGGAGGTCCATGATCATCAGCGACAGGGAGAAGGAGGTCACGGCCTATCACGAGGCAGGTCATGCCCTGGTGGCACGCCTGCTGCCGGATACTGATCCCATCCACAAGGTGACCATCATCCCGCGCGGCCGTGCCCTGGGCCTGACCATGCAGCTGCCGGTGGACGAGAAGTACACCCATGGCAGGAAGTTCCTGCTCAATTCGATCTCCATCCTCTTCGGTGGTCGGGTGGCGGAGAAGCTGATCTTCGACGAGATCACCACCGGTGCCGGCAATGACATCGAGCGGGCCACGCAACTGGCCCGGAAGATGGTCTGCGAGTGGGGCATGAGCGATGAGCTCGGGCCGCTCTCCTACGGCAAGAAGGAGGAGCAGATCTTCCTCGGCCGCGAGATCGCCCAGCACCGTGACTACAGCGAAGAGACGGCGAGAAAGATCGACGACGCGGTGAAGA
>JALSNC010000221.1 GCA_026987195.1 Desulfobulbaceae bacterium | reverse complement strand
CCCATGGTGATGAAGATTCCCAGCCCACCGGCCATCATGGAGGCCAGGTAGCCCAGGGAGAGCACCACCAGGATTCGCCAGAGGAAGATCGCCACGCCGTAGATCCTGATGAAACCACGTCGGCCGCCACGGTAGCGCAGGGACGGTGGCGGGGTGCCGAGGAACCAGTGCGCGGCCAGCCCCTTGATGTACTGATAGGCCAGGCCGTAGAGATTGGGGATGTTGACCAGGTCGGAGAGGACATAGTAGCCGTCAAAGCGCATCAGTGGATTGGCGTTGAAGAGGAGCGAGCTGATGCCGGCCACCAGGACCGTGTTATGGGCAATGAATCCGGTGGGGCTGGCCGGATCGCGGGACCAGATCAGGATGGCGAGCCAGGCGATCATGGTCTCGGCCAGGATGCCGGCCAGGGCAACGTGGATCCGCTGCCAGCGGGAGGTAAAGGTCCAGGAGGAGGTGGCCTCCACATAGGTGAGGGGGATGAAGAGGATGAACAGGATACCGGCCTCCGGGACCTGGCCGCCGTAGAGTCGGGCCGTAAGCGCGTGGGAGAGTTCGTGCAGCAGCTTGAGGGTGAACCAGATCAGCCAGATGATGAGCAGGTTGGCACCGGAGAAGAACCCGGTTGCCTGGTGGCTGAACTCCTGCCAGTGGCCGGCCAGGGTGGCAAGGGCGGAGACGGCCAGGAGCAGCCAGAGGAGCAGGAAGGGGAGACCGGCAAGACGCACCAGCCGGGTCGGCAGGCGGCGGAGCAGGGGATCGGGATTGAAGAGCGGCAGCTTGAAGGAGATCAGGTTGAGGCGGCCCAGCCGTTGCAGGTGTCGCCTCTGCCGTTCCTGGTCCAGGTGCTCTGTCATGGCTTGGTCGTGCCGCAGGAGCTGCTGCCGGTCAAGCCAGGAGATGATGGCCATGGCCTGCTCCGGGGTAAGCTGTTTCCTGCCCTGCCGGTTGACCGTCTGCAGCAGCTCATCCATGGTCCGGGCCCGGGCAAGGGCGATGGCCAGGAGGTACTCTTCCCTGCCGATGCGGAAGTAGAGATGGCGCACCGGATCTTCGACAATGTAGCATGCTTCGCCGCCGTCGTCCACCGGGCTGAAGCGCAGTTCCGGTCGCAGAGCGGGCAGTGGCGAGGTCTTTGCGGACATGGGCATGTCAGGGTTGGGTTGTCTCTGGTGGCAACCAGATTGCAATAGCGGTCGATTACATCAAAAGAGCAGGTCCGAGAGCCTCAGCAGGGTGTTCCAGGGGCGGTGCAGCAGGATCCAGCCCAGGCTGCGGCGGCCGCAGTCGATCCTTGCCTCGCCCCGCATGCCCGGCCGGAGCAGGCCGCTGCTGTTGTCAGCCGTCAGCTCGGCGATGAAGACATTGCGCATATCACGGATGCGGGACTTGGGAATGATTCGGTCGATGGTGCCCTGCCAGCGGTGATCCGGGTAGGCGTCGAAACGGATACCGACCGCCATGCCGGCACGGATCCTGCCGATATCCTCTTCATCAATGGCCAGTTCGATGTCCATTTTTTCCAGGGGCGCTACCTCGAAAAGGGTCTGTCCCTTGTTCACCGGTCCTCCCTCGGCCCGCTTCAGGTCGCCGGTGAGAACGATGCCGTCCACCGGGCTGACCAGGAGCAGGTGCTGCTGCCGCGTCCGGAGCAGCTTGATCTGCTGGTCGAGCCGGTCCATATCCAGGCGGGCGATCTGGGCGGCCGGGGTGTCGCCCTGGGCCAGGGCACGGTCGCGGATCCGTGCCGCCTTGTCCCGTTCCGCGGTCAGGGCGGCCAACCGCAGGGTGATCTCACGGCCGTCCAGGCGGGCGAGCGGCTCGCCTGCCCGGACCCTGTCCCCGGAGTCCACCAGAACCTTGTCGAGAATGGTGTCGAACCGGGCCACGACGTAGCGGGTGGTTACCGGTCTGACCTGGGCAGTGGCCGGAACCCGGTAGGGAAACGGCACCAGCATCAACATGAGCAGCGCAAGCACGGCCGCTACGGCCAGGAGCCTTCTGGCCGGCCCGGATTGCGGACCCTGTCGCTGCCGTTGCCAGGGGCGCCGGTGCAGGGCCTGGATGGTGGCAGCCAGCAGGGAACCGGTTCGCTCCGTCCGGTCCCGGACAGCAGTCCATGTCGCAGCCGGTGGCTGCTGCTGCCAGAGGAGCAGGAGTCCGGCATCCGTGCCCGGGTCGCCGGCCAGGGGCAGGGCAGCCACGCAACCGCTGCCCGTGCTTCGGCCGATCTCGGCCAGGACAGGTGAGTCCAGCTCTGCTGCCTCTTCCGGAGCGGGCCAGCACAGGGGATGGTCGCGGCCCGAGCATTCGGCAAGCCCTTTTTCCATCGCCCGGCTCTGTTCCGTCCGCCGGTCCGGAGTACTGATATCGGACAGCGCCACCAGGGTCATGCGCCGTTTGCCTGTTCTGCAGCCCAGGGCCACCCGGTCGCATCCCGTCAGGTCCCGCAGGCCGGCGGTGAGATGGAGAATGCCTTCCCTGCCTCCCCTGTTCAGGGCCTCGGCCACCAGCTCGATGAGGGCGGCATCGTCCTCCCTGTCGGTGTCCGGCGTGGCCATGCGCATCTGCAGGTCCAGGACGGCGGCGAGAAGCTGGGCAATGACCAGGAAGGATTCGATGCCGCCCGGCTCTGTCCGGAAGACCAAGGTGAGGCAGGTGGAAGTCGACCTGTTGCCGAGGGGGCAGGCGGCAAGATGGACCCCTGGTCGGCCGGCAAGAGAGCGGGCAATGGCCTGGTCAGCGGCCAGGGCACTGCGGGCTGTTTCGGCAAGCAGCTCTTCCATGTCCGGCGCCCAGGCCAGGGCCTGGCGGGAGAGCAGGGTGGCGGCAGACGCCAGCCCCTTGTCCTGCCGCACGAAGACCACGGCGCCGGCTGCATTGAGCAGGCCGATGGCATGACAGAGAAAATCGTGCAGAAGCCGGGCACGATCATCTGCCGGCCTGTGGCTGAAGAGGGTGGTGAGCCGGTGGAGATCCGGCTGCCTGATCCTGGTGCCGGGCTGTTCCGGGCCGGCTGCCTGCTGACTGGTCAAGGGAAAGGAAGCTGCGGTAAGCGCTCACAGGCACCGCATCTTTGCACGGTCGTGCCTGGCCGCATAGAGGGGCTATAGCGGTCAGGCACGCCAGCACAAACCTGCGGCGCCTGAGAGCGCTTACACCGTTGAGGTCGAAAAAACGGATAGCTGGACATCCCGTGAGGGGTTACAAGCTGCGGGTTCGAGAGTGCCGGGGCATCAGGTCGGCGACCGGCCCGGCAGAGGGGCTGCGGAATCACTGCTGCCGGCTTTTCTCCCCGTCCGCAGCGCCTGCAACCTGCTGGCTCAGGACCCGGGTGAGGACATCATGCAGCCGGCGGGCCGCGGACAGCGTCATGCCGATGCGGCAGTCCACGGGCAGGGTGCTTTCACCGGTTGCCGGATCGGTGAGCGGACCCGGGGAGCAGTTGAGAATCAGCTCATCGCCGTTGATATTGATGAGAAACTGGGAGGCAAAGGTGGCCGAAGTCTCATTGTAACGGACCCTGATCTGCTGCTGTCTGCTCTGCTGTTCGGTCATGTTCGTTTTCTCCCGCAGGAAGGGTGAGGATGAGGTGGCAGCGGCTGCCGCTGGCCAGACCATGTTCCGGGTCGGGGATCCGGACATGGACCGATACCGTGCCGCTTCGGGCGTCGATGACCGGCGAGATGAAATCGATGGTGCCCGTGGCACTGGTATCACCGATGCGCACCTGCACCTTCTGCCCTGTCTTCAACTCCCTGGCCGCTGCCGGCGGCAGGTGAAAGCGGCCGAGCAGCGGGTCGAGCTGGACCAGGGTCAGGAGCGGTTCGGTATCCGCGCCGCCCACCAGTTCAAACTGTTGTTTGTATACCCTTTCCACCACGCCGTCAAGGGGGCTGCGCAGCTTTTTCTCCTCTATTTTCGCCTCGATAACCCGGACATCCAGCTTCTTCAGCCGCTGCGCCTCCAGGGCGGACTGCAGACGGGCCCTGGCCATGGCCAGGTCGGTGCGGGCGCTGATCATCTCGCGGGGCCGGGCATTGCCGCTTTTCTCCAGCTCCTGCAGAAGTTCGAGGCGGTTGCGGCGCATGGTGACCAGGGCCCGGGCGGCATCGATCTCTCCATGGAAGGCCGCGGCCTCGCGGGCCGCAGCCAGGTTGGCCTTCAGCACCCGGCTGTCCAGTTCGGCAAGGAGCTGGCCCGTCCGGACCGGAGCGCCGTCGTCCACATGCAGGGCCTCGATCCGGTCGCGAAAGGGTGCCGAGATATCGACAACCTGGTTCGGTTCGAGAAAACCCTCGAACTCTGCCGCCGATGCCGCAGAGGCAACGGTCAGGAGAAGGACTCCGGCCAGGAGGAACAGGCCGGCCCGGAGCGGGACCGGCGGGCTACTGTTTCCGGACATGGAGGAGCGGCAGGTCATCGTCGGGGTTTTCCTCGGTAAAGACGACCCGGTTGTTCTCCACCAGGATGCCCATGGACCGGTAGAGATTGTAGAGGGAATAGTTGTAGCTCAGCTCACTCTTGGCAAAGAGTTCCTCCGAGTCGGTGAGCCGCTGGCTGGCATCCATGAGCTGGTAGAGGACCTCGCCATAGGGCTTGTTGTTGGCCAACAGGTAGTCGACCCGTGAGAGCAGGGCCTTGACCTCCTGGTCATCGGCCTGCATGATCTGGTAGGCCTGGACCATGGAACGGTAGTTCTTGACCAGTTCCCGGTAGGAGACCCTGGTCTCGAGAAGCACATTTTCCACCGTGGTGTCCAGCTGGTGCAGGAGCTGGCGGATCTCCAGCCGTTTCCGCAGGTTGCGGGCCTCGGCCCCATTGTTGCCCAGCGGGTACTCGAACCTGAGCCCGGCCACGTAGCTGGGACCGCCCTCGTCGAACTGGTTGTCCCAGGCCGAACCGTAGCGGTAGTCACCGTCCAGCCCCTTGACATAGGTCTGGAAGAAGAGGTCGAGGTCCGGCAGGAGTTCGTTTTCCGACCGCTCCAGCCGCAGGTAGGCGGACTGGATCTGGCGGATGGCCTGGGCCACCTCCGGCCGTTTGTCCAGGCTGGTCTGGAGGGCATGATCAAAGCTGACCTCCACCATCCTGTCGGCCGGCAACTGACGGGTCACCATCTCCAGGCCCTTTGCATTGAGCAGTTCCGGATCGTTGACCAGGGCCCTGATCCTGGCCTGGGCATTGAGCATGGCATATTCCGCCTGCAGGGCGGCCAGCTCGTGCGAGCTGACCAGGGACCTGGCCCGGGCCAGCAGGCTCGGCTCCACGTCCACCTTGGCCCGCTGCTGCATCCGGGCAAGGTATTTGCTCGTCCGTTTCGCCAGCCGGACCTTCTGGACCAGCAGGGCCCGTTCCAGGTAGAGTCCCCAGTAGGCACGGCTGATCTCCAGCAGGTGACTCTCCACGTCGCGGCGCAGCTCCTCGCCGGCAATGGCGTGGTCGATGGAGGCAAGGTCGATGGGCGTGCGGTTGTAGCTGATGCCGAACCGTTTGAGGAGCGGCTGGCTGATAGTCAGGTAGGTGCCGGCCCGGGCCTGGTCCTCGGGATTGAAGTAGGTGGAGTTGGTGTCCATGTCACCGATGTTCTGCTTGAGTTCCACATCGGTGCCGGTGAGGAATTTCTTGCGGATCCCGTATTGGAGATTCTTCGAATTCTCCTCGTAGCGCAGCGGGCCGCCGGTCTTGAGGTCGTCACCCACGGGTTCGTCGAGGTCGTTGAGCCGGCCCTCGGCAAAGACCCGGAAATCAAAGGGGCCCTCTGCCTCCTGGATGGAGGTCTTGCGGATGAGCGGCAGGTCGGCGAAGACCTTGATCTGGGAGGAACTGGCCAGGGCCTTGACGAACAGAGAGGAGATATCGGTCTCCACCTCGGGCACAGCGGTATTGATGCGCTCCTTCACCTTCTGCTGCCACCAGGGACTGTAGCCCTCGGGGATGGATCCGCTGCCGATGCGCAGGTCCTTCTGTGCCGGTGCCGAAAAGATGCTGACGTAGTTCTGTTCCGCCGCCTCCATCCGGGTGACGATGGTCTGGTAGCGCTGCAGGAGTTTTTCCCTGAGTTTGTCGTAGTCGGAGCCGCTTTCATCGGCGGCCCGGGTGACCTGTTCGAAGTCCGAGGGTTCCTCTTCATGTTCGGCCCTGACCGCCGCAGTGCCGCAGCAGAGCACAAGGGCCGCAAGGACAAGGGTGGTGAACGCTTTCATTCTTCATCCTTCCTCTTGGTTGAATTGCCGGTATGTCCTGCCGGAGCCAGCTGTTTCCTCTCCTAGTGGCCGAGATTGGCCGGATTGATGGAGGGCGAGAGAAACTCGTATTCCCTGAACCGGTTCCATCGGATGGCGAAGGAGGAGAGGTTGCTGTTGTGGATCGACTCCATGATGGTGGACGCCTGTTCCGCAAACACGTTGTCCACGGTCAGCTCTGTGGTGGAAAAGACCATGGCGCTGAAGTTGGGGTTGAAGTAGGTGCGCAGGTTGTAGAGGCCGGCGCTGCTGGCATTGTAGCTGGAGATGGTCTGGCCGATCTCCATGTGATGGGGGATGTCATAGAGCAGGGCTCCCGGAAAGGAGGCGAGCCAGTTGCCGGCCGTATCCGCCATCACGGTCTCGTAGCCCACCGCGTTGCCCTGAAAGTCGAACAGGGTCAGGAACAGGGTGGTGCCGGGTTCCGAGTGGCCGGTATAGATGGGCGAGATGGGAACCAGGGGCTCGGGCCACGGGGTCTCGCTAAAGGGAGTGAACAGGGTCTCCTGTTCCGGCGGTTGCACAAACTGCTGGTACATGAGCAGGCCGTCTGCCGCCGGCAGGGCCGGTTCGGGAGCCGGTGGCACCGGCGGAACGGGCCGGGGGGCGGGGGGAACCGGCGTGACGGCCGGAGGTGTTGCCGGCAAGGTGTACCCGAAGTCCGTGGACCGGTTCTGTTCGCCGGCGCCCAGGGTGACCACGGTGGTGTTGTCACCGGTGCCGTCGGGATCGAAGCTGGGCCGCATACCCGGCGGCAGGGTGGCCGGATCGACGCAGACCGTGTGGCTGCCGGCCGGCAGGTTGTCGAAGAGATAGGCGCCGTCTGCATCGGTGGTGGTGCTCATGCGGACATCCGGCTGGCCGTCACCGTCAAGGTCGACACCGATGCAGACCCGGACACCGGCCAGGCCCGGTTCACCCGCATCCTGGATCCCGTTGCCGTTGGCGTCGTTCCATATCCGGTCACCGATGGAGCCGGTGCCGGTGTAGCCGAAGTCCTGGGCAAGGTTGTTTTCACCGGCTGTCAAGGTGAGATGGGTTGTGTTATCAGGGGTCCCATCGGGATCGCCGGAGGGAATCATACCGCCGGGCAGGGTTGTCGGATCAATGGTGATGTCGTATCCACCCGCAGGAAGATTCGGGAAAATGTAGGTGCCATCCGGGCCGGTGGTCACTGTCATGGTGTCATCGGCCTGGCCGTCGTTGTCAAAATCTCCGGTGATGGTCACTGTGACACCGGGGATTCCGACCTCATCCGGATCCTGGACGCCGTCATTATCCGCGTCAAACCAGATGGTATCACCGATGGAGCCGGTGCCTTTGTAGCCGAAATCGACATCAAGATTGGCCTCATGCGCACCAATGGTCACCTGGGCCGTGTTCGGTGAACCGGTCCCGTCGAAATCAAAGGTTTCCTCCATGCCGCCGGGCAGGGTGGCCGGATCAACAGTGATGCTGTAGTCGCCGGCGGGGAGCCGGTCAAAGAGATAGTTGCCGTCTGCATCGGTTACCGTGGTCAGGGTGTCATCGGCCTGGCCGTCGCCGTCGAGATCACCGACCAGGGTCACCTGGACGTTGGCCAGCCCATGCTCGCCCGGATCCTGGACGCCGTCGCCATCGGCGTCAAACCAGATGGTATCGCCGATGCTGCCGGACTGCCGGTAACCGAAATCCTGGTCGTTGTTGGTTGCACCGGCAGCAAGCGTTACGGCGGCTGTATTATCGTTGCCTCCGTCCGGGTCAGCGGTCTGCTGCATGCCGGGCGGCAGGGTGGCGGGGTCAACGGTTATGGTGTACTGGCCTTCTGGCAGCCTGTCAAAATGGTAGTGACCATTGCTGTCCGTGGTCACAGTCACGGTGTCCGGAGTGCCGTCTCCGTTGAAATCGCCGCTCAGGGTGACGGTGACCCCGGCCAGGCCGGTTTCGCCATTGTTCTGCATTCCGTCGCCATTCGCATCGTTCCAGATGGTATCACCGATGGAACCGGTGCCGGTGTAGCCGAAATCCTGGTCCAGGTTGACCAGGGGGCTGGAGCCGCCGATGGTGACATTGGCGCTGTTATCATTTGTTCCGTCCGGATCGGCTGTCTGCTGCATACCGTTTGGCAGGTCGGTCAGGGTGATGGTGTAATCACCGGCGCTGAGATTATCAAAGAGATATTGGCCGTCACTGCCGGTGGTTACCGTGGCAACGGTGTTGCCCTGGGCATCGGTCAGGGTGACGGTAACACCGTTTAAGCCAAGTTCGCCGGGATCCTGGATACCGTCGCCATCGGCATCATACCAGATGGTGTCACCGATGGTGCCGGTCTGCCGGTAGCCGAAATCCGCATCCGGGTTATCCATGGGCTGACCGTTGCCAAGCTGCACACTGGTCTGATTATCGTTGGTTCCGTCCGGGTCGGCTGTCTGCTGCATGCCCGGCGGCAGGGTGGTGGGGTCAACAATGATGGTGTAGGTGTCGGCAGGCAGGTTGTCAAAATGATAGTTGCCGCTGCTGTCCGTGGTCGTGGTCACTGTATCAATTATACCATCATTGTTCAGGTCGGCCTGCAGGGTGACGGTGACCCCGGCCAGACCGGATTCGCCACCATCCTGTGTTCCATTACCGTTGGCATCGTTCCAGATG
>JALSNC010000220.1 GCA_026987195.1 Desulfobulbaceae bacterium | reverse complement strand
AGAGATCCAGCAGGATGCGGCTGAGGGCGGGCAGGTTCAGGTAGATATCTGCCAGGCGCCTGCGGTGACGGTCGCTGGTGCGGATACTGGCCTGTTCGAGATCCAGGGCGGTAATGAGTTCATCCTCGAAGCCCGGCTCCAGCAGGTAGACCTCGGGATGATCGCCCTCCTGCCGGTAGGAGATGTCGTCGAGGTCTTCCCAGGGGATCAGCTCCCCTTCGGCGTCGATGGTGTATTTTTCTTCCAGGGCCCGCATCTCGTCCCGAAGCACCTCGCCGATATTCACCCCCTGCAGGGAAACAGACTCACGGCTGATGATCTCGTCGAGCAGGGTATTGGCCTCCCTGAACATCTCGATCTTGATCCTGTTGACGTCATCGGGGGTGGCCTTGCCGAACCGCTGGCAGACCCGGAGATAGACCTCGTCGGTCAGGTCGTCGGCAGAGTACATGCCCGGCCGGATGTCACCCTGGATCTCCGCCGTGCGCAGCCGGTGGGCACAGTAGTGTTGCAGTTCGGAGAGAAAGGCCGATGCCAGGCCGGTGCAGTCGCTGTCTGGTTGCCGGTCCGGAGCGGATTTTTTTTCCCTGTCCATGCTGATCCCCCTGGTTGAAAAGATAAATGATCCAAAATGGTGTCCTGATGAACCCTGCTCTTTTAATGGTAAGCACGCTCCGCTCCGGCCGCAAGGCGCAGGCGCGGCCGGAGCGGATGGCATTCCCTGCAAGAAAACAAGAGATGATTTCAAAAAAAATTTTATCCGTGATACAATTTTCTCATAACAGCCGCCGGATAGGGTCATGTCGCGTGCGTGACCGCCGGGGGCGGGAGTCTTGGTTTCAGGAAGGATTGCAACGGATGGAGGGGTCCATGGGTGAGGCAACGTTTCAGGTGGTTTTTCTCGGCAACCTGCGGCCCGGTACAGTGCCGGAGGCGGCCATCGACAGCCTGGTCTCGGTTTTCGGCCTTGACCGGAGCCGGGCCGAGGAGCTCGTCGGCGCCGGACGGCAGATGATTGTCAGAAAGGGGGCAACCCGGAAACAGGCCATGGCCATCCGCCAGCGCCTGGAGCAGGCCGGCCTGCTCACCAGGATGGTGGAGGAGACGGCCGACACGGCGGGAAGCACGCCTGAACAGAGCACCGCCGCGGCTCCGGCCAAGGCCCCGCCGGTTCCCGGCCGGGCAGCAGAGCGGGCCGCCAATCCCTATGCCGCGCCCAGGGCGAAACTGGAAAAGAAGCAACGCGCACCGGCCAGGGCATCGGAACCGGCACGGGTACCGGCAGGCCATGGCTGGCGCTGGATCACCGGGGCCATCACCATGTTCCTGGAGCAGCCCTTCACCTGGGTCGGCGCCATTGTCCTCATGTACCTGGTCATCTTCGTTGTCAACATGGTCCCCGTGGCAGGACCGCTGATCGGCTACCTCATCGGCCCGCTCCTCACCGGTGGCCTGATGATCGGCGCCCATGAGCTGAACGGCGGCGGACGGCTGAAGATCAGTCATCTCTTTGCCGGATTCTCGCACAACCGCAATCAGCTCCTCCTGATCGGCGTCATTCTCTGCCTGGCCGGCGCGGCCGGTATGCTGGCCATCTTTCTGTTCACCGGCAGCATGTTCGGACTCAGCGGCGGCCAGCCTCCCCGCATCGGCTCTCCGCCCTCCCTGCCCCCCGGGGTCACCGCCGGCAGCATGCTGCTCTTTGTCCTGGTCGGCCTGCTCGTGGGCACCCTGTTCATCATGGCCACCTGGTTCGCCTCGGTCCTGGTGGCCGTGGAGGACTATACCGCCATCGAGGCCATGAAGACGAGTTTCAGGGCCGTGGGCAAGAACTGGCTGGCCTTCCTGGTCTCCAGTCTCTCGTTCCTGCTCCTGGCGGCGGGCGTGGGGGTGGTCATCGGGATAGCCGTTGCCATTCTTGGCAAGATCGTCTCGTCGCCGGCGGCCATGATCTTCATGCCCCTGCTGATGGTGGTGCTCATCGGCCTGCCCGCCGCCTGCATGGGCATCATCCTGGTCTACACCAGTTTCCGGGATATCTTCTATAGCTGAACAGGGCCTCCGGCCGGACCACCATGTGCGCGCGTCTCGACACCTGTCACCGCTATGAAACCCCGGAAGGCATCGAACTCGAACTCATCCTGGCCGGGCCCCTGGTACGGGGCCTGGCATGGGGCATCGATTTTTCAATCCGGGCCGTCGCGTATATCCTGTTCCTCTTTCTGCTCTCGCTGCTGGGGGGAGTCGGCCTGGGACTGCTGCTCATCGGCATGTTCCTGGTGGAATGGTTCTATCCGGTGTTCTTCGAGATGCGCTCGGGCATGACACCGGGCAAACGGATCTTCGGCCTGCGCGTCATCCATGTCGACACCACGCCCCTGAGCTGGTCCGCCTCCCTGGTCCGCAACCTGCTGCGTGCCGCCGATTTCCTGCCCTTCCTCTATACGGCCGGTTTTTTCTCCATGCTGATGAACCAGCGGTTTCAGCGGCTCGGCGACCTGGCGGCCGGTACCATCGTTGTCTACACAGCCCCGGAGGAAGAGCAGGATGTCCGCCTGCCCCGGGCCACTGCCCGGCCGCTCCCCTGGCCGCTGCGCCTGGACGAGCAGCGGCTGATTCTCCAGTTTGCCGGGCGCTGGGACCAGCTTTCCGAGCAGCGGCGCAGCGAGCTTGCCGCACTTCTTGCCGAATTCACCGGCAAGTCGGCGCCTCCGGAAGAGGTCCTGCTCGCCCATGCCAACTGGCTGGCCAGGGGGCGATAACCATGCACCAGCAGCAGTTCGAGGTTCGGTACGCATCTCTCTGGAAACGGCTCGAAGAGCTGCTGACGGCCCTGGAAAACGGCAATGCCCGCGAGTCCCGCCGGGACGGAGCCGGATTTCCGGCCCTCTACAGGCAGGTCTGCAACCACTATGCCCTGGCCCGCAGCCGCTGCTACACCCCGGACCTGGTAACCCGCCTGCATCGCCTGGTGCTGCGGGGTCACCGGCAGCTCTACCGTGCGCAGAAGCTCCGGCCATGGATCATTATCGATTTCATCGGCCGTACCTTTCCCCGCACGGTCCGCCTCAACGGCCGCCTCTTCTGGCTTGCCTTTGTCCTTTTCTTTGCCCCGGCCGGGATCATCGGCATCAGCGCCTACCGGGACCCGGCCGTGATCTATTCGGTCATGGACCAGGACCAGGTGGCCCGCATCGAGTACATGTATGATCCTCTGAACAGAAAGACGGGACGGGCGCCGGAACGGACCTCGGCAACCGATGTCCGGATGTTCGGGTTCTACATCTACAACAACGTCTCCATCGGCTTCCGTACCTTTGCCGGCGGTATCTTCCTGGGGCTCGGGACCCTGTTGTTTCTCCTCTTCAACGGCCTGTTCCTGGGAGCGGTCGCAGGGCACCTGTCCCACCCGCCCCATGCCGCCGTCTTCTGGCCTTTTGTGTCCGGCCACGGCGCCTTCGAGCTGATGGCCATCGTCATCAGCGGCACCGCCGGCCTGGTCCTGGCCCGGGCCCTGCTGCGGCCCGGTGTCATGACCCGCCCGCTTGCCCTGCGGCGGGCGGCGCCCGAGGCCCTGCAACTGATCATGGGCGCGATGGTGCTGTTCATCATCGCCGCCCTGTTCGAGGCCTTCTGGTCACCGTCGTCCGTGGCGGCGCCGGTCAAGCTGGGCGTTGCCGCGGTGAACTGGCTCCTGGTTCCTCTCTACCTGCTGCGGGCGGGAAAAAACGTAAAAGTATCACTATATTCAGGTGGTAGCCGATATCGGTGAACTGTAACGGGAAAGCGGAATGAACCTTGACGCCATCACGGTCCGCCTGCGGCCGCGTACCGACTGGGAGGCCATGGACCTCGGTTTTGCCCTCGGCCGACGCTATTTCCGGAAGCTGTGGCTCCTGTGGCTCTTCACCGGCCTGCCGCTCCTGCTCCTGGCCCTGCTCCTGTCGAGGGCGGGTGCCGCCTGGGGGGTGCTCCTTCTCTGGTGGTGCACGCCGCTGTGCGAGCCGCCCCTGCTCTTCTGGCTCAGCCGTTCCCTGTTCGGCGACCAGCCCACCCTGTCCGGGATGCTCCGCCGCTGGCCGCGCACCGTTCTTCCCGGCCTGGCCGCCAACCTCACCTGGCGCCGGCTGCATCCGGAACGTTCCTTCCTGATGCCGATCCTGCTGCTCGAAGGGCTGTCCGGCCAGCGGAGAAAGGAACGTGTCAGGGTGCTGGCCAGGGGTCAGGGCGGGGCGTTCTGGCTCACCGTCCTCTGTTTTTTCCTGCAGGTGATCCTCACCGTCGCCATCCTGATCGTGGCCAGCAGGCTTGTGCCCGAGGAGTTCCGGTACGGCATCGGTGCGGAGTCCCTCCTGTGGAGCGAGGATACGCGACTCCTGGCGGCGGTGTTCCTGTCAGCCTCCCTGCTGGGACCCCTGTACGTGGCATCCGGGTTCATGCTCTACATCTCGCGCCGGGTGGAACTGGAGGCCTGGGATGTGGAGCTGGGATTCAGGCGCATGGCCAGCCGGCTTGGCGAGGCGCGGTCCCGCAATGTGTCCCGGCTGGGCGGGGTGGTCCTCCTCCTTGCCCTGGCATGGCCGGTACTTTCGCCGGCCCGGGCGGCACAGCCGCCGGTACCCGACCCGGGCCGGGCCCGGGAGATCGTGGCCGAGGTGGTGGCGGCGCCAGAGTTCGGCCACAGCGAGACGGTCTATGTCTGGAAACGGATCAGGCAGCAGAAGCAGGAAGAGGAGATTGGCTGGCTGCGCCGGATGCTCCGGATCTTTGGCCGGGCGCTGGGCTCGCTCCATACCCTTGCCTCGGACCTGCTGCGGCAATGGATCCGGCCCATGGCGATCTTGTGCCGGGTCTTTCTCTGGGGTGCGGCCGGTGCCCTGGTTGCCTGGCTGGTCTACCGGCTGGGCCCCGGCAGGGGGTGGCTCGGTGTTCGCACCGGCAGGCAGGCGGCCGGACCGGAGAGGGCGCCCGAGGTCTTGTTCGGTATGCGGATGACGCCGGAAAGCCTGCCCGACGACCTGCTTGCGGCCTGCCGGGACCTGCTCGACAGGGGCAGGCCGCGCCAGGCCCTGGCTTTGCTCTATCGGGGTACCCTGTCGCGCCTGATCCATGATCGTGGCCTGGCCATTGCTGCCAGTGCGACAGAGGTGGAATGCCTGCACCTGGTCCGGCAGCGCCGCGGGCCCGACGAGGCCGCCTGTTTCGGCCGCCTGACCTCCATCTGGCTGCGTACCGCCTACGGCCATGTCCGGCCCTCCCGCCAGGGCCTGGAGGAGCTGTTCACCATATGGTCCCGGACCTTTTCGGAGCAGTCATGAGAGGTTCGGGCCGTCCGTGGCGCCGCCGTCTGCTCATGGTGGCCATTGCCCTGCTGTTGGCGGCGGCCATTCTTGCCTGGTTTCTTGCCAACTATGAGCGGAAACCGGTGGAGACCCACACCATGCCGTCGGTCGCCGCCCGCCGCAATCCCCTGCTGGCAGCGGAGCGTTTTCTTGACCGGGCCGGTAGGGCGGTCCAGGGCCACCGGGGCCGTGATCTGCTGATCCGCCTGCCGCCGCCCGGGGACGGGCTGCTGGTCCTCCGGATGACAGGCAACCTTACGCCCTCCCAGGTCGATTCCCTCCTGGCATGGATCAGGAGCGGCGGCCACCTGCTGCTGGCCCCGTCCGTCTATACGGCCGAGGACGAGGAGCCGGCCGGCAGCGGTATTCTCGCCAGGATCGGTGTTGTTCTGCGCCACCGGCAGAACCGCGACTGCGGCTGTGACAGCGACGCAGATGACGGGGCAGCAGCGGGAGCGGCCAATGGTGCCAGGGAGCAGGCAACAGGGAACAGCGGGGAAACCGTGCAGGAAGACCCGGCAGACGGTCCGGTCCGGACCCGGATCGGCGGCCACCAGGTGGACCTGGATTTTCCGGCATACAGCTATCTCGAGGTCACGGACCGGCAGCCGGAATGGCGGATCGCGGACAGCCGGCAGTCGGGTGACTGTCTGCTCCGGTTCAGGATCGGCGCCGGCACCCTTACCGTGCTCAGTTCCATGGAGATCTTCACCAACGACCGGATCGGCAGGCTCGACCACGCCTTTCTCCTGGCCTGGCTGGTGCGGCACAATCACAAAACCTGGCTGCTCTACAGCTCCAACATGGAGGGTATCTTCACCCTTCTCCGCCATCACCAGCCCGGTTTTCTTCTTGCCCTGGGAATGGCCCTTGTCCTGCTGGCCTGGTCCTGGCAGTTCAGGATCGGCCCCCTGCGGCGGGAGGAGCGGCAGGCGCGGCGCAACCTGCTGGCTCATATCGAGGCATCGGGACGGTTTGCCTGGCGGCTGGACCGGGCAGGCTCCCTGATCGCCGCCAACAGGGCGCATGCCCTGCGGAGATGGGCGGCCCGCTGCGCCGGCCGCCAGGGGGGAACCCCGGATGCGGGGCAGATAGCGGCACGATCCGGCATGACACGTACCGAGGTGGAGTGGGCCCTGTTCCGGAAGGTCGGTGACGAGCAGGAGTGTGTGCAGGCTGCCCGCTGTCTGCAGAAACTCGATCGGGCGGACCGGGAAGGCAACCAAGAGAACTGAACAGAGAGTGAGGCGTATGCGCAACAGCAACCAGGGAGACGGGGCCAGTTTCGGCCGGCAGACGGAGGCGGCGCAGCGGCTGGAGGCCGAGGTCGCGAAGGTGGTGATGGGACAGGAGCGGGTGGTGCGCGAGATCGTTGTCGCCCTGGTCGCCGGCGGCCACGCCCTGGTGGAGGGGGTGCCGGGTCTGGGCAAGACCCTGCTGGTCCGGGCCATGGCCCGGGCCGCCGGCAGCCGTTTTCACCGCATCCAGTTCACCCCGGACCTGATGCCTGCCGATATCACCGGCCACACCATGTTCGAGCAGGAGAACAGGCGGTTCGTGGTCCGCAGGGGCCCTGTATTCTGCAACTTTCTCCTGGCCGACGAGATCAACCGCGCCCCGGCCAAGACCCAGGCCGCCCTGCTGGAGGCCATGCAGGAACAGCAGGTCACCATCGAGGGCAAGACCTTTCCCCTGGAACGGCCGTTCCTGGTCATGGCGACCCAGAACCCGGTCGAACAGGAGGGAACCTATCCCCTGCCCCAGGCCCAGACCGACCGGTTCATGTTCAAGATCTTCATCTCCTACCCGGAGGAGGAGCAGGAACTGCAGATAACGAGGCAGGTGACCCGGGACGCGGTGGGCGACAGCCTGGACCTGGAGCCGGTACGGCCGGTGCTCACGCCCCCCGGGATCCTTGCCATCCAGGAGAGCGCGGCCGGCCTGACCGTGGATGAACAGATTGTCGCCTACGTGGTCCGCATCGTCCGCGCCACCCGGGACTGGAGCGGCATCGAGATGGGGGCCGGGCCCCGCGGCAGCATCAACCTGCTGCGGGCCGCCCGGGCCATGGCCCTGCTGGAGGGACGTGACTATGTCATCCCCGATGATGTCAAACAGGTGGCGCCGGCCGTGCTCCGTCACCGGCTGGTCCTGTCGGCCGACCTCCACATCGAGGGGTTCACGCCGGACCACGTCCTTGCCGAGCTGCTGGCCGCAGTCGATGCGCCAAGAGTATGACTCCCGCTTTCCGCCTGCCCGCAGCCACGTTTCTGCTGGCGCTCCTGGCCCTGCCCGCGCCCTGGTTGCCGTGGTACGGAGTTCTCTGGGGCGGGGTGGCCTGCCTGCTGACCGGGGCGGTCCTGGTTGATGGTGTCCTGGTCCTGCGCACGGGCAGCGCGATTGCAGTCGCCCGGACCATTGCCACCAGCCTTCCTGTTTCGGCACCGTCTCCGGTGATCCTGACCCTGACCAACACGGGTGAGCGTCTTCTCTCCCTGGCCGTGCACGATCTCTACCCCGACACCTTCACCGCCACGGATCTTCCCGCCGACCTGATCCTGCCGCCGGGAAAGTGGGGCCGGATCCGTTATACCATTACACCAGGCCGACGGGGCCGCCATACCTTTGCCGGCGCCGAGGTGGGGATTGCCAGCCCGTTTGGCTTCTGGCGGCGCAAACGCTTTCTGCCCTGCAGCGACACGGTGCGGGTATTCCCGGATTTTCGGAGCATCAGCCGGTTCACCCTGCTGGCGGTCAGCCACGATCTCGGACTGATGGGGATCAGGAAGATGCCGCGCCGGGGGACAGGGGGAGAGTTCCACCAGCTCCGCGAGTACCGCGACGGCGATGAGCTGCGCAATATCGACTGGAAGGCAACCTCCCGGTATCAGCGGTTGATCTCGCGGGAATATCAGGATGAACGGGATCAGCAGCTGGTCTTCATGCTGGATTGCGGCCGGAGGATGCGTCATCTCGAGGCCGGCACCAGCCTGCTCGACCAGGCCCTGGCCGCGGTGCTGCTCCTGGCGCACGTGGCGGCCCGCCAGGGAGACTCCGCCGGGATGTACAGTTTCGGCGGCACGGAGCGGTGGATCCCGCCCCGGAAAAGTGGTGATTCCGTGCACCGGCTGCTGGAGCAGACCTTTGATCTCCATGCCACCACCAGCGCCGCGGACTACCTCTCTGCCGCGGCCAGGGTGTCGGCACTGCAGCGGCGGCGTTCACTGGTGATCATGGTGACCAGCAGCAGGGGCGAGGACCAGGACGATGTCCTCCAGGCCGCCCTGCTGCTCGCCCGCACCCACCTGGTCCTTGTTGCCGACCTGCGTGAATCGGTTCTCGACCGGGTCCGGAGCCGCCCGTTCACCTCATTCGAGGATGCTCTTCGTTACCAGGCGCTGCTCGCCTACCTTGACCGGCGCACCGCCCTGCGCCGCCTCTTCACCCATCACGGAATCCACTCCCTGGACGTCACCGCCGCCGGCCTGCCCGCTGCCCTGGTCAACCGCTACCTCGAAATCAAGGCCTCCGGCAGGCT
>JALSNC010000219.1 GCA_026987195.1 Desulfobulbaceae bacterium | reverse complement strand
CTCCAGGCATAGACCGTGTCGCCGCTGCCGAGGCGGATCCTGGTCAGTTCCTTGCCGCCCACGCTCTCCCTGGTCACCTTGTTCCCCATGATCAGCCGGGCCAGCCGTTCCATAGTCTTCGAGGACGAGGAGGTGGCAAAGGCGACCAGGCAGCGGTTCAGCTCCTGCTCCGGCTCCAGCCAAAGCCGGTCCGGATCGGGCGGCAGCACGGCGAGGACGGCATCGTCGCCGAAGATGGCGCGAAAGGCCGGGTTGGTCATGACCCGGCCCACGGCCTCGTGCAGCTCTTCGTACCCCCGGATAGTCTCCGGCGTACTTCCCACTCCGGCGAGAATCCGGCCCATGGTGGCCGGGGACAGAAACCTGCCCAGAGGCGAGGCGGGAAAGGTGGCAGTGAGACCGTTGAGATCCCTGAGGCTCACCGTGGCAAGGGTGGAGGGGGGCAGGTAGTCGGCATACCAGGTCCGCGGACCGGCCTCCCTGCCCGGCCTGAGAAAAAGAAAGGCCACCACGGCCAGGAGGACGACCAGGGCAGAGAGCGCCCAGGCGGATCGTTTCATTGTCCGGTCTCCATCTCTCGTTCAAGCTGTTCCATCTTCTCCTGCGCCTCTTCCCAGGCCGCATAGGCCCGTTCCAGGTGCCGGCCGACGCGGTCATACTCGCGGCTGGTCTCGGCCCACCTCTTCTGATCGCCATAGAGTTCGGGATCCGCCATCAGGGTCTCGAGCTCGGCCTTGCGCTGTTCCAGTTTTTCGATCCTGGTCTCGGCATCGCCGCTCTTCTTTTTCCAGGGACCGAGCTTTGCCCCGAGCTCCTGCCGCCGCCGGGCCCGTTCCCGGCGCAGGGTCCGGCGGTCCCTGCCGCGGCCGTTGTCGTCCTTCTTCCGCTCCGGGCCGCCTGCCGGCCTGGCCTCCGCCTCTTCCTCCTGCCGGCGCCGGGCCAGGTAATCATCGACATTGCCCTCGTACAGGGTGGCGCGGCCATCCCGGATCTCCAGGACCTTGTTGACAAAACCATTGGCAAAGAAACGGTTATGGGAAACCACGATGATGGTGCCGCCATACTGGGCCAGGGCCTCCTGCAGGACCTCCTGCGAGCTGATGTCCAGGTGGTTGGTCGGCTCGTCGAGCAGCATCAGATTGGCCGGCTGCACGAGCATGCGGGCCAGAGCGACCCGGGACTTTTCACCGCCGGAGAGCACGGCCACCTTCTTGTCCACCTCGTCGCCGGTGAAAAGGAAGGCGCCGAGCAGGGACCGGACCTGGGTCATGGTCATGTCGGCGGCTGCATGGTAGACGGTATCAAAGACGGTCAGTTCGCCGGCCAGTTCCCGGGCCTGGTGCTGGCCGAAATAGGAACGGATCACGTTGTGGCCGATCCGGATCTTACCCGCGGCTGTTTCCTGGCCGGCCAGGATACGGAGCAGTGTGGACTTGCCGGCGCCATTGACCCCGACCACGGCCAGCTTGTCCCCCCGCTGCAGGGTAAAGGAAAGATCGGCAAAGACCGTTTTCCCGGCATAGCTCTTGCTGACATGATCAAGCCGGAGCACGTCACGGCCCGAGGGCGCGGCAGGGGGAAAGGTGAAATGGATGCTCCGTTCGGTCTCGGAGAGCTCGATCCGCTCCATCTTTTCCAGCATCCTGATCCGGCTCTGGACCTGGCGCGCCTTGGTGGCCTTGGAACGGAACCTGGTGATGAACCGCTCGGTCTGGCGGATCAGTGCCTGCTGGTTCTCCCAGGCCGCGCGTTCGAGCTGCAGCCGCTGCTCCTTTTCTTCGAGATAGTAGGAATAGTTGCCCTTGTAGACGGTGAGCCTGCCCAGGCTCAGCTCCCAGGTGATCCGCGTTACCCGGTCGAGAAAGACCCGGTCATGGGAGATGATGACCATGGCACCACTGTACTGCTGCAGGAACTCCTCCAGCCAGGTGAGGGAATCCAGGTCCAGGTGATTGGTGGGCTCGTCCAGGAGCAGGAGCGAAGGACGCTTGAGCAGCAGCCTGGCCAGCAGCAGCCGCATGATCCAGCCGCCGGAGAAGTCGGCCACCTTCCGCTCCAGGTCGTCGCGACAGAACCCCAGGCCGAACAGGACCCGCTCGATTTCCGGCCGGATACGGAAGACATCGCGGCCCTCCAGGGTGTGCTGCAGTTCGCCCTGACGCTCCAGAAGGGCCGGCAGTGCCGGGTCGCCCTGGTCCAGGTGCGCCAGACGTTCACCGATATCCTCCAGTTCCCGCTGCGCGGCCAGCACGTCGTCAAAGGCGGACTCGGCCTCCTGGTAGATGGTGCGGTCGGCACGATCGAACCCCATCTCCTGGGGCAGGTAGGCCACTGAAAACCAGGCGGCGCGGCTGACAATGCCGGGATCGGTCTCCTGCTCGCCGCACATGATCTTCAGCAGGGTCGACTTGCCGGCCCCGTTCACGCCCACCAGTCCGATCCGGTCACCGGAATGGACCTGGACCGAGACGTTGCGGAAGATATGTTTGGCCCCGTACTGCAGGCTGAGATCGTTGATACTGAGCATGTGTCTTGTTTGAGAAAAAAAGAAGAAAATCAGGCCGTACCATCATCCTGCCGGTAGCGGTGGGCTGGTAGACAGCGTACTGTGTGCCGGGGCTGATCCGGATCGAGGCGAAGCACGAACCGGTCGGCCAGGCCGAGCCGTTCCAGGCGCCTGATATTGGCCGACCGGTGCCCCCGGAACAGCGACTGATCCCGGCAGGAGATGACCAGTTCCACCCTCATCCCCGCCGCCACGCAGGCCAGCAGGCGCCGGGCCTGCCGCAGCATCAGGCGGGCCTCCACCAGCTCGCCGAAGGCCGGGTGCCAGGGCCCGGCCACCAGGCCATCCTCCAGCTCCGGGCCGGCCTGCAGCCCCATGCGCACCACCCGGATACCGGCAGCGGCAAAGCGACGCTTCATCCAGGCGACCCGCACCACGGCTCCGTCCAGGCTCAGGGGCCGGTAACGCCCCTGCCGGTAGAGGCGGGCAAGGGCGCTGCCTTCCAGCACCAGGGCCGGGTAGATGCGGACCATATCCGGCCGCAGACCAATGACCTGCTCCACGGTCCGCATGAGTGAGCAGCGGCTCTCTCCGGGCAAGCCCGGCAAAAGCTGCAGACCGACCCGGATCGAGGCCCGGCGCAGCAGGTCCACCGCGCGGACCACATCACCACTGTCATGGCCCCGGCCGGCCCGGACCAGGACCGCATCGTCCATGGACTGGACACCCAGCTCGACCAGGGAGACGTGAAAACGACGCAGGAGGGTCAGCCGGCCGGAATCAATGTAATCGGGCCGGGTGGATAGCCGCAGGGATCCGACCCGGCCGCTGGCGATAAAGGGCGCCACTGCACCGAGCAGCTCGGCCTGCCTGGCCGGTTCCAGGCCGGTGAAACTGCCGCCGTAGAAGGCCACCTGCACATCGCCCCCTGTTCTGCCGGCGGCCCGGTCAAGCCAGGTGGTGACAGTGCGGGCCACATCGCGACCGGTCACAGGTACTGCGCCATGGCCGCTGATCCGGCGCTGGTTGCAGAAAACACAGCGGTGGGGGCATCCCTCGTGGGGGATGAAAACCGGGATCACCAGGGGCGTGGACATCGTACAGCGGCGATGGATGGCTACTCGCCCTCCTGCTGCTCCTTCCGCATCTTTTCCAGAGCAGCCCTGGCAGCCTGCTGCTCGGCCTCCTTCTTGCTCGAGGCCTTGCCACTGCCCAGCAGCCGGCCGTGAAAATGAACCGAGACGGAGAAGATCCTGGCATGGGCAGGGCCCTCCTCGGCATCGAGGACATAGACCGGCCCCTCGTTGTACTTCTCCTGCAGGTATTCCTGGAGACCGCTCTTGGCATCGGTGGCCTGGAGCATATCGTGGTGCCGGTCGATGAGCGGCTCGAAAAAGCGGCGGGCAAATTCCAGAGCGGCATCATAGCCGCCGTCAAGGAACAGGGCGCCCACCACGGCCTCGTAGGCACAGGAGAGGATCGACGACTTCTCCCGCCCCCTGGAGGCATCTTCGCCGCGGCCCAGGAGGAGGTACCGGCCCAGATCCAGGTCACGGGCCATCCGCGCCAGTCCTGCCTCGTTGACCAGGGCGGAACGGATGCGGGTCAGCTTGCCCTCCCGCATCTCGGGAAAACGGACAAAGAGGATGTACCCCACCGTAAGGTCGAGCACCGCATCGCCGAGAAACTCCTGGGTCTCATTGTGGCGGCCATTGTCCAGCCGTTCAAAAGCAAAGGAAGAATGGACCAGAGCGACCTGCAGCAGGCTGACATCCCTGAACCGGTAGCCGATCTTGTCCTGCAGTTCACGAAGCGCCTCTTCATTGTCCTGGACCAGGGCCTGGAGCGTTGTTCCCATATCACGTAGTTGAGAAAAAAAGAAAGGTCGGAATACGATATCCTGAACATGAGACAAACAAAACCACTATACCATATTCCGAGCGATCAGGCACCTCTCCTCTGGCACACCGTATACTGAACGAACCGCTTTTCACAACCTGTCTGAAAGCAGACAACCGGCGTACTCTCCAGCGCGGGCCTTGCCCGCAAACCAGAACGGCGGGAGTGAAGCCCTGTGGCCGCGACAACTCCGACCTCGCAATCGCCGGCAATCGCCCGCAGCAGGCGTGCACTGTGGAGTTGCCGCCGATTTTCCGCCACCTGGTTCGGTGGAACGGGAAAAATGCATTCCACCCTTTTTTCGACCGCGGTTTCTTCTTGTCAAATTTTTCAGCTATGGTATAAAATGCCGCTACGTAAAAAGGGGCGACGTAGCCAAGTGGTAAGGCAGTGGTCTGCAAAACCATTATTCAGCGGTTCAAATCCGCTCGTCGCCTCCAGCGGATGTCAAGGGATTACGAAGGGTTGTTCTTCGTAATCCCTTTTTTTATCAGAAAATCAGGACCAGGGGCCAGGTACCAGGAGCCGGCGTTTGCCTGCAACAGGGGCTGGCACGGCACCCTCTGGCAGTGCTCCGGTTTTATCGCAGGAAATACTCCTGTTCCACGCAGTGGGTTGCGCCATTGCGGCCCAGGACACTGGAATAGAGGCGAAACCGGTCCACCCGGAAGGCCGGGCTTGTGAACAGGCTGTGCTCCTGCAGATAATGACCGACCCTGGATGGGGGTGTCCGGTTCAGGCGGGCCAGGGTAATATGGGGGGAGAACTTCCGCTTTTCCGGCGCCAGCCCGACCCGGACCAGGCCGGATTCGATTCGGTTCCTGAGCCGGAGGAGGTCTTCGTTGTCCCGGATGCCGACCCAGACCACCCGCGGCTTTTTCCTGGGAGGGAAAAAGCCGACGCCGTTGAGCTCCATGGTAAAGGAATGGACCTCGACCCGGGCCAGGGCATCCCTGACGGCCTGAAAGAGGAGACCGTCGACCTCGCCGATGAACCGCAGGGTCAGGTGCAACTGTTCACGTCTGACCCAGCGTGCCCCTGGCAGGCCGCAGGACATGGACACCAGCCGGTCCCGAACCGTGGCCGGCAGATCGATGGCAACAAAAAGACGCATTGACCGCTCCTCCTGCAACGCGCATGAGAATCTTTCCAGACAACACCATCCGAAGATCAGGAGACAGGAATCATCCTGCCAGCGGGGACAGTGCAGACTTCGTAACAGTTCACCGCTATCGGCAAGTACATTGAATGACCGGTGATGGACTCGTAAAAAGTCCATCACTCTCTAAAGATGGCTCAGCATAAACGTTCGACAGACCAGGCGGAGGCGCACATGGAGTGCGTCGAACATGGGCCGTACCCGCTGCAACGCAGTAGATCGGACTTCTTGTGACGCCATCACCGGTGCTATTGGTAAACGTTTATGGCAGGTTGTGACAGGGACAGGACATCCGGCTCCGGTCATGCTTCTCCTGAGCGTCTGTCACCCCCTGTTGCCACACAATACAAAACTCTGCAGCCCCAGGATACCACAGTCACAGCGATCCGGGGGAAACCGGTTTTTCTCCAGGTTTCCGATTTTTTCCTCTTCTGCTATATTTTCTGTCACCATGGATCGCCACCAGCAAGGAAGGACCTTCATGCCGAAGAAAAAAACATCCTCCCCGGGCACCTCCCTGCCTGAAAGCGAGCGTCCGCATCAAGGACCCGGCAGGACCGACGACCTCTACCGACGATTCCTCGACCGATCAAGCGATGCTGTCATGCTCCACGACGGCAAAGGACGCTTCATCGAGGTCAATGAACCGTTCTGCCGCAGACTGGGCTACAGCAGAAAAGAGCTCCTGGCCAAAACACCGATGGATATCAACATCCAATCGGAAACAGCGAGTATCCTCACCCGCCTTCGGATACTCCATGAACAGGGCCGCAGCTCGTTTGAAACCATGCACGTCCATCGCAACGGCCACCTGATCCACACCGCGATCATAAGCAGGTTGATCACCCTGCAGGGGAAGCAACTCATTCTCAGTGTGGCCCGTAACATTCCCGAGCATGACAAGGGAGAGTTCTCCCCGGAACAATCCCGGCAGTTCCTCTCCCTCAGCGGTGACCTGATCGCCTTCCTGGACCGTGACCTGGTCTACCGGAAAGTGAACCAGGCTTTCTGCAGGGCCCATGGCCGGAGCGTGGAACAGATCGTCGGCACCCCTGCCAGGGAATTCCACGACACGCCCTATTTCCAAGAAACCATGGAACCCGGCCTGACCGGTTGCCTGCAGGGACGCACCATGCGCGTGCAGGCATGGACCGAGTTCCAGGGCACGGGCCGGCGGAGGATGGACATCACCTTCTACCCCTTCTCTGAGCATGGAAGCAGTACGGTTGATGGCGTGGTATTCTCCGGCCACGATATAACCGACCTGGAAGGAACAGCGCCCGCCGAACCGGCCTTTGAACAGGACCGGCTCGAATCCCTGCTGAACAACATGCCAACCGGCGTGTACATCATTGACCGGCATTTCAACCTCGAATACGTCAATCCTGTGGTCCAGGAGGAATTCGGTCCCCTGCAGATGAGGGAAAGAAAATGTTTCCACTACCTGGCCGACCGATCCGACCCGTGCCCCTGGTGCAAGGCCGGTGACATCTTTGCCCGCAAACGGACCGCCCGCTGGAGCTGGCATCGGCGCCATGCCGATGCCCCTGGACAAAGGACCACCTATGACGTCTATGCTGCGCCAATGGCGGACGGCAACACCACGACCATGATCACCTGGCTCTATGACGTCAGCCACAGGCAGGCGGCCGCCGACCGGCTGCAGGTCCTCAACGAGCAGCTCACCACCCTGATCAATGCCTCGCCGGACGGCATCTTCTTCAAGGACGGCAATGGCCGGTGGCTGCTGGCCAACCGGGCAGGCCTGCGACTCTTCGGCCTGGAGGATGTCGAGTATTTCGGCAAGACTGGTCGTGACCTGGCCCGCCTGACGAGCTTTGCCGCGGAATCACTCCTAGCCTGCGAAGAGAGTGATGAGACCGCATGGCAAAAGGGCGAGATCGCCTGCTTTGACACCCTCTTTCCCATGGCGGACGGATCCAGCAGAACCTACGAGGTCGTCAAGGCGCCACTTTTTCACAAGGATGGCTCGCGCAAGGCCCTCATCGTCCTGAGCCGCGATATCTCCAAACGGGTGGAGACCGAAAGGGCGCTGCGCTCGGAGATGGAAAAACGCCGGGAGGCCAACATCTCCATGCGGGTCCTGCTGGACCAGTACCGGGAAGCCAGGCAGGAGGTGGAACAGCAGATCACCGCTCAACTGAAGAAGCTGGTCTTTCCCTATCTTGATCTTCTCGAACAGAATGTCCGCCAGGAACAGGCCCGTGAACATCTCAAGATCATCGGCTCGCACCTGGCCGCCATCACTGATCCCTTTGCCAGAAAACTCAGCGACCCGCTCCTGGGGCTTACGCCCAGGGAGATGTTGGTCGCCGATTTGGTCCGCCAGGGCAAATCGTCGGCAGCCATCGCCAGGGCCCTCAATCTCTCCAAGCGCACCATCGACGCCTACCGCAACAGCCTCAGGAAAAAACTCCGTCTGACCAACAAAAAAGTCAATCTCCGCGAACATCTCCGTTCGGCATACTCCCTGAGTGACTAGTCTCTTTCCAACGGCTTCTCAACGGGTTACCTTGTCCACTCGCAAAAATACTGTATTTTATACAGCATTTTTGTGGACTTTCTAAGTATTGATATTTACTTTTTCTTAATATTAGATTCAATAACCTGGACTTCCGTTGTGTCCCAGGAGATTCGGCCATACTGGCCACCCCTGGCCGGGTAGGCAGCAGTCCTGCCATATACCGGGACCGGCCTGTTCCCGGTTGCCGACATAGCCCGGCAGGTGAACGATTTTACGACAGAGGATTGGAACTGCATGAAACATCGTCATGACCGCATGTTCCAGGAGACAGCAACCGGCCCCCCCGGCGTTCATCCCGCCGAAGAGACCGTTTCGCCTGTTTACAGGCATATCTTCGAGAGTTTTCCCGATCCTGTTCTCTTTGTCGATACTGCCTGTCGGATCATGGCAGCCAACAGCGCCTACCTGCAGGCCTGCGACACCGAAAAAGAAAAGATCACCGGCCGCCACCTGCAGAAAACAGCAGGCCCCGGCCTCTGGCAAGGCATCCGGGCCCTCCTGCAAACAGCCCTTGACGGTCGGCCGGCACGAGCCCGGATCCAGGCCCGTTTCCAGGCCTCACCGGGAGTCCGCCACCTCGCCGTCGACCTGATTCCCTGTCGCAACCCTGACGGTACAGTTCTCGGCACCACCATCATCCTTCGCGACATTTCCGCCCTGGTCCGGGCCGAAGAACAGAAAAAGCTCGAGCAGGAGCGGCTCGACTCGGTCCTGCGCTCCATACCCGAGGGAGTCTACATCGTCAACCAGCGCTACGAGATAGAGTATGCTAACCCGGTGCTGATCCGCGAATTCGGCCCAGTCAAGGGCCGCAAATGCTACCAGTACGTCCAGCAGCGCTCGACGCCCTGCCCC
>JALSNC010000218.1 GCA_026987195.1 Desulfobulbaceae bacterium | reverse complement strand
AGGGCGCCGATGCAGAAGGTCAGCGGCACGAAGACGATCAGGACAATGATGGCGCAGGTGAGGCAGGAGGCCAGCCAGCCTGAGATCCAGCGGCAGAGCCAGGTATAGATCGGCCGGAAGATGCCGGCCAGCAGGAAGGCCAGGACCAGGAGCTGCCAGAAGGGCCACAGGACCCAGCCGAGCAGCAGGATGGCGAGCAGGAAGACGACAAGGAAATAGTTTGCCTGCACCGGGCTCAGGGGCCGTTTGCGTTCCGTTGTGGTAACGGAGCGGCTGCCGGCTTGTGCGGGAATTTTTTCCGACGGCTCGATTTGCTGCATGGAAGGGTGGGGTCCGGGTTGATTTTTTCCCTATTGTACCCTCTCCGGCGTAAAAAGAAAATCGGTTTACGAAAAGGGACAGGATGGAACGATGTTAGGTACTGATCTGGAGATAGCGCTCCACAAGGCAACGGATGAACAGCGCCGGGAAAAACCCGACCAGGACAGCCTCGGCTTTGGCCAGTTTTTTTCCGATCACATGTTCGTGATGCACTGGAACCGGGAAAGGGGATGGCACGATGCCCGCATCCAGCCCTACCAGGATTTTGCCATCGATCCCGCGGCCATGGTCTTTCATTACGGCCAGGCCATTTTCGAGGGGCTCAAGGCCTACCGGGGCAGGGATGACCAGATCTTTCTCTTCCGGCCCCGGGACAACCTCAAGCGCCTCAACCAGTCAGCGCTGAGGATGTGCATGCCGCGGGTGCCGGAGGAGCGCACCCTGCAGGCCCTCAAGGCCCTGGTCTACCTGGACCGTGACTGGGTGCCGGACAACGAGGGCGCCACCCTCTACCTCCGGCCCACCATGATCGCCACCGAACCGGCCCTGGGTCTGCGGCCATCCGAGGAATATATCTTCTTTGTCATCAACAGCCCGGTTGGAGCCTACTACTCCGAGGGCTTCAACCCGGTGAAGATCTATGTCGAGGACACCTATGTCCGGGCGGTGCCCGGCGGGGTCGGCGCGGCCAAGACCGCCGGTAACTACGCGGCCAGCGTCAAGGCCCTGACCGAGGCCCAGCGTAAGGGTTATACCCAGGTCCTCTGGCTGGACGCGGTGGAGCGCCGGTATATCGAGGAAGTCGGCACCTCCAATATATTCTTCGTCATCGACTCCGAACTGATCACTCCGCCCCTGGGCGGTACCATCCTGCCCGGGATCACCCGCGATTCGGTCCTGCAGCTCGGCCGCGACTGGGGGCTGAAGGTGAGCGAACGGCCCATCACCATCGACGAGGTGGTTGCCGCCAGCGAGGACGGCACCCTGCAGGAGGTCTTCGGTTCCGGCACGGCCGCGGTCATCTCTCCCATCGGTGAGCTCTGCTACCGCGACCGGAATATCGTGGTCAACAACGGCGAGACCGGCGAGCTCTCACGCCGTTTCTTCGACGCGCTCCAGGCCATCCAGTATGGCCACCGCGAAGATCCCCACGGCTGGCGGGTCCGGGTGGGCTGAACAGCGTCGGCCACTGCGGGTCGCGACCTTCCCGCCGGCTGGCGAAGAAAAATATCCTCTCTTTTGGCCGTCAGCAGACTTTCCCCTTATTTCAATGTGATGGGCGGGAAAATTTTTTCCGCCCTCTCCCCTTGATTTTTCAAAAACCGTCACTATTGTTTTGCGCAGTCCAGAGACTGCCACTTCGTTCCGGTTCGACATGTGCGGCCTGAACCGACCGCAGAATCGGAACTCTCTTGCCGGTTCACGTATGTTCAACTCAAAACTTATACGAAAGAGGAGGATTGTCCATGAAGATTCGTCCATTGAATGACCGCATCCTGGTCAAGAGATTGGAGGAAGAGGAAAAGACCAAAGGCGGCATCATCATTCCGGATACGGCCAAGGAGAAGCCCGCCGAGGGTGAGATCGTCGCGGTCGGTCCCGGAAAGATGAATGATGCCGGAGAGCGGATCGCCATGGATGTCAAGGTGGGCGACCGCGTTCTCTTCTCCAAGTATGGCGGAACCGATGTCAAGCTGGACGGTGAGGACTATCTCATCATGCGCGAGGATGACATCCTCGGCGTTATTGAGGGTTGAAGCAAACAGAAATCAAGTGAGCTGCTGAAGAAATAAAGGAGAAAAGAAAAATGTCTGCAAAAGAATTGAAATATGGCGCCAAGGCTCGTGAGGCCATGCTGACCGGTGTCAACACCCTGGCCAATGCCGTCAAGGTTACCCTGGGTCCCAAGGGGCGGAACGTCCTGATCGAGAAGTCGTTCGGTGCACCCGTCATCACCAAGGACGGTGTCACCGTGGCCAAGGAGATCGAGATCAAGGACAAGTTCGAGAACATGGGGGCGCAGATGGTGAAGGAGGTTGCCTCCAAGACCTCGGACGTGGCCGGTGACGGTACCACCACCGCGACCGTGCTTGCCCAGGCCATCTACACTGAAGGCGCCAAGCTGGTCGCCGCCGGTTCCAATCCCATGGAGATCAAGCGGGGCATTGACGCCAGTGTCGACGCTGTTGTCGCTGAACTGGCCAACATCTCCAACCCGACCAAGGAGCAGAAAGAGATCGCCCAGGTCGGTACCATCTCCGCCAACAACGACGAGACCATCGGCAGCATCATTGCCGAGGCCATGGACAAGGTGGGCAAGGAAGGCGTCATCACCGTGGAAGAGGCCAAGTCCATGGAGACCTCCCTGGACGTGGTCGAGGGTATGCAGTTTGATCGCGGCTACCTCTCCCCCTACTTTGTCACCGATCCCGAGCGGATGGAGGTGAACATCGAGGATCCGCTGATCCTGATCCATGAGAAGAAGATCTCCAACATGAAAGACCTGCTGCCCATTCTCGAATCGGTCGCCAAGATGGGCAAGCCCCTGTTCATCATCGCCGAGGACGTGGACGGCGAGGCCCTGGCCACCCTGGTGGTCAACAAGCTGCGCGGCACCCTGAACGTTGCCGCGGTCAAGGCTCCCGGTTTCGGTGACCGCCGCAAGGCCATGCTTGAGGATATCGCCATCCTCACCGGCGGCCAGGTCATCACCGAGGATCTGGGCATCAAGCTGGAGAACGTCACCATCAACGATCTTGGCACTGCCAAGCGGATCGTTGTCGACAAGGACAACACCACCATCATCGACGGCGCCGGCGACAAGGAGAAGCTGGCTGCCCGCGTCAAGCAGATCCGGACCCAGATCGAGGACACCACCTCCGACTATGACCGTGAGAAGCTGCAGGAGCGCCTGGCCAAGCTGATCGGCGGCGTTGCCGTCATCAATGTCGGTGCGGCCACCGAGGTCGAGATGAAAGAGAAGAAGGCCCGGGTCGAGGACGCTCTCAACGCCACCCGCGCCGCGGTCGAGGAAGGCGTGGTGCCCGGCGGTGGCGTTGCCTACCTGCGCTGCCTCAAGGCCTTGGACAACCTCAAGCTGGAAGGTGAGCAGGAGCTGGGCAAGAACATCATTCGCCGTGCCCTTGAGGAGCCGGTTCGCCAGATCGCAGCCAACGCCGGCCGTGAGGGATCGGTGATCGTCGAGAAGGTCAAGGGTCTTGAAGGTCCCAACGGCTTTAACGCGGCCACCGAGGAGTACGAGGACCTGATCGCCGCCGGTGTTATCGACCCGGCCAAGGTGGCCCGCACGGCACTGCAGAACGCTGCCTCCGTATCCGGTATGCTGCTGACCACCGAGTGCATGGTAGCCGAGGAGCCGGAGGAGGAGAATGCTGCTGCTGCCGGCGGCGGAATGCCTGGCGGCATGGGCGGCATGGGCGGTGGCATGGGCGGTATGATGTAAGCCCCTGCCGACGCACGGCAACCCCTGAAGATCACAGCCTCTCTCCCGCATCCATTGCGGGGAGAGGCTTTTTTTGTCAGAAAGCCAGGATGTGATGGGACTGGTAAAAGGTCCAGCCGTACCTGCTACAACGCAGTAGATCGGACTTTTTGCGACGCCATCAGGATGTCAGAAGGCCGGAAGTCAGGAGTCTTTGTGCCGTCTGCGGTGCGATACGCCATCTTCCCGGGTTTCATGGTTTGTTGTGCCCCTGCCTGGAATGAACGCTTGTTCGCAAAGGTCCGGCTGCCAATGGTTCGCAGGAACGCTGGCCTGGCCGCAACATGAAGGGAACCAGGGGAAAAACACCTTTTGCCGGCCTGCAACCGGCGGTTTCCTGTTGACAAACTCCGAGAAATTTTGAATAGTGGCACGGTTCACGAGAATCGAACAACAGCATGGCGATGTAGCTCAGCTGGTTAGAGCGCACGGCTCATATCCGTGGTGTCCGGGGTTCAAGTCCCTGCATCGCCACCATCACACATCCCGGTATCGGCCGATACCGTCCAAAAGGCCCGGTTTTTCCGGGCCTTTTTCTTTTCCTGCTGTCCGGTGCTGCAGAATTTTTGCGGATAGCCCCACCTGCCCGCAGGAGCGGGCCCGGCAGATGATGAAAATCTGGCAGAGGGCGTATCCGCTGTACTGCAGAGCGATGCAGAGAGGTTGCGGTGCGGCTTCCGCCCTGCACGCGCTTGCAAATGCCCCCCATAGCGGGCTGGAGATGGAAAGAGCTTGATATTATCCGCTTATGCGGATATACAGGAGGCATGAAGAAAACCGTCCATGTCTTCAAGGCGCTTTCCGAGGAGATCCGGCTCAGGATCATGGCCCTGCTGGAGGAGGGGGAGCTCTGTGTCTGTGACCTGATGGCGGTGCTGGGTCTCCCGCAGTCAACGGTTTCACGCCACCTGGCCTACCTTCGCCATGCCGGCCTGGTGGAAGGTGAGCGGCGGGGGATGTGGATGTATTACCGGCTGGCGGACAGGGCGGACGGGCTTGCCGGAGAGCTGCGGCTGCTCCTGGCCCGCTGCCTGCCGGATTTGGAGCTGATCCGCCAGGACCGGCAGGCCCTGGCGGATTACCTTGCCAGGAAGGATCAGGATACCTGCAACTGAGGACAACCGATGGCGTCTCCCAAAAAACTCTCCTTTCTCGACCGGTTTCTGACCCTCTGGATATTTATGGCCATGGCCGCCGGTGTTCTGGTTGGCTGGCGCTATCCCGGGAGCCGTGAGGTTATTCATGGCTTTCAGGTGGGCACCACCAATATCCCCATCGCTCTCGGCCTGATCCTGATGATGTATCCGCCCCTGGCCAAGGTTCGTTACGAGAAACTGCATGAAGTCTTCGGCAACATACGCATACTTGTTCTTTCCCTGGTCCAGAACTGGATCATCGGCCCTGTCCTCATGTTCGCCCTGGCGGTCACCTTTCTTGGCGGCTATAGCGAGTACATGGTCGGTCTGATCCTCATCGGGCTTGCCCGCTGCATTGCCATGGTCATTGTCTGGAACGACCTGGCCGATGGCGACCGCGAATACTGCGCCGGTCTGGTCGCCTTCAATTCCGTGTTCCAGGTTCTTTTCTTCTCTGTCTACGCCTGGCTCTTCATCACTGTCCTCCCGCGTGCACTGGGGCTGACGGGCGCGGTGGTGGATATCTCCATGCTGCAGATCGCCGAGAGTGTCTTTATCTATCTCGGCATCCCCTTCATCGCCGGCATGCTGACCCGGTTCATCGGTCTGCGCCTGAAAGGCGAGATATGGTACCAGGAGGTCTTTGTCCCCAGGATCAGCCCCCTGACCCTGGTGTTTCTCCTCTTCACCATCCTGGTGATGTTCTCTCTCAAGGGGGAGTATATCGTGGAGCTTCCCCTGGATGTGGTGCGCATCGCCCTGCCGCTGACCATCTATTTCCTGGTCATGTTCCTGGCCTCTTTTTTTCTTTCCATGAAGGCAGGCGCCACCTATGAACAGTCGGCAACCCTCTCTTTCACCGCAGCATCCAATAACTTCGAACTGGCGATCGCCGTGGCCATTGCCGTATTCGGCATCGATTCCGGCGAGGCCTTTGCCGCGGTCATCGGGCCCCTGGTCGAGGTGCCGGTGCTGATCGGCCTGGTTCATGTGGCCCTCCGGTTCAGACGGGAATATTTTCCCTTTGCCAAAACAACACCACGGGGTATATGCCACCTCAGTTGCAGGGAGTGAGACACTTGCCAGGAAATATCATGAAGACCAGGATTCTTTTCCTCTGTACCGGCAATTCCTGCCGAAGCCAGATGGCCGAGGGCTGGGCACGACATCTGAAAGGTGATGTCATCGAGCCCTATTCGGCCGGGATCGAACGACACGGCATGAATCCACGCGCGATCAGGGTCATGCGGGAGGCCGGCGTCGACATCTCGGGCCAGAACTCCAAACTGATCAGTGAACTGCCGTTGCAGGAGTTTGACTATGTGATCACGGTCTGCGACCATGCCCATGAGTCCTGTCCCCTGTTCCCAGGCAGGACCAGGGTGGTGCACGCGGGGTTTGACGATCCGCCCCGCCTGGCTGCCGGTGCAGACTCCGAAGAGGAGAAGCTGGCCCCCTATCGGCGGGTGCGGGACGAGATCAGGGCCTTTGTCGAGACCCTGCCGGAGAGCCTGCAGAGTTCCGGACAGGGGAAGTGCTCGTAGCAGGGAGGCCGGCCCTTTTTCAGCGGCATCTGCTGCGGATCAGGATCTCCTGGTCGTGGCCGGTCCCTTTGCCACGGCACCTGGGGAACAGGAGCATTGCATCTGCCGACAGCCGTGGGGGTGGTGTGCGGCGAATCGGCAGGCCGGGGCGCTATGGATGGATTCAGCTGAATTACGGGAGGGATCAGGATGCAACAGGGATGGCGATCTTCCAAGGGCCGAGGTACATTGATGGCGGCGGTTGCCTTCCTGGTCGGTCTTGTTGCCGGTGCGGCGGCGATGCGTGTTTTTCCAGGTCCGGGACCGGGTGGCGTAGAGGGCGGTGAGACCGGGGAGCAGTTCCGGCTGCGCACAGAGGAGTACCAGCCTTCCTGCGAGGCCCTGCGTGCCTCCGGGTCACACCCCGTGGTGGTGCGCAGGGGCGATGATCTCTACCTGACCGTGAGCCGTGATTCCTACTATTACGTGGTCGGTATCTACCTGCCGCCGGGCCGGCCGCCGGAGTTCTCCTGGTGGGGCGCCGCCCTGGAGAGTGCCTTGAACGACTGCCGGCCATAGAGTGGAGAGGGTCTGGCCCCTTCCTGTCAGCGCAGCTTGTGGCCGGCCCAGACACCGTTCCAGCCGCTGCCGTCATGCCCGTACCGCCAGTGGCCCCTGAAGGAATTGCCGTCAGCGGAAATGGTCCATTGGACGGCGCCACTGTTACGCGGTGGTGCGTAATCCGGGGCCTCGGACCAGGTGCCATTGAACTGCTGTCCATGCAGTTCGCCTTCCAGCCTGCCATTGTCGTGGCTGTATCGGCCTGTCACCAGGCTGCCGTTCTGTTGGATCTCCATCCGGCCGAAACTGGTTGCCCAGGTTCCGGCGATATGCAGGACTCCCTGTTTCCGTGCACTGCCGGCCGATGCCATGCTCCTGACACCGGAGGAACTGATCCGGAAGGTGTCTGTCCCCGAGGTGGAGGGATCGACACTGGTATGGATGATCTTCTCCGGGGTAATCAGGTAGACACTTCCGGCCGGTTTTTCTCCCTTGAGCCGCAACACGAACTGTTCATTCCTGCCAGCGGCAAGGACCAGGAAATCCGGGCTGTCCCAGAGATTCGGGCTTGATCCGTCCATACCGCGGCGGCCCGGCCTGGTCGGCCGCAGGACCTGGTGGGCCGGGGTTTCGATGGAGTAGTGGGTTCTCTCCTTTTTCTCCACCAGGGCCACGTACAGCTTGCCGCATCCCTTCACCGCAACCCGGGCCACATCCAGCACCTGCATCAGATTGCCGGCCGGCCGTTTTGGCCCCCTGGCTCCCCCCTTGCGGCCGGCTGCGGCACGGCCTGTGCCAGGATGGATGGTCTGCCCTGTCTTGATATTCTGGAAGTCACCATACTGATCCCAGCAGACCGCGACCAGGGTTCTGATATGCCCTGCCAGGGTTTCTTTCAGCTTTTCCTCCTTGGTCATGTTGGGAATTTCCAAATTATCCAGGGTGGCGGAGTAGAACTTGAAGAGGTCGAAGAGCGCTCTTTTCCAGTTCCCCTCCCGGACACTGTCGATGAACTCCTTTGTGGTCAACCCCAGGTCGACTCCATTGATGACCAGGGAAACACCGCCGGAAGGGAGAGTCAGCAAAAATTCGATGGAGGGCAGTACGATGGTGTGAAAACCTTCTTCCCATTTCGAGGTATATCCTTTCACCTCGAGCATATCGGTCAGAACGGAGTTGTTGGCCGGATTGGCATCAAAGCCCACCCGGGGAATGGTGGCACGGAACTGGTAGCCTCCCCGTTCAAACACGATGATCCCCGGATACTGGACATACCGCCGTTCCCAGGACTCCCGCTGTGCCCGGAGCAGGTAGCGGTTGTCCGACCGTTTTCTGAGTCCCCACATGCCGTCGGCGAGAATAAAAGGATCATGATGGGTGGCAGAGGACGAGCCGGTCCAGGCATAAACCAGGGCACTCCAGAATCCCTCTTTTTTATAGTCAGGAGGAACAGGAACATGGGAGACCATGGTGATCTGCAGGGGCAGCTTGAGGTCAAAGGCCTCAAACAGTTTCAACAGGTCGGCCTCTGGATGAAAAAGGTCGGTGACATATATCCCGAGGGCATTGAAGATACCGGGATAGAAGTCTCCCTCCTTCAGGCCGGCTGACTGCATCGCAATATCCATGCCCACGGAAAAGGTGACCGTGGTCCGGGCATGAAGCTCCGGGATCTCGATGGTCACGGTCTCGGCAAAGGGGCGACGCATGATGCCGGGACCGAGCCAGTGGTAGGACAGGTGGTATTTCTGTTTTGGCTGCACCTTCATTTCCAGCCGCCTGCTGCCGCCGCTTTCGCCGTGGCTCCTGACCAGGGCGCCATGGCTGGCTTTCTGCTCCAGCGTGATAACGGCCCGGTAGGCACCGGCATCCGGTTTCTTGGGCCCGCGAAAGGCAAAGGTGATGTCATTGTAGTAGCTGGAGCCCGCCGGCAGGATCGGCTGGGCCGGCCGGCCGGCGACCCGGCCCTGCCTGCGCCGCACGATGACATAATCGGTCGCGGAAATGTTTGATTCAGGAATCGATGCCTTGATCCTCACCTTGATCTCGTCCCGATCCAGTGTTTCCAGCTCGGCCTCGGTGGGTGCGGTATAGACCAGGATTGCGCCGCCGTGCGCATCGGTGACCACCTGCCGGGCCGAAAGTGAGCCGGTCTGGATGTCGGCGAAGACAACACTGGTCCCGGCCACCGGCCGGCCGCGGCCATCCGTGACCTCCACCTGCAGCCGGCAGGTGGAGGTCTTGCCCGGTGATGTTTTCAGGTTGCTGCTGGTGAGAGGCCGCAGGTCCAGGTTGATCGTCCCGGCCGGGGCCTCCTGGCCGGTATTGCCGCCAAAGGCATGCAACAGGGCCAGGGCGATATCCCTGGTCACGGTCTGGATGGTGTCGAAGTTTGCCCCGGCAAGGCCCGGTTCACTGATATCCATCTCCAGCCAGACCTTGACCGGGGCCTCGTCCCGGAAGGTGATCAGCAGGATGCGGCCGCTGCCGGCCGCTGCCTGGCGTGGCGCATCGCCAAGCATGAAATCCTCGTCGACCTCGCTGCTCCAGAGGAGCATGAACTCGTCGCCGACCCGGTAGTCATACACATATCCCCAGGGAAAGGGATGGCGGGGTACAGAGTCATCCCCGTCCCGGTACACATCGCAAAAGAAACGCAGTTCCGACTCGATGTCCAGGGGCTCGCAGGGGGACGAGATGGACAGCCGGATGGAGATATCGTGCCGCTCCCGACCATCGGCACGCTCGCCCGCATACACGTCCGGCAGCCAGGTGCCATGGTCTGATCCCCTGAAGTGCAGAGAGGGACAGGTAATGGTTTTCTCATTCCCCTGCCAGGTGCCCCACTGGTTGAAGATACGCTCCAGGGTGGTGTCGATATCTTCCAGCTCGGGCAGGCAGGGTGGGCGGGCGGGAAAATGAAGTCTGAAGGAAGGGTACACCTGACTGCCCGGACGACCGAAGGTCTCCCGGGCCTCCTGTTCCAGGGAGGCCCGGTTCGCCTGGCGGAAGCGGCTGTTCATCTCCCTGCGGTAGGCCTGGTCACTGGCCTGCCACTGCTGCCAGGCCTTTTCGACGGCTTCGCAGCCACCGGTGCGCCGGCATGCGCGCAGGGCATACCGGTAATAGCTTTCATAATCAGGGAAGAAGTTTCCCCGCCAGTTGAGGGGCCAGCTCATCCGGTCGACGGTTGAAAAAAAACGCGCCATGGCCTGCTGCTGCCATTCAAGGAAATCCCTGTATGCCCCGGCCACGGCCTGTCGTGTCTCCTGTTGAAAGGTGGCCAGGACGCCCGGGGAGGTGATGGTGCGCTGGGCGGCGGTGAAGAAAAGCTCCGCACCCCGGAAGTCGAAACGTTCCAGCCGTGTCCTGATCTCCGCATACGCCAGCCGGCGGATCTGCTCGGCGGCAGCCCGCATCCTCCTTTGCCGGTCCTGTTCGGTGAGAGGATGGGCTGAATGCAGGGCTTTCGACCGAAGTTCGGAATAGGCGCTGTGGATCCGGTTATAGTCCTGATTGGCGGCATTACGGTTCTGCAGTCGTGTACAATGCGCAGCCACCTCGCGCCGGAGCTGTCCCGCCAGTTCCTTCCGCGAATGTATGGCCTCGGCTTGTGCTCCCATGGCCCGGCCCTGAATCATCCAGGCCAGCAGGACAATGCAAAAGAAGATCAGCCCGACTCTTCTTGTTCCCGTCATCTTGCTCTCGCCTCTCTCGGTGTGTGTATTGCTCCGGGTCTTCCATATAAAAAACGTTCCGGTTGGCATGAGGAGTGATCTTTTCCCCATGGTGGCCGGCAGCATCACTACGGACCGCATCCGCCTCCGAGATTGTATAGCAGGATACCGGGCCGGTCAATATACCCTCCGGAACCGGTCTGGTGCAAATGCACCGAACTGGTGGTGCATTTGCACCAGTCGCCCTGGTCATGCAGTGCCTTCGGGAGGCGATCTTGTTGTAATATTCTGTTATGGCGTAATTTTTTCTTTTGCCCCTGTCGGCATCCGAATTGCTTTGTTGCGGTCGTCAGGCGGAATTTGACCAGTCCATCATGGATACGATTGACAGGATCTTTTTCGATCCGCCTTGACCCTGCCACCTTGTTTTACATAAGATACAGAGAGTGAAATTCTGGTTTCCATCTTTGGTTTCATAATGAAACAGATCCGTTGCCTTGCATTGCTGGTTTTTCTGGCGTGTCTGCTGCCCGCTCTTTCTTTTGCGGCGGCCGGTCCGTCGGGAAACCCGCGGCCTCTGCCAGACGACCTGCTTCTGCCTCTACCAGGCGGCGGGGTCATGGCCTTCAGGCCGGTCTGTCTTGATGCCGGTGACGGCTACTTTGCCTGGCAGCGGTTCCGGGTCGGAGATCCGTCCGGCAGCTACAAGGAATCTCCCACCGGCGTGGCCTTGGGCGGATCGTTTCTCCTTGAGAGGAACGGGGGAGGCGCCTGGTGCTACTACCTGGGCAAGTACGAGGTGAGCGAGGACCAGTATGCCGCGGTTACCGGCCTCTTTCCCGAATACAGGGGCAGCCGGCTGCCGGTCCGCAACCTCTCCTGGTTCGATGCCCAGGACTTCATCCGCGCCTACAACCGGTGGCTGTTTGCGCACGGTCCGGACCGGCTGCCGGCCTATGGCGGCCTTCCTGGTTACCTGCGGCTGCCCACGGAAGAGGAGTGGGAGTTCGCGGCCCGGGGCGGTTCCCGGGTGGACAGTGGTGTCTTTGACCGCAAGACACCCTATGCCGGGGGCCGGCTGGCGGATCACGAGTGGTTTTCCGGTCCGAAGTCCTCGCATAACAAGGTGAAAAAAATCGGTATCCTCAAGCCAAATCCACTGGGCCTGCACGACATGCTCGGCAATGTGGCCGAGATGACCCGCAGCCTCTACCGGGTTGAGTACTACCAGGGCAGGAGCGGCGGTTTCGTGGCCCGCGGCGGCCATTATCTCACCGACGCCAGGCAGATGCGCTCCTCCATGCGCAGTGAGCAGGAGTTTTACGCCATGGACCGGAACACCGGTTCCCCGGCCCCGGCCCACAAGGCCACCCTGGGGTTCCGCCTGGTCATTTCCTCGCTGGTCTTTCCCAACCGGCAGGTCAGCAGGGCCATGAAAGAGGCTTGGGAAGAGTACCGCAAGGGACGCGGCCAGGCTCTGCCCGCCGCGGTATCGACCAGCTCCACCGCCACCAGGACCCGGGTGTCGGGAACAGACGCTGCCTCGTATCTCGATCGCCTGCAACGGGTGCTTGCTGGCCGTGACGCGTTGACCGCCGAGGTGCGGCAAGAGCTGGACAACCTGCGTGCATCCCTGGGTGAGATCCAGTTCACGGTCGAGCAGGCGGCCAGGGACTCGGCCTATGCCTGGCTCAAGATCGGGGCAGAACAGGCCTTTTTCCTGACCCGGCAGGCACGTAAGCTGCCGATTCTCCACAGGCTGGAGGAGAGCGCCCGGAAGGCCGGCCGGGACAGGATCCTGAAACAACTGGAACAGAGAGAAGAGGAGATCTCCACGAATATCGATCAGGCCCTTTCGTCCTACAGCGAATCCATACGTCAGCTCGGTGATACCGGCGATGCCGCCCTTGACGGCGCAGTCAAACGTTACAGCCGGTTCCTGGACAGCCGTAAGGCCGCAACCCAGGCCAGGCTGCTGGTCACGGTGCAGAGACACGCCCGCGAATACATGCAGAGCAAGCGGGTCGATACGGAAAAATGGAGGCAGGAGCTGCTCCGGTGGCAGCCCGGGCAGGAAGCGGTGCGGTGAGCAGAACCGCTACCGGTCCCCCGTGCCGGCCGCTGCCGAGCCATTATCAAACGGAGAAAAGCATGAAAAAACGATCACTACCCATTGTCCTGTTCTGTATCCTCGCCCTGGTCACCGGCTGTGCCAACATCCGGGACGATGCCACTCGTACCAAGGCCGAAGGTGCCGGAACCGGCGCGGCGGCCGGGGCCCTGATCGGGGCCCTGATCGGCCAGCTCGCCGGTGGTGACACCAGTTCCACCCTGCTGGGTGCGGCCATTGGCGCGGCCGTCGGCGGCGCCGGCGGTTATGCCTACGGCAGCCACGTGGCAGCGGAAAAAGAAAAGTATGCCAGCCAGGAGGACTGGATCAATGCCTCCATCGCCGAGGCGGAACAGCGCAACGGCGAGCTCCGGGCCTACAGCGAGAAGCTCAGGCAGGAGCTGGCGCAACTGCGCAAGGAGCTCAAGGGTTTGAAGCGGCGGTACAAGCAGGGCAAGGTGGAGAAAGATGCACTGCTGGCCAAGAAAGGGGAGCTCGACAAGCTGTTCAGGGAGAACAGCCAGCGGCTGGCCGCTGCCCGGGATGAGCTGAAGGCGCAGCGGTCTGTGCTCGATGATGTCAGCAAGAATGGCGGCAGTGACCTGGCCCCGGGACTGGAGGCCCAGATCAGGGCCATCAAGGCCGAGATCACGAAGCTGGAACAGCAGAACGAGGAGCTGGCCTCCATGTCCGAGTCCATGGCGGTTTGAGCCATGACAACGTTTTACGTAGGGAGGTGATATGAACATCAGAACCATTGCCGGCCCTGCCCTGCTGCTCGTTGCTGTTTGCGGAGGGTGCGCCACCCGGAGTAGTGATCCCCGCCAGGGCGGCCTGTTCGGCTATAATCCCGCTGCCTATGAACAGCGCCTGCGGGACCGGCAGCATCGCCTGGAGCAGGTGGAACAGGAGAACAGGAGCATGGAGACGACAGGCACGGGCCTGGAGGCCGAACGGGCCACGACCAGGCAGGAACTGGCCCGCCTGAAAAAAGAGCTCGCCGTTCTTGCCTCCGACACGGCTCTCCTGAAGAAACGGGTTTCCGCCGTGCGGACAACAACCCGGGCGCAGAAAGAGGAACAGGAACGGATACTGAAGGGGCTGGCCGGCCTGCAGGCGGAAACCAGGGCCACCGATGACGTGGCCGATCCAGAGGAGCAGAGGCTGGAGCTGGAACGGCTGCAGAAAAAACGGGACCGGCTCCTGAAAGAGGCCAACGACCTCATGCAGTTGTAACTGCCCCATGGCTGCCTGCCGCCATCTGTTGCCCCTTGGTGCGATGCTGGCTGCTGCCGGTTTTCTGCTGCTGGTGACGGCACTGCCCCGCACCCGCGCCGCCGGCCTGTCGGCCGGGTCCTTGGCAACCCTCGGCGAGGCCGCGGGCCTGATCCGTGAACAGGCCCTGGTGGCGCCGAAATCTGAACGGGCCATGGTCCAGGACATGCTGCGCGCCTACTGCCATTTTTTCGATCCCTATGGTGACTACCTGACCAGGCGGGAGATGCGGGCCTTCATGGAGTCAGGCAGCTCCGATTATTTCGGGGTGGAGATGGAGATCGCCAGGAGGCAGGGCAGGCTCCTGCTCTTTCCTTTTCCCGGCGGCATGGCAGAGCGGCGTGGTATTCGGGCCGGCGACGAGCTGATCGCGGTTGACGGCGCCCCGGTGGGAGAACAGTCGGTCTTCGTGATCGGCTCGACCATACGCGGCAAGGCGGACACCATGGTGCACCTGACCGTCCGTCGCCGGGGCGGGGTGCCGCGAATCTTCAGCCTGCGACGGGAAGCGGCCCATTACAGCCCGGTTCACGGACGTTCCTTTGCCCGGGCCGACTACGTCCGCATCAGCCGATTTACCAGGGATACGGCCGGGGAGCTGCAGGCGCTGCTCAGGCAGACAGGAGATCATGTCACCCCTCTGCTCATCGACCTGCGGCGGAACCAGGGCGGAAACCTGCGCGCAGCCAGGCGTTGCGCCGATTTCTTCCTCGTTCCCGGCCGCGCCATGCTGCAGATGCGGACCCGAAGCCGCGCCAGGGTGATCAGTTCCCGCCTGCCCCGGGAGACGGGCCGCAGGGTGATCCTGCTCCAGGACCGGGTCACGGCCAGTGCCGCCGAGGTCTTCATCGCTGCGCTGGTGGAAAACGGACGCGCCGTGTCGGTGGGCGAAACCAGCTTTGGCAAGGGCCTGGCCCAGCGGTTTTTTCCCATGGCAGACGGTGCCGCCCTGCGGCTCACCTTTGCCGAACTGCTGACCCCGGGCGGCAACCGGTTCAACGGCAAGGGGCTGCCGCCCCGGTACATACTGGAGACACCGTCTCCCGCACCGGCCACGGCCATGCCGGATGAACAGTTCATCGACAGGATACTTGACATCACCAAAATCCTGCCTCACCGGTAACAGGTCACCGCTATCGGCACCTGCATCAAGATACACCGCCGGTAATTCAAGGTAGTTGCCGATGGCGGTGAATTGTTATGATACCGGTCTGTTGACTCTCACTGACCCAAAAGGAGGAATCATGTTCACACGAGGAAAAGGCTGCCGGCCACCCGCCGTCCTGCTGATCGTTTCCCTTGCCCTGCTGCTGGCCGCAGTTCCGGCCCTGGCGGCGGAAGGAGAAAAACCGCTCACCATCGAGGGCAAGAAATTTCTTCCCCTGCGGGTCCTGTCCAGGGCCTTTTCAACCATCTATGCCGAACCAAAGACCGCCAGCAGGGTCGTGAAGGGCAACGTGCCGGCGTTCCAGTCTTTTTTTGTCTATGAAAAAAAGGCGTCAACCAGTGATCTTGATCCCTACTCCTGGTACCGGGTCGGCACCGACAACCGGGGTACTGTTGTCGGCTGGATGCATTCCGACGATGTCTTTGAGTGGAAACAGACCATGTGTCTCTCCTACACCCATCCCGAGGGGCGACACCCGGTGCTGATGTTCGAGAAAAAAGAGGCCCTGGCCAGGTATACCGCCATGCCGGCTGACCAGCGGCGGGTCGCGGTGGAGAAGCTCTACACCGATATCGGGAAGGGTGACATCCCGGCCGATTTTCCGGTTGTCACCGTGGAGCCGAAGATGGCGGTGGATATCAGCAAGCAGTTCTACCTCCTGCCCATTCTCGCCTTTGACAGTCTGGAGATCGACGATCGCGAGGCCAGGATCCTCAGGCTGGCCGCGGTCACGCGGGACAGTGCCACGGCGCGGGAAAGCTCGGACATCCGCACCAACAGCGACTACCTGCAGGCCGCGACCGCCGGGACCGAAGAGGCGGCGGCCGGCCAGATCAGGGACCTGGCCATCGACGTGGTCTGGGTCATGGACACCACCAACTCCATGCAGCCCTACATCGACCAGACCCTGAAGGCGCTGGAGAAGAGTTCGCAGGAGATCGCCCGCAATGCCGGCGTGGGCAAGGCCCTGCGTTTCGGGATCTGGGCCTACCGTGACTCCACCGAGATCCCGGGCATCGAGTATGATGTGAAGAATTTCACCCCCACCCTCCAGGACGTGGAGAGCTTCACCGCCACCCTCCAGGGGGTCAGGGCCAGTTCCGTGGGATCGCAGGGCTATGCCGAGGACATGTTCTCCGGTGTCAAGGCGGCCATCGACCAGACCAGCTGGACCCCGGACGCGTTGCGCATCATCATCCTTGTGGGTGACGCACCTGCTCACGAGGCCGGGCACAAGTGGAACATGTCAAAGATGAATGCCGAGACCCTGCGGCAACTGGCCGATGACCAGAAGATCACCATCCTGGCCCTGCACATCAGGGATCCGAAGGCGAAAAAGTACCATGAACGGACCGAGGAGCAGTACAGGGCCCTGGGCACCAATCCCGGTGTCGGCGAGGCGGCCTATTTTGCGACGGCCTCCGACGACCTGGCAGGTTTCGACCGTATCACCACCCGGATAACCGGGCCGATCATCGCCCTGCTGGCCCAGGCCAGGCAGGCTGCCCCGTCCGGGAGCGGGCAGGCAGGTGCCAGCGGAAAGCAGCAGGCAGCGGCAGGCACCGCAGCGGCCACAGCGGCCGTCAACCTGGATCTCCTCGAAGAGGCGCCGGCCACCCCTTCTGCAGCGGATACCGGGGCCACCGTCGAGCAGCAGACCAGGGAAAACCTGAAGGCTGCCCTGGTCCAGTGGCTCGGTTCCCGGGCAGGGGTGCAGGCCCCGCGCGACGTGGTCGCCTGGGTCACAGACAAGGACCTGGTCGATCCCGAGATCCAGGCCCTGGAGGTGCGGCTGCTCATCAACAAGCGGCAGCTCGATTCCCTGCGCACCACCCTGCAGACGATTCTCACCGCCGGCCGCACCGGCCAGATCAGCGGTGACGACTTCTTCTCCTCCCTCCAGGCCGCCGCCGCCAGCACGGCCCGGGACCCGGAGATGATTACCCGGGCGAAATCCCTGGCCCAGACCGGCCTGATCCCGGAGTTCCTGGAAGGACTGCCCTATACCAGCAGGATCATGGACATGAGCAACGAGCTGTGGAGTTCCTGGTCAGTGGATGACCAGGACATGTTCCTGGCTGACCTGGAGGCAAGGATCATGGCCTACGAGACCATCCACGACTCCCCGGAAGGCTGGGTCCAGCTCAACAGGAGCGATGATCCGGGCGACTGGGTCTACCCCATCACCCTGGACCTGCTGCCCTGAGCCGGCGTCATGACCGAGGTGATCTACCGGCTGCGGGAGGTCGGCAAGGAGCGGAGCAAGGGGGGGGTGAGCTTTGTGCTCAATGTACCCGAGCTGACCGTCCACCGTGGCGAGTTCATCGCCGTGGTCGGCGCTTCCGGCTGCGGCAAGTCCACCCTCCTGGACATGCTCGCCCTGGTCCTGGCCCCGACCAGCCTCTCCTCTTTCACCATCCGGGCCCGGCTGGGGGGTGAACGAAAGGCGTGGAAGCGGGAGGAGCTGTCGGACAACGATCTCGCCCGGATCCGGAGATCGGCCATCGGCTACGTGCTCCAGCACGGCGGCCTGCTGCCCTTTCTCAGTGTCCGGGACAACATCCTCCTCACCGCTGCCATCAGCGGCGCCACCCTGGATGAAGACCGGTTCGGTCACCTGGTCGCCCGGCTGGGACTCGGCGACCAGATGGGCAAGAAACCGCAGCACCTCTCCGGCGGCCAGCGCCAGCGGGCCGCCGTTGCCCGGGCCCTGGTCCACCGGCCGGTCATCATCCTGGCCGATGAACCGACAGCGGCCGTGGATCACCCCACGGCCCTGGAGATCCGGGACGAGCTGCGGGAGCTGGCCAGCCAGGCAGGATCGGCCGTGGTCATGGTCACCCATGACCGTTCCCTGGTGGCCGGTATCGCCGATGCCGAGGTCCATTTCTCGCTTCAGCGGCTGTCGCCGGCCCGGACCGTGTCGACAACCATTGTCTGGCGCGGCGATACCCGGGTCCGGCAGCCGCAGGCAAGGACGTCAGCATGATCGTCCGCCTCGCCTTCAGGGATCTTCTCCACGACTGGCTGCTCTCCACCTGCCTGGTCCTGGCCATTGCCTCGATCATCGCGCCCCTGCTGATCCTGTTCGGCCTCAAGTCCGGCGTCATCGGGGTCATGCGCGGCCGTCTGGTCGAGGATCCAGCCAACCGGGAGATCCGGCCGGCGGTTTCCCGCCGTTTTCCCCGCTCCTGGTTCGAGCAGGTTCGCGGGGAGCATCCCGAGGTCGCCTTCGTGATCCCCATGACCCGGCAGATCTCCACCTCGGTCACGGCCGTGGCCCCGGGCGGGAAAAGGACCCCCCTGTCCCTGATGGCCACCGGTGCTGACGATCCCCTGCTGACCGAAAATGGGGCGGCAGTGCCGGGGAAAGGGGCATGCGTGCTCACCGATGGCGCCGCGGCAGCGCTTGCCATCGATCCGGGTACGGATCTGCGGTTCGAGGTTACCCGGATCGTGCACGGCCAGCCGGAAAAGGCGCGTCTCAGCCTTCGGGTCGGGGCAGTGCTCAATGCCCGGGCCAGCGGCCTCAAGGCTGCCTATGTTCCCCTGGAGGTCCTGGAGGCGGTGGAGGACTTCAGGGACGGCCGGGCCGTGCCGGCCTTTGATTGGCCGGGCCGGCTGCCCGAGGCCTATCCGGTCTATGACGGGGTTCTGGTCCTGACCAGGGAGCCCCTTGCAAAACTGGAGCAGATCCGGCTTATCAGCGGCACCGGGTTTTCCGACCTGAAAACGCTTTCTGCAGCGGAAGCGGAAGAGCTCCTCAATTTTCCCCCTGCCCCGGGCTGGCATATCTGCCGGGTGGCGGTGAAAAAACGGCCAGCCGGCGAGGAGAGCGTGCGCGCGGTCCGTCACAAGCTGCGTGGCACCGGCGCCGTGGTCCTGCCCTGGATCAGGCCGCTTGCGGTGAAGTTGTCCGGTGCGGGAGGGGGGACCTCCATACCCCTGCGTCTCTTTGCCCTCGATCCCCAGGCCGCACGGGTCGGCGGGCCGGAAGAGCTGCTGCCGACCAGTTCCCGGGAGCCGCACATCGCCTGCAGCGATGATATCCCCCTGCAGGGTGCGTCCCTGCTCACGGTCACGGTGGACGGGCGCAGCCTGTCGCTGCCGGTGTCCGTGTTCGGGAAAGCCCTGTCGCCGGGCACGGCCATGGCGGCCACCGGCCTGGCCGGCCGGCTCAACCTTCTGCGCCAGCGGGACCTGGCCTGGGACCAACCCTCGGCAACCCTGCTCCTGTCCCGCCGGGGCTATGCCGGTTTCCGCATGTACACCAGGACCATCGACCAGGTGGAGAAGATGGAGCAGGTCCTGGCCCGGCAGGGTATCACGGTGCATACGAAAAAACAGCGTATCGCCGAGGTGCGGCGCCTCGACCGTTATCTGGGCCTGATCTTCTGGCTGATCGCCACCGTCGGGGTCATCGGGGGCGTCTCCGCCCTGACCGCCAGCCTCTATGCCTCGGTGGAGCGGAAGAAGAAAGAACTCAACATGCTGCGTCTGCTTGGTTTTCTCAAGCGGGAAATCGTGCTTTTTCCCGTCTGCCAGGGGTTGATCCTTTCCGGCACCGGCCTGGCCGTGGCCGGTATGGTTTTTATCCTGGTGAGCCGGGTGATCGACCGTCTCTTCAGCAGCCACCTGCGGGGAGCGGAGTCGCTCTGCACCCTGCATGCGAACCAGGTTGTCATCCTTGTCGCCGGCCTGGCGGTCAGCTCGGTCTGTTCCGCTGTCCTGGCAGCCCTGCAGGCCGTGCGGCTCGATCCGGCCGAGGCCCTGCGGGACGAGTAACTGTTTCCATCCTTCAACAGCAAAGGAGTACCAATTCATGAACCGTCGTACCAGCCCCACCGATGCATCCCTCCCCGGCCGGACCGGTCGCTGCCGATCCCTCTGTTTTCTGGTGCTGCTCGTTTTTCTCTGCACCGGTTCCCTTCCGGTGTCGATCCCTGCCGTAGCGGAACCGGCGCGGGATGCCGCGGTGGCGGCACGGCAACTGCAACTGGAAGGGGTCCAGCTTCAGCTCAAGGGACACCTGGACGAGGCTGTCGAGAAATACCGGCAGAGCCTGGCCCTGAAGCCCAATGAGAAACTGGAGACCCTGGTCAGCCGCCTGGAGAAGCAGGTGGAAAAGAGAAAGGCCGCTGCCCGGGCGGCGTCGGCAGCCTCTCCCGCGGGCAGCTCGCCGAAGGCCGATATCCCGGCCGCCGGGGAACCGCCTGCAGGGCAGGTGCAGGAACGGCAGATGGCCGGAGAACCGGAAAAGAGTGAAAAGAAGGCCCGGCCGCATGTGGCCCACCACGCGGCTTCACCCGGGGAGCAGCAGGTGTATGACTTCGTCGACTGGACCCTGGACAGTCTCGCCGCCCTGATCGGAGAGGGTGAATCCTGGCTGGATACCAACTGGGACTACCAGGTGGAACGGAGCGGAACAGACTACGTCGTCCGGCTCGATCCGTTTGTCTTCAACCTGGACGAGGAAAGGGCCATAGACCTGGGGCCACTGGTTATCTCCTGCCGGCCCGCTGGCGCCAACCGGCTCCGGGTGCGGGTGGAGCTGCCGCAGCGAATTCCCCTGCTCAAGTTCGGCAAACCCTCCTCCGAGGTGACAATCGGTGAGCGCAAGCTGGTGGGGACCTGGGATCCCGGCCAGCGGAATTTCCAGTCTTTCGATCTGGCCCTGGGCGCCATTCTGGTGAAAAAGCTCAACGCTTCCGGACAGCTGGCAATAAGGCGGATCGCCGCTTCGTCCGTGCTCGAGGAGAACGGCCAGGGCAGGTGGCAGCAGGTCTATTCCGGTGCAGTGGATGACATTGCCCTGGAGGACGCCGGGTTTGCCTTTGTTGTCAAGGGGATCGAGGCCAGGGCCGGGATTCATGGCTTTGATCTTGTCTCCTTCCAGGAGGTGCGCAGCGTCTTCTCCAGACTGGCCGGGATGGGTGAGGAGATACGCCTGGAAGACACCCGGGAGCTGTTCCACGGTCTGGACCGGTATATCCAGCTCCTTGATTCCTCGGAGAGCCGGTTCGCTGTCAGGGGGATCCAGCTCCGTGTGGCAGACGAGGGGCTCCTGAAGGTGGACCATGTCGAGCTTGGCGGGACCATGACCAGAGAGGGCAGGACCGGCCCTTTTGACTTCAGAAACCACGGCGCCATACAGGGCCTGGCCTTCACCAGGCAGGGTGGCGAAGAGGGAGAGTCCCCGTTTTCCCTTACGATCAGGAAGGTCGGTCTTGACAACAGCCTCAAGATCAATCCGGTGCCCGGCACCCTGTTTGCGGATATCTATGACGACATGGTGGTCAAGGCGATGGCCATGGAGGACGAAAAGGCCGGCGAGGAATACCTGGCCCGGAACGGGGTGGAGTTGGCCCGCAGGCTCCTGGACCTGATTGGCGGCGGAACGGCCGACGTCACCCTCAGCGGCCTGCAGGCCGACGGGGTGATGCCGCAGCCGGTCAGGCTGGAACAGGCCGGCTTGAGCACCGGTTTTGCCACTGGCGGACAGGGGGGCGGATCGGTCCACCTCAATACCGGTTTTACCGGCTTTAGCGGCGTTGAACTGGGCGAGGACATCGTGCCCCGGGCCGCCGCCTTCAACCTGAAGCTGGCCGGTATCCCGTCGCTGTTCGATCTCCTCGGTGATCCCGCCACCCTGGTCGAGGGCAAGGGCGACCAGGTCCGGAACCAGGTCATGATGCACTCCATGAACGCTCTTCTGACCAGCGGCCTGTCCCTGTCCCTGCTCGACTCCTTTATCACCTTTCCCACCTCCCGCATCGCCATGGACATGAAGGCAGGCGTTGATGGCAATGCCGCCTACCTGGCCACGGGCACCCTGCAACTGGCCATTGAAAACCCGGACAAGGTCAGGGAGATCGTCACCGTCCTGGCCGGAGACCCGAAGGTCAACCAGATGCTGGCCACGCTCACGGCCCTTGCCGACCGGAGCTCGGACAAGGGAAAGACCGTGGACCGCATCGCCGCCCGGCTGACCCCCGAGGGCAGGATCATGGTCAACAACAAGGATGTCACCGAGATGTTCATCCCTTCCGTGCCTGCGCAACAGCCTGCCGGAGCGGCGGCCCCGGAAGAAAAGAGAGAACAGGCACCGGCGGCCGCGCCACAGGGGTGATGCGGTCCAGGTCCCGCTGATCGAACGTAAACGTTCGGCAGCACGCCATCTGCAGGCCCTCGTGGCTGGCCGCATTGCGGTGAACTATTACGATCGAACTGTATCTGCTTCTGAAGAAGGTGCTGCAAGAGTGAGATGGCTGCGAGAATCCTGTCCCTGATCTTCATCCTGCTCCTTTCTCCATCTGAACCGGCTTGGGCTGGCCCGGCACCGGATCTCCTCAGGATGACGATCCTTTCCGCGGACACCGGCCGGCCGGTCGCCAATGCCCTGGTCGCCATCGGCAGCCGGCAGGCGGTGACCGATGGCGCGGGCCGGGTGAGTTTCCCCGGCCTGGCCAGCGGAAAGACCAGCTATCGGGTCGTCGCCCTGGACCACCAGGACGCTGTCGGCACCCTGTCCCTGGCCGATGGCCGGCGCGATGAAGTGGTGGTCCGGATGGAGCCCTGCCGTTTCGTCACCTGGAAGGGCGAGGTACGCGCCGCCATCGGCGACGAGGTGATCTGCGGAGCAAAGATCCGGCTCATTCCGAAGGCAAGGGGCCGATGGCAGACCGGGGTCTCGGTCAATTCCGCGCCCGACGGCAGGTTTATCATCCCAAGGCTCTGCGGCGACTATACAGTGCAGGTCACGGCTCCGGAGTTCCGGCCGCTGCGTTTCGAGTTGCCGGGAAAAGGTCTTTCCCGCTACAAAAAGATCCGTCTTCAGCCGGTGGTGACAGAGAAGAGGGTCACTGTCCGGGTGCGGGAATGCAGCACCGGCAGGCCCCTGTCGGGTGCCCGGATCAGCCTGTTCGAGGCCCCGGAATCAGGAGTCTTCGGCCAGGCGGTCACCGATGGTTCGGGCCGGGCCGAGGCAACGGTGCACCTGGCCCGCTGGACACGGAGCCGGAACGGCTGGAGCACGGACGGGCTGCAGGGACGGCGGGCCATCCTCCGGGCCGCCATACAGGGAGCCTTTGCCGAGATCCCGGTGGACCTGGGCCGCGACCAGGCATTCGATATCTGTGTCGATGAAGCCGGCAAGATCAGTGAAAGCGAACCGAACAATGATCCTGCCTCGGCCCAGCAGGTCAGTGTCTTTGATGATGTGGGATTCAGGATAGGGAAAGAGAACGATGTCGATATGTTCCGTTTCACCCTGGAGTTTCCCGCCTACGTGGAGATCACGACCATATATCCCGGCATGGAGCTGCATGCCGCCCTGCAGACCGGTGACGCCAGGACAATCACGTCTGTCAATTCCTACAGGAACAAGGAGAACAGAATCAGGGCCGTGCTGCGGGCCGGGACCTATTACTATGCTGTCAATGAGTGGGGCAAAAACGGAAAGTCGGAGGACGAAGGGGTTATCCGGCTACGGGCCCGCTCCCTTTCCGATGCCTACGAGGCCAACGATTCCCTGGCCAATGCCACCGGCATCACCCTGCCCGCCACGATCCGGGCCAGGATAGGAGCAGTGGGTGATGCGGATTTCTACGTCTTCCATCTCGACTACCCGGGACTTGTCCGCGTCCGGATCCCGGCCCGGAAACTCGAGATGAGTGTCACCCTTCTCGATGACTCCGGAAAGGAAGTGCATCATGTCAATTCCTATGCCAACACGCCTCTTGCAGCAGAATACCACCTCGATGGCGGCACCTATGCCCTCCGCGTCCAGGAGTGGGGGAACAATGGCTGGAATTTCGAACCGTACCTGCTCCTGGCCGACTATTTCCCGGACGATGACAATCGTATCCTGACCCTTGACCGGCCGTCGGGCATGGGGGAGGCACTGATCCAGCACCTGGGTGACCGGGACGGTTTTGCCCTGAATATTCCCTCGGCAGGTCACCTGCAGGTGCGGACCCACGGCATCCTGGAACGGACCGTGGAGATCGTCACACCTGACAAGGATGTCAGCGCCAATACCTATGCGAACACCTCCTCCGCCTCCACCGTGGATCTCGACGGACCGGGACCGGTCTCCATCACGATCCGGGAATGGGGGGACAACGGTTGGAGTTCGTCCCCCATCATGCTGGAGACCATGTTTCTCCCGGCCGACCTGTATGACGTTGCCGGTCGTAACGACACCATGGCCACGGCAAGTCCTGTGCAACTGGGCGAGGAAGTGCATTTCTCGTTCAATCCGACGGGCGACCAGGACTGGTTCCAGCTGGTGATCGACCAGGCCGGTGAACTGGAGCTGGAGATCAGGAGCCGGGCAGAACTCACCGCTGATCTTGTCGACCACGGCGGCAGATCCGTCTGGCGGAGCAATATGTATGCGAATACCCGCCGCGAGCAGCGCATTCCCCTCCTGCCGGGGATCTACTACCTGCACCTGAACGAGTGGGGGAACAACGGTCTTGGTCTGCAGGAGGGCTCGTTCCGGCTCGGCTTCGTTCCTGCCGACCCGGAGGAGAAGAGGGGCTGGACCGTGGATCCGCCCCGGCATCTGGTTTGCGGCGTTGCTCGTTCCCTGCGCTGTGAAACATACCGCGATGTCGACCGGTTCACCTTCCGGGCTGCGGAAAAAGGTCAATACCGCCTCGTTCTCAGGACACCAGTTTCCGGAAATCTCGCTCTTGACACTGGGTCCGGAGATCCGCCTTCCCGTCACATCATCTATGCCAATACCCGCCAGGAGCTGAAACTCGACCTCGAGGCCGGGCAGCGGATCGATCTCACCTTTACCGGCAGCAACTCCATGGATGGAAAGGCAACCGGCTTCATCGTCATCCTGAACAGGAACGAGGAGCCGGTCCGGGCCATGGCCACCGCAGTCATCGATCCCCTGGAGCCTGCCCGGGTGAAGTTCACCTGCACGGCCAACGGCGCTGACCGGATTGAGATTCTGCCCATGGGCAGGCAGAGCGCTCCTGTCCCGTGCCCGGACAGGGATGTGGTCGCCATCGACTATCCGCAGACCGGCACCTTCACCGCCCTGGTCAGGGGCTTCAGAAACGGCCGGCTCCGCAGCGTCCTGCCGGTGCCGGTGGCCGCGGTGGGGCAGCCGGTGCTGCGGGGACTGCATGTCAGGTTGACCGCGCCACAGGAGGGCAGTGTCATCGGGGAAGACCTGGTCCTGCAGGCCTCGGCTGTGAACCATGACGGCACCGGTATCAGGAAGGTCGTCTTTTATCTTGATGAGCGGCCGGTGGGCACCAGCTACCAGCCGCCCTACAGCCTGACTCTGGACCGCAGGCACCTGAATGGCGGCCGGATCAGGCTCCGGGCCGCAGCCGTGGACCGGTCCGGCCGGGTCGTCAGGTCGGCGCCGGTTACAGTACGGATCTCGCCGTTCTTCAATCTCTTTCCGGCGGACAATGCCACGGTTACCAGCAGGACGGTCCGTTTCAGCTGGCAGAGTGATGCCGGCGGAGAGCCCGGGATCGAATACCGTCCCGACGGGGAGAGCAGGTGGCGATCGAAGAGCGGCATCTGCAGGCAGGGCCGGTGCCAGGTGACGGTGGAGGATATGGCCTGGAGGCAGGTGTACGAGTTCCGGGCCCGTCTCGGTGACGAGGTTTCACCGGTCCGGCGCCTGACCCATGTCAAGGGCCTGGCCTTCACCGCCCCGGCTTACAGTGCCAATATCCGCCGGGACTATGACCAGTCCGCCGTGGTCACGGTGCAGAACGCGGGGGACAGGCCCGTGGTTGCCCGGCTGGGCTGCAGCCGGCCGGACAGCCGTCTGCTGGTGGGATTCGTGGGCGAGGGCTCCGAGGATGAGCCCATCACCCTGCAGCCCAACGAGCGCAGGTCCTTCAGGCTCGGCCTCAGCGCCCAGGACGTGGTGCGGGCCCATCATACGGTGCATGTCTACATCGAGAGCACCGACGGCAGCCGTTCAGACCAGGCGCTGGTCAATGTGGCCGTTGATCTGCCGCGGGTCGACCTTGCGTGGCAGAAACTCGGCCCCTCCGCTTCCGGGCTCGGCTCCAGGTTCCGGCTGCGCAATAATGGCGATCCGGTTACCGATCTCTCCCTTTCCGTGGATCGCGGCTTCACGCTGAGCCCGGAGATCAGCCATGGTCTGCTCAGGTCGGGCCAGAGCCTCGACGTCTCCGTCTATCCCGTGCTTGGTGACGGTTTCAGCGGTATCTCCGGCGAGCTGCGGGCCCGGGCCGTCGGCACCACGGTTCGGATCCCGGTGGAGGCCCGGCTGCCGGCCGGGAAGAAGATCTTTCTCTCCACCCTGATCCCCGGCTCTGCCGGGGAAGACGAACTTGCCCGTCTCAGGGGCGAGATGCGCGCCCTGGCATCTGCCTGGCTCGATCCGCGTTCCGTGCGCTGGTCCGAACCTGCGAACCCTGTAGACACCAATATGGACGGCAGGCCTGACCAGTGGCATTTTCCCTCGCCCGACGAGACGGTTTCCTGGACAGGCCGCGACACGGATGGTGACGGCAGGGTCGATTTCGCCACTGCCGACGCGGGAGCCGACGGCATCATCGACTTTGCCGCCTACCGCACCGGTGACGGCTGGGAGCAGACCAACCTGGTAGACGCGGTCCTTGAGACCAGATTCTCCCTGCCCTGGTCCAGGGAATCCTACCAGCCCCATACCGTTCGCCTGATCTACAATGACACGGTCATCGGGACCATCAGCAACCGGCTGCCGGAAGGGAACTTCATTTTTCCCATTCCTCCCTCTGCCATTCATTTCGACCGATCGGGGCGGCCGGAACCCGGCGAGCTGAAGGTGGAGACCGAGCATCTGCGCGGCGGCCACTACATCGTCAACAACGATTATCAGCTCCGTACCAGGATGACCGGCGTCACTGCCTGGGCCGCCGGTGCCACACGGCAGGCGGCCGCCGAGGCCCTGCGCTCCTATCCCGGGGTCGCCGTCAGCGGGCCAGACTACTCGGTGGATACCGCCCGGCTGAAGATCTCGAAGGCCGTGGGGCTCAAACCGGGGGACCGGGTCCGGCTCTCCACCATTGTTGCCAACTCCGGATCCTCCACCACCCCCGCGGTGGAGGTCGCACTCCTGCGCCGTTCTCTGTCGGGCGGCCGGGAGCAGGAGATCACGCGCAGGAAGATCACCGTGCCGTCCCTTGTCGCTCCGGTTCCGGTCTCCTTCACCTGGACCGCTACGCCGGGGCCGGCGCAGCTGGTGGTGGCCGTTGATCCCGACGGCGTGAGCGGCGATATCTCCACGGGCAACAACGAGGCCATTGTCGTGGTGGAGGTGGCAGGAGCAGAGAAGGATCTGCCGCCATTCGAGCCGGTGGTGACCCGGCCGGCCGGGCAGGGTGACGGGCCGGAACAGATCTTTGAAGTACGGAGTGCGGGGGTGAACATCACCGCCGCAACCCTGACCATTGATACCAATCCTGCCACCGACCTGCAGGCCGCTGGCAGCACGACCCTGCGGGTGCCGGTCTTTCTGCAGCCAGGCCACCACCGGCTCGTTTTCAGGCTGACCGGGGCCGATGGCCGGAAAAAGGAGCTGGTCCGTGAAGTAACTGTCCGGGCCCGTGCGCCGAAGCTGGTCATCACCGAACCTGCGACCGATGCCGTTGATCAGGCCAGGGTCGTCATCCGTGCAGCCACGGATCCCAGGATCGCTCTGGCCGCGGTCCGGGTGGCCGGCCAGCCATGGAAACGGATGAAGATGGGCCGGGGCGAGACCAAGGCTGAACTCTTTCTGCCCCACGGCAGGCAGACCATCGAGGTGATGGTGGTGGGCATGGACGGTGCCCGGGCGGTACGGAGCATCACCCTCTTCAACCGTCACCGGATGACTGCGGCCGAGCGGCAGGCCCGGGACGCCGAACTGCGCCATGCCCGTGCGAAGCGGACTGATCCGTCCATGCCGCTGGGCCGGCGTCTGTTCGATCAGCTGCTGTACGATGGCCGCATCGCGATGCCCGGTGGTGTCATCGATGCCTTCGGCCAGGCCGATCAGGTCATGATGCCGCCTCCCCAGGCACCGGGCGACCGTCCGGGCGGACGGCAACCGGCGCCACGGACCGTGCGGCAGCGGTCGGACAAGGGAAGGAGGACCTCTGCGGGCGGAAGCGCCGTGGCGGCCACTCCGACCCCCACCGGGCAGGAGCATCCGACAGCCGGGCAGACCGGCCCGGCGGGCGAAGAACAGCAGTTCGCGGTGGAGCCGGAGGTGGAGGTGCCGCCACACCGGTCGGGGCCCGGGCCGGGCGGCAGCGGCACAGGGCGCGGCAAGGGCGGCGGACCGGCGACGGCTCAATCCGTAACCTGGCCCACGGCCTCACCCACGCCGGTCACCGGTGCTGCGGTGACGGTCACCAGGAAGAAGCACGACTGGTACTGCACGAACAGGCCGAAGATCAAAAATCGTTTCACCCTGCCGGACTGGGTGCGGCGCAAGAAGCTGCCCCGGCCGGGGACAGCGGAGTATGACCGGCTGGTGAAACGTTACCTGGCAGCGCTCAGGAGCCGTGGTTACGATACCCGGGCCATTGAAAGGTTTCAGCGTTACCTGATCCGTATGGTCAGCCGTCTCGAGCAGCCGGGCCGCCTTCCGGGCTTTCTCGAGTCCATCGGCTTTAGCGAGCCGAAACCCGAAGACCCCGGGGAGCTGGCCAGATGGCGGCAGAAGATGAAGGTCGCCACCCAGGCATGGTGGGTACGATTGCTCTCCTCGGGTGATCCGGATACCATCGTCAAGGGCCTCAAGGCGAGGGCCGCTGCACTTGCCAGGTATGACGAGGCCGCAGCCGAACATGCCCAGGCGGTCATCGAAACCATCCAGGCCAGCCAGGACTTTGCCGAAACAGTGATCGAATCCGTGCCCGTGGCCGGCGAGCTGCTCGACATCTACGCGGTCGCTGCCGGCACTACTGCCCTGGCCGGCCGCCAGGTCTCCGGGCTGGAGCGGGGACTCCGGCTGTTGGGTCTGGCAGCACCCGGTGCCCTCAAGTATGCCTATGAGAAGTCGCCGGCCTTCCGTAACTCGGTGAGAAAGATCGGTCAGTCCCTTGCCGGAATCGGCCGGGCCGGCCGGCGCCGTCTGGCCGTGGCCCTCGGGCTGAGTGAGGAGATGGTGGACAGGGCCATGCGCACCTCCACCAGGCTGAGCGAGGAGGCAGCGGAACAGGTCTCCAGGAAACTGGACGATCAGGTTGATGATGCGGTGCGGGCATTCAGGAATACCGATCAGGGCAGATCGGCGAGACAGCTCTGGGAAAAGGATGTGGCGCAGGCCAGGGAGCTGCTGAAAGAACTGGAGACGGCCGGGCCTGGCAAGTTCAAGGAAGTGGCCCTGAAGATCCAGAGGAACAAGACCGCCCAGGGCCTGATCAACAGAGAGGTCGAACCCGCCACCCGTGAGGCCTATAACCGGGTCATGAAAACGGTCTACACCCGTGCCGACGAGGCCTCGGCCGAGACGCTGAAGCGGTTGGCTACCCTGGGGGACGACGATCTGGCCAGGGAGGCAGGCAGGCTCGGCATCTCACCCGGGGAGGCGAAACGCTTTCGGGACAAGATTCAGGATATCGCCCGGAAACGAGGTCTCAGCGTCGACGACCTAGAGATCCGCGGAGTCGACTTTACCGGGAATAGCGCCAGCAAAGTGGGTAGGGACAGGGATGTCACGTTCAAGGTTTTCGACCGCCAGGGCAACGAACTAGCTGATGTGCATCACGATGTGTCGAAAAATATCTATGAACAGAATTTTTGGAAGGAGTCAACCGGCAAGCCCCTGCCGGTAAAAGACGGCCGGGTCGACATGGAGACTGTCTCCCGCCATGCCGAAGACCTGGACCAGGCGGTGACCAGCAAGTGGCATCCGGAGGCCTATGCAACCGGCAATACCTCGTTCGAAGATTTTATCAGGGGTGGTAGTATCGATAACGCCGATGCAGAGGCTGTGGCCGCTACCTATACCTACAAAGTGCAGCACTGGTTCGACCGGGCCACACGCGCCACCAGCCCCGTCCAGGCGGCCAGGGATACGGCTGAGGGCATGCGCCAGGTCACCAAGCAGTGGGACCGGATCGTCAAGCCGAGGCTTGCGCGGTACTACGGTGCAGGCGCTGCCACTGCAGTGCCGGTGAAGCTGAAAAAGGGCCTCAATATCTTCCGCAAGGTGGAGGCCGGCACCCTTACCGTGGCCGAGGCGGACGCAGCGCTCAAGGCCATCGGCATGTCAAGGGAGTCGGTGCTCAGGCAGAGCAGTTTTTTCCTCGAGCACATGGAGAAAACCGCCGGCCGCATGCACCGTATGGTGGGCAGGAAAAATCTTGCCGACGCCATCGGCCAGATCAAGGCGCCCAGGGGTTCCAGCCTGTGGCTGAGCCGGGCGTTGGCAACAACGAACAAAGCCTTCATCCACCACGACATCAGCAGCAGGGACTTTCTCACACAGCGTAGACAGGTTTTCAACAGTGTCGATCCCTCTGCATTCGCAGACCGGCAGGCCCTGCGACGCTGGCTCGAGGCAGCCCGGAGAGACAGGCTCATCTCCGAGTCAGAAGCCCGGACCCTGGTCACAGACTGGCAGCGAAAGACCGGTCGCGGTCAACAATAACTGCCGCCTTTTCAACAGCTGGTGACCTGGTTTGATCGTTACTTGAACCCGATACGCCTCAAGTTCAGCACACAACAAACATTCAAGGCTTGAAAATATCCACCTTGGTTTCCAGGCATGGGCGTAAATCATGGTCATTTGCCCCGACCATGAACCAGCTTTCCGGTTTCTGATAGATATCGAAACCGCGGCCAATTTTGATGAGCCAGCCGTTGTCCAGCCTGATCTCTCGGTCGTGAATAACATCACTGAACTTCCAGGTAAACTCAATGCCGTGTTCCTGAAGGCTTTCCTGGAGATGGGTGAATTTTTCTTCCACCTCGCCCTGCTGGTACTGGCTGTCGGTTCCGGTTGTCAGTTTTATGGATTTTGCCGTGCCAATCTTTACTACCAACTCACAGAACCGTACCAGGTTCAGTACCTGATGTTGGCTGCGGATGTAGGGGTCTTCAATGGTAATTTTCCTGGCTCCTCGCAGATGTCTGCCGAAGATTGATTCATAAGAGTGGCCTGTGTTCCCGTAAAAAATCGTGTAGTGCTATCCGACACCTCCTCGGATCTATGATCATCACAACGAGCGCAAGATGGAAAGAAAAACAGGAAGAAAATGGGGGAAGAAAAGAGATAGTTAAAAAGATGGGAAAGAAGATGAGGAAGAAAAC
>JALSNC010000217.1 GCA_026987195.1 Desulfobulbaceae bacterium | reverse complement strand
AACTGCACCAGCGCTTCGATCAGGTGCAGGCGCAGTTCTCCCTGCTCACCGAGTTCGCCCGCACCACCCTGGTCTCCATCGAGATGGTCAAGGCCTATACCCTGGAGCGGCTGCAGGAACAAAGGTTCGATGAACTGGGCAGCCGGTACGTGCGCAGTAATCTCAGGGTTGCCGTCATCCAGGGACTGCTCTTTCCGGTGGCGACCCTGGTGGGCAATATCGGCATGCTCCTGGTGCTCTATTTCGGTGGCCGGCTGGTGGTGCATGGCACCATCACCCTGGGCGGGTTTGTCGCCTTTGTCAGCTACCTCTACCTCCTGGTCTGGCCCATGATGGCCGTGGGCTGGGTCACCAACCTGGCCCAGCGCGGACTCACTTCCCTGGGCCGCATCCATCACCTGCTGCATCAGCAGCCGCTGCTCGGTGACCGGGAGGGAGTGCCGGCCGCGCTTCCGCCCTGCCGGCCGCGCTTTGTCTTCGACCATCTCCGGTTCACCTATCCGGGGACGGACCGGCCGGCCCTGCAGGATATCAGCCTGGAGATCGGCCCGGGCATCACCGGCCTCACCGGTCCCACCGGCTCGGGCAAGTCGACCCTGTGCCGGCTGCTGCTCAGGCTCTATCCTGTTCCGGACAGGACCCTGTTCCTCGACGGCCATGACGTCAATACCCTGTCCATCGCCGCGGTGCGCGGCCTGATCGCCTACGTGGGCCAGGAGGTGGTGCTGTTCTCCGACACCGTGGCCAACAACATCGCCTTTGGCCGGCCCGGCGCCGGGCAGGAAGAGATCGAGGCCGCAGCCAGGGCAGCGGCGGTGCATGAGGATATCATGGGATTTCCCGACGGCTACCAGACCATGGTCGGTGAACGGGGGGTGCGGCTTTCCGGCGGTCAGCAGCAGCGGATCGCCCTGGCCCGGGCCCTGCTGGCCGACCGGCCGGTGCTGCTCGTTGACGACGGCCTGTCGGCCATTGACGTGGACACGGAACAGCGGGTCCTGGCCGGGATCAGGGCGCACCTGCAGGGCAGGACCGTGCTCATCGTCTCCCACCGGATCAACGTGCTCGCAACCGCGGACCGGATCGTGATCCTGGAGGAGGGAAGGATCCGCGCCCGCGGCAGCCACCACCAACTGCTGGCGGAAAGCGGCTTCTACCGGGCAATGATGGACAGGCAGCGGTTCGATGCGTAACTACGGCTATTTCGAGGAAGGGCAGATCGGCTCGGTCCGGGACCTGCGGCTCTGGCGCCGCATCCTCGTCTACTGCCGGCCGCACCTGGCCTGGCTCGTCGGCGCCGTCCTGCTCTCCCTGCTGGTGGCCGGCGCCACCCTGGCCCTGCCGCGGCTCATGCAGTGGGCCATCGACAACTACATGGTCGCGCCGCACCTGGCCGCCGGGATGCGGGTCAGCGGCCTGGGCAGAACCGCCCTCTTTTACGGTCTCCTGGTGGCAGTCGTCTTTGTGGGCGGTTTTGTCCAGGTCGTGGTCCTGGAGTGGGTGGGCCAGTCCATCATGCACCGGATGCGGCAGGATCTCTTTGTCCATATCATGGACCTGGATCTCGCCTTTTTCCATGACCAGCCCACCGGCCGCCTGGTCACCAGGCTGACCAACGATATCCAGAACATGCACGAGATGTTCACCTCGGTGATGGTGACCCTGTTCAACGATTTTCTCAAGATCGCCGGTATCCTGGCCATCCTCTTCTGGATGAACTGGCGGCTCGCCCTGGTGATGAGCGTCTTTGTGCCGCTCTCCATCGGTTCCACCGTGCTCTTCTCGCGCCTGGCCCGGGACCGGTTCCGGGCCATCCGCAGTCAGCTCGCCCTGCTCAACAGCTTTCTCCAGGAGTCGGTGGCGCTGATCACCGTCATCCAGCTCTTCGGCCGCCAGAAAGAGGCCCTGCACCGCTACGGCGAACTCAACAGCGAGTACCTGCGGCGGGCCCTGAGCCAGGTGCGGCTGTTCGGCACCTTCATGCCCCTGACCGAGTTCATGGGCTCGGCCGCGGTGGCCCTCATCCTCTGGTACGGCGGCGGCGAGATCCTCAGACAGCGGCTGACCCTGGGGGAACTGGTGGCCTTTCTCTCCTACATGCGCCTCTTTTTTCAGCCCATGCGGGAGCTGTCCCAGAAGTATTCCATTGTCCAGTCGGCCATGGCCTCGGCGGAACGGATCTTCCAGCTTCTTGACACGGGCCCGCGCATAACGGTCATGGCGCCGGCCTGGCAGGAGCAGCCGGTCCTGGGCGATCTGCGCTATGACCATGTCAGTTTCAGCTACGACCGCAGGAAAGAGGCGGTGCGGGAGATCGATCTCGCCATCAGGGCCGGCGAGACCGTGGCCCTGGTCGGTGCCACCGGCTCGGGCAAGACCACCCTGGTCAGCCTGCTCCTGCGCTTCTATGATCCCGATGCGGGCCGCATCCTGCTCGACAACACCGACCTGCGTCACTTTCCGCCCCGGCGGCTCCGCCGTATCATCGGCATCGTCACCCAGGACGTCTTTCTCCTGCCCGACACGGTCCTGGCCAACATCGTGCTTGATTCCGGCGCCGGCAGGGCGGATGTGGAGAAACTGCTGGATGAGCTGGGCATGGGCCGGTTCGTGCACCGGCTGCCGGAGGGGCTGGAGACCCGGATCGGCGAGGGCGGACTCGAGCTGTCCGCGGGCGAGAAACAGCTCCTCTGTTTCGCCCGGGTCATGTTCCGCGCCCCCTGTGTGCTGGTCCTGGACGAGGCCACCTCGTCCATTGATTCGGCCAGCGAGGCGCTCCTGGAAGAGGCCGTTGCCCGTGCCTTCCGCGGCCGGACCTCGCTGGTCATCGCCCATCGGCTCTCCACCATCCAGCGGGTGGATCGGATCGTGGTCCTGGAGCATGGGCGTATCGTCGAGCAGGGCAGCCATGAGCAGCTCATCGCCGCCGGCGGCGTCTACTCCGGCCTCGTGCACCGTGAGCTGGAGGGACTGGCCCGCGGGAGCGGACACGGCAACCCCCAAAAAGACCGATACTCTTACCTGTCCCCTGTCACCTGACCCCTGTCACCTGGCCCCTGGCCCCTGACCCCTGGCCCTGGTTTTCTCAGCCGGCAGCCGGATTCCGGTTCTGCAGGATGTAGCTGACCATGCGGCTGGGCGTGAGCCTGATGGAGGAGGGGCCGGAACGAATATAAAACTCCTCGTTCTTGCCGATCTTCAGGAAGACCGCTTCGCTGGCGGGAGCGCATTCGATGAGCACCGCCTGCCTGCCGTCCTCCTCGACCAGGGTCACCTCCAGGCTGCGGGCGAACTCGGCGCCAATGTGCTGGTTGAGCAGGTTCTTGATGTGGAGCAGGCACCGGTCAAGGCTGCTGAAGTTGTCCGCGGCAAGTCCCGACAGGCTGCCGTCGTCACTGACCCCAAGGAGCAGGGTGCCGCCGTTGGAGTTGAGAAAGGCGACCACGGCCTTGAGCCAGGCCAGTTCGATCTCCTTGCCCTGTTTGCCGGTCTTCAGGTTGGTGCGGACCGTGGACTTGAACTCTACCTCTGCGCCCTCACCCCGCTCGATGCAGCGGTGCAGGCGCTCCAGGGGAGAGGGCGGGCCTTGCTCCGTCCCCGGCCGGTGCAGGCCGCCGGTGCGCCAGACCAGGAAAAAGAGAAGCAGGGCCCCGGCCATGGCAACGAGGATGTCCATGCTGTCCACCTTGAACAGCGTGGCGTCCAGCCGGCTGAGAAGCTCTTGTTCCGGCGCCGCGGCTCCGAGCCAGAACAGGGTGTTGGCCGTGCTCAGGGGCCGCAGGGAGGCGATCCAGCGCTGGCCGTTCACCTGGACACTGAGCGGTTTGTCTGCGGGCCGTCCCTGCTCCAGCCACATCCTGATCACCGCTGCCGCCGGATCGGCCGGCTGCCGGGCCGTGGCCCGGACAGGGCCTTGCGCAGCATCACCCTCCTTTTGTCCGCCACTGCTGATCACCGTGCCGCCGCTCTTGCTGGCCAGGAACAGGATGCCGGGCCGCCTGGCCGCCATCCGGTCCAGGCTGGCGCGCATACGTGCCAGCGGCACGTCCATGGCAAAAACGGTGAAACCGGAGCCCGGGTTGTTCCAGGCCACCGAGGCGGTGACCCCGGGTTCGCCGGTCTCGAAAAAGGTGTAGACCTGTGTCCAGCGGACCTGTTCGCCGCCTGTGGGCCTGTGGAACCAGGGACGTCTGCGCGGGTCGTAGTTGCCGGTCTTCTCCCATTGCCTGCCGGGTTCATCGGGTTTGTGCCAGCGCCGGAAGACCATCTTCGTGCCATGGCCCCCGGGCGTGCTGATCCTGGTGACCCAGCCTTTTCCGTCCCGGTAGAGAAAATATTCGCGCCCCCGGTTGTCGGCCAGGAGCAGGCCGCTCACCGGGTCCCTGCGGTCGATGAGGGGCATGAACTTCTTGTTGAGACCAACGACGTCTCCGGTGTCGAGCACCCCGTTCACTCCCCAGGCATGCACCATGTTGAGCCGGGCGGTCAGGTTGTCGAAAAAGGATCTCAGCTCGCCCAGCTCCTTGTTGCCGATCTCGCTGATCACTGTCGAGGCCAGGTCGTCCCTGACGCGGAAATACTGGTAGAGGTTCATGGCCAGGAGGATGAGAAGGAATCCGGCCAGGGGGATGAGGATTCTGCCGATGCGCTTCATTCCGCGTTTCCCGGTTTCACCGGCAGTCTGCCTGTTGCCCACGGATCACCCTGCCGCGGGAGATAAAGGATATGCCCTGCTGCATCTTGGTGCCGATCATGATGGATTCGACAATGGGCGCCACCACCGGTCTGTCCGCCTGCCAGCGGACCAGGAATTTGGCGCCGGAGCCGCCCTGGGGCCCGTTCTCCCGGACCACGAACCGGACCGAGGCCAGGGGGGCGATGAGCCGGGGGCTGTCGACATAGGCGTGCAGTTTCCTGCCGGCGGAGTCGTGGAAGTCAGCGGCCAGCAGGGTCAGGGGCCGGTCCGGGTCGATGTTGCGGATGGAGAGGGTCGCGGTCAGGGCAAAGGGCTTGTCCTTGAACCGTTCGTCGGCATAGATGTGCGAGTAGATGGGCACGTAGATGGTCTGGGCCTGCCAGCATTTCACTGCGTCGCTGCTCCATGCCTGCAGGGCCATGGTCGGGCCGAGACAGAGGAACGCAGCCAGGAGGACGGCCCTCGGCAGGATACGGTTCAGCATGACTCAGGTGCCCAGGGGCCGCACCCGCGGTCCGGGTTTGGGCAGGGCGTTCCGCAGGGCATCGGCCTGGGGATTGGCCACGTTCTGACGGATGAGGATGTCCACCGGTGACACGGGGCTGCCGTAATATTCCATGTTCCAGGCCGATCTGGGCGCGATCACCGCCCCCTCGATGGAGACACCGCCGAAGATGCCCTGGGAACGGCCAAAGGCGATGATGTCAGCGGTCTGGACCTTGGCCGTGCCGCCCACCGGACCAGCGGCGACGGTGACATCGCCACCGAGCTTGAACTCGGTGCTCAGCATGGCATTGAGCCCCTTGTCGGTCATCACCAGCAGGATCAGCTCCGAGGCCTCGGCCCCGATCTGGAGACCCAGGGAGACCGAGCCCATGGTGTAGAAGGCCGGATAACTCCACCTGCCGCTGTTGAAGTCCTGGGCACAGAGGACGCCGGAACCGCCGGAACCGCCGATGATGAAACCGCCGCGCAGCATCTGGGGGACGATGAAGATGCCCTTGGCCTTGACCACGTGGTCACGGAACCAGGACATGCTGGGATCCTGCATGAAGCTCTTGTACACGGCCGTGGCCTTGGCCACCAGCTCCTCGGGGCGACCGAAATCACCGGCCCGGGAGGGGGCGCCGGGCAGCAGGATCGTTGCCAGGAGAACGAGCAGAGCAGTGCAGGTACGGGGCAGGGTTGACATGGCAGGGTCTCCTTTCTGTTCAGCAGGGGAAACATCCAATGATTCTGGCCCACAGGATAGCCCAGTTGCGGCCAAAGGTCAAAGGGTAAGCGCAGCAAGAGAGTATGCGGAGTCTCCTTTGCACTTGACAGGAAAGTCGTCCTCTCGTACAGAAACCGGAAAACAGTACACGGAGGCCGTTGCAGTTGCCGACCATGGCAACAGCAGCGGCTGTGGGTTTTTCATATCTTGTTGTGGCCGGGACAGGAACATCTAGATAGATATCCGGCCACAGCGGTATCAGTGACAGGAGGAACAAACACCATGGAGGACACGACAGCAGCAGAGGAAAAGACCGTCTCCCTGACCATTCTCAGGACCGCCGGCCTGGTGGAGCCCGGGTTTTTCCAGGCCGTGGCCGAGGTGGTCCGGCGGTACAACCTGACCGTCTACCTGAGCACGGCCCAGAATATCCGCCTGCTCGATGTCCGGGAGAGCGACCGCGACGCGATCATGAAGGAACTGGCGGCAAAGGGCGCCCGGTTCAAGGGCACGGTCAAGTTTCCCCTGGCCAGGGTCTGTGTCAGCCGGCCCCACTGCAAGCTGGGCAAGTTCGATACCTTTGCCCTGGCCCGCAGGATCAGTGACCATTTCGAGGGCTGGGAGAAGATCAAGCCCAAGGTCAAGATCGCCATCAGCGGCTGTACCGCGGCCTGCTCCGGCCCCCTGACCACGGATATCGGCATCGTCGGCACGCCGGTGGGCCTGGATGTCTACGTGGGCGGCAAGCTGGGCGCCCTGCCAAAGGTGGGCCGCCGCATCCTGCGCCGGGCCGACGAGGACCGGGTCATCGCGGTGATCGAGGAGCTGGTCACCTATCACTACAACCAGCCCGGCAAGAAGCTGCGCATGTTCAAGCTCATCAACAACGACGACTTCCCTTATCCCGAGGCGGTATGATCGGGCAGGTCCCCGGTCGTCTCCGTAATAGTTTGCCGCTATCAGCAACTACCTGAAAAAGAGCAATAGTTTTACTCGTCTCCGACCAGGGCGGCGCGCAGATACTCGCGGTTGAGGCGGGCGATGTTGCGGATGGAAAGTCCCTTGGGGCAGACGTTCTCGCACTCACGTTCGTTGCCGCAGTTGCCGAATCCCTCCCTGTCCATGGCCGTCACCATGGCCAGGGCGCGTCGCCTCCGTTCCGGTCCGCCCTGGGGCAGCAGGGCGAACTGGGAGATCTTGCCGCTGACAAAGAGCATGGCCGCGCCATTGGGACAGGCGGCAACGCAGGCGCCGCAGCCGATGCAGGCGGCCGCGTCCATGGCCTGTTCGGCCAGGTTCTGGGGCACGGCAATGGTGTTGCCGTCAGGGGCCGAGCCGGCATTGACCGAGATGTACCCGCCGGCCTGGATGACACGGTCAAAGGCGGAACGGTCCACCACCAGGTCCCTGACCAGGGGAAATCCCCGGGCCCGGAACGGCTCGATGGTGATCGTATCGCCATCGGCGAAATGGCGCATGTGGAGCTGGCAGAGGGTGGTCTCTTTTTCCGGTCCATGGGCGATGCCATCGACCACGGCCCCGCACATGCCGCAGATGCCCTCCCTGCAGTCGTGGTCGAATGCCACCGGCTCCCCGCCTTCCAGGGTCAGTTTTTCGTTGAGCACGTCCAGCATCTCGAGAAACGACATGTCGGTGTTGATCCCTTCAAGCCGATGCTCCTCGAACCGTCCCTCTGCCGCGGGATCGGCCTGACGCCAGATATTGACCGTGATGGTGATCTTTTTGCTGGCCATGATGATATCGTGAGTGGCTGTTCGTCTTTTTCCTGTCGTCTTCGTCGCCCTCGGCAACTCCTTGACGTAGCGGCAGGATTATAGATTCTTCGTAATGGTTCACCGCTATCGTCAGCTACATTGAACTACCGGGACTTTTGTAAAAGTCCAGCAGTGCTCCTGTACCGTTCCGTGGCCTCCGGCCCCTTATTTGTAGCTGCGCCGGGACGGCGTCACGTATTCGAACCGCAGCGGTTCCCTGTGCATGCGCGGTTCCCGGCCCTCGCCCATATATTCCCAGACCGCCACGTGGGAAAAGTGTTCGTCGTCGCGTTTGGCCTCGTGTTCCTCGGTCTGGCTTTCCTCGCGCAGGTGGCAGCCGCAGGATTCTTCACGTGCCAGGGCGTCGCGCACCATGATCTCGGCAAACTCGAGGAAATCGGCCACCCGGCCGGCCCGTTCCAGGGACTGGTTGAGTTCCCGGCCGCTGCCGGGCACCAGCAGGTTCTGCCGGAACTCCTCCCGGATCTCAGGAATCCTGGCCAGAGCATGGGTCAGGCCGTCGCGGTTGCGTGCCATGCCGCAGTAGTCCCAGAGCAGGGCTCCCAGTTTGCGGTGGTAATAATCAACGGTCCTGAGACCGCTGCGGCGTGTTCCCGAGTTCTTCAGCAGCAGGCCGATCCGCTGCCGTACCGCTTCCTCGGCCCGGTCATAGGGAGCGGTGTCGGTGCGCAGCTCCGGATGGCCGAACCCGGCCAGGTAGTTGCCGATGGTATAGGGCAGGATGAAGTAGCCGTCGGCCAGGCCCTGCATCAGGGCCGACGCGCCGAGCCGGTTGGCGCCGTGATCCGAGAAGTTGGCCTCGCCGAGCACGAACAGGCCCGGCAGGGTGGACATCAGGTGGTAGTCCACCCACAGGCCGCCCATGGTGTAGTGGACCGCCGGGTAGATCATCATCGGTTCCCGGGTCGGGTCACTGGCCGTGATCTTCTCGTACATCTGGAACAGGTTGCCGTACTTTTTCATGATCACCGCCAGGCCGTCGCGCCGGATGGCCTCCCGGAAATCAAGATACACGGCCAGGCCGGTCTCGCCCACGCCGCGGCCTTCGTCACAGACCTCCTTGGCGTTGCGCGAGGCCACGTCCCTGGGCACCAGGTTGCCGAAACTCGGATATTTGCGCTCCAGGTAGTAGTCCCGTTCCTCCTCCGGGATCTCGTTGGGCGGGCGGGTATCGCCCGCGTTTTTCGGCACCCAGACCCGGCCGTCGTTGCGCAGGCTCTCGCTCATCAGGGTGAGCTTGGACTGGTAGTCGCCGTGCACCGGGATGCAGGTGGGATGGATCTGGACAAAGCAGGGATTGGCGAAGCCGGCGCCGT
>JALSNC010000216.1 GCA_026987195.1 Desulfobulbaceae bacterium | reverse complement strand
GATCCTGCCCTGCTCCGGCCGGGCCGCTTCGACCGTCAGGTCATGGTACCGCTGCCCGATGTGGGTGGCCGGGAGAAGATTCTCAAGGTCCATGCCCGCGGTATCCGGGTGGCGCCTGACGTGGACTGGAAGACCATTGCCAAGGGCACGCCCGGTTTTTCCGGCGCCCAGCTCGCCAACATGGTCAACGAGGCGGCCCTGCTCATGACCCGTGCCGACCGGAAGGAGGTCACCATGGCCATCCTCGAGGAGGCCAAGGACAAGGTCCTCATGGGAGCGGCGCGACGCAGCCTGATCATCACCGACCGTGAGAAAAAGGTCACCGCCTGCCACGAGGCAGGCCATGCCCTGGTGGCATGGCTCCTGCCCGGGACCGACCCGGTGCACAAGGTGACCATCATTCCCAGGGGCCGCGCCCTGGGGCTCACCATGCAACTGCCCGATGAGGAACGTAATTCCCAGGATCGGACCTATCTGTTCAACAATCTCTGCACCCTGCTCGGCGGCAGGATCGCCGAGGAGATCGTCTTCAACGAGATGACCACCGGCGCAGCCAACGACATCGAGCGGGTCTCGGATATCGCCCGCAAGATGGTGTGCGAGTGGGGGATGAGCGATGCAGTGGGCCCCATGACCTTCAGACCTGCAGATCCACTCAACGGCCAGCCCGGCCAGATCTTGAGTGAGGAGATGGCCGTGCTCATCAGCGAGGAGGTCAAGGGACTGGTCCGGGCCGCCTATGACAGGGCCAGGGAGATTCTCGAAAAGAACAGGACAACGCTGGACGCGATCACCGAGGCACTCCTGGAAAAGGAGACCATCAACCGGGAGGAACTGCGGGAGATCGTGGAGAGCAGCACCGCATGACCAGATGACATCAACAGGGCCGCAAGATCATCGCAGCGGTATTTCGAGCCGGTTGCCGATAACGCTGAGCGGACAGACGGCAATGCAAACGGTTCGCCAATCTCAGCAACTGTTTGCATTGCCGATAATTTTGCAAGAGTGCAGCAGTGCAGAACTTTTACCAAACGTATCGATATGTTCAGACAGTTGCCGATACCGGTGAACTATTACGCCTCCACAGGTAGGCGCAGACTCCGAATCTGCGGCCCCTGAGAGCGCTTACACCATTGTGCCCGGTGCAACCGATGGTTCGTCATCCCGTGAGGGGGTACAGCCACCGGTGTGTGCAGGCAGGCGCAGACTGCGGATGGCATGCTGCTGAACGTTGACGACAGACCAGGAGGTCCCATGGACAGCGGCAGGGATCCGGCACCACCGGAGGCGGGAAAGCCGGAACAGGACATGGCAGCAGACAGGAATACGGCAGGATCCGTGACAGATGACAAGACCGGACCGCGGGGGGGCTGGCTTGCCGCCGCCATCCTGCGGTTTCTCCTCATCCTGCTTCCTGCCTCCGCCGCCATGGCCGCGCCTCCGGCCGAACACGCCACCATCCAGGGGCCCTTCGCCACGGTGACCGAGGTCACGGCCACCTGCCTGAAGTGCCATCCCGGGGCAGGCGACGATCTTCTCGGCGGTGTCCACTGGCTCTGGCAGCGACAACGCGCCATTGACGGCAGTACAGAAACCTATTCCAAGCTCGACGGCCTGACCAACTTTGGCATCGTCGCCCGCACCAACCCCGGTCGCTGCCTTGGCTGCCACATCAGCATTTCGCCGTCGCCCGCGACCATTGCCGCCGCACGACCGGAGAGCATTGACTGCCTGGTCTGCCACGACACCGGAGGCTTCTACAAGAGGACCGCACCGCCCTCACCGGCCGACCTGCTCCAGGCTGCCCGGGATGCCGGCAGGCCCGGGCCGGCCAACTGCCGAACATGCCACAGCCCTTCCTGCGGCCTGGGCCCGGGCCTGCAACGGACAGACTTTGACGCCGATATCCATCTTTCCCCCGCCGGCGCCGCTATGAGCTGCCAGGACTGTCATCCTTCCGGCGGCCACCACCGGATGGTGCGACGTCTTGCCAGGGGAAAGGGCATCCGGTCGGCAACCGGCTGCCGGGCCTGCCACTCGGACAGGCCGCACAGACAGGACCGGCTCAACCGGCATGCGGAACTGATCTCCTGCCAGGCCTGCCATATCCCGGAATATGGCCGGAGCGAACCGGTGATCATCGGCTGGAACTGGCTGCTGGCCGGAAAGGCGGCCGGCCGTTTTGTCAACCGGCAAGGCGTGCGAAAACGGCTGCTGACCGGCAACGGTTTTCTGCTGGGTACAAGCGTGGAGCCGGTCTTTCGCTGGGATAACGGCAGCGACCGGATCTACAGGCGGGGGGACAGGACCACACCCGGTGCAGCGGCTGTACTCCAGGAGCCGGTGCCGAGAAGACCTGATTCGCGCATCCGGCCCTTTGCCGTGGAATACGGCACCCAACCCTATGATGCCCGGTATCGGTACCTGGTCTCACCGCAACTGACCCCTGCCGGGAGTGCCAATATCTTTCCCGATGCAGACTGGGAGACCATCGCCAGGACCGGAATGAACAGCTTCCGCCTGCCCTACAGCGGCCGGCACGACTTCACCATCACCTTCACCTACCGCCGCCTGAACCACGGCACAGCACCTGCCGACCAGGCCCTGGACTGCATGGCCTGTCACGGCGCCTCTTCACGGATGAACTGGCAGGGCCTGGGCTATGAACAGGATCCCTGGAACGATACCCCTCCGGGCGAACCACCGGCGATGACCATGGAACCGCCACCGGGAACAGAGCTCACGCCCGGCAAGGAGCTACCGCCAGTACGGGAAACGATACTCCCGGTGGAAGCCGACCGCTGAGCCTGAGTGCTTTCTCCGTTTGAACTCCCAGGGGGAAAGAGGGTGTTTGTCTTTCCAGAGGCCGCGTCGCTGTTTCCTCGCCTTGTCCTGAAGTTTCTTCAGTTCCCCGCACAGCTTTTTCCGCTTGCAGTAGCGGGGATACATCCAGGCCAGTCCCTGCCGGACCATCTCCCGGTTGGCCAGGCGCCCGTGGATCCCGACAAGTGCGACCAGCCGCTTGTACCGGTCCACGTCCACCGCTTCCACGCTCACTGTCTTGCGCAGGAGCAGGCTGCGCAGATAATAGCGTGCCCGGTCGCCGTACCGCTGCCCATACTCCGGCGCGTCTATACCGTAAAGCCTGATCTCGACGATCCTGTTGCCCCGCTTGACCCGGATCGAGTCGCCGTCGAGCACCTTGACCACCAGGCCGTGCCAGGCCATACTGCTGGAGCAGTGCAGGAGGAGGAACAGAACGACAGCAGGGGCAATCAGACGTTTCACAATTTTTCCTCTGCCACCAGCATGGGAGCCACCTGGTTCCTGCCCCGGCTCTTGGCGACATAGAGCAACCGGTCGGCGAGCTGGATCAGCTCGTTGGCGCTGGCCGGGTTGTCATTGAGCACCGTGGCCACGCCGGCGCTGATGGTGACCCGGCAGGAGGTGCCCCGGGAGACAAAGGGATGGGCCTCGATAGTGGCACGCAACCGCTCCGCCACACCGACACAGGCCTCCAGGCCGGTGCGCGGCAGGACAAGGACGAATTCCTCGCCCCCGTAACGTACCGCCAGATCGCCGCCCCGCACCTGCCGGCGGACCAGGGAGCCGATCTCCGCCAGGACATGATCCCCGAAGTCATGGCCCAGGGAGTCGTTGATCCGCTTGAAATGATCAAGATCAAAAAAGACACAGCCCAGATCCATACCGGAGCGGACGATGCGGGCAAAGATCCTGGTCAGAAAATCCATCAGGTAACGCCGGTTGTAGAGGCCGGTGAGACTGTCGCGAACCGCCAGGTCGTAAAGATTGCGGTTCATCTCCTCCAGGCGGGCGAGGTAGAGACGCGACTGGAGATGAACCTTGACCCGCGCCAGCAGCTCTTCCCTGATAAAGGGCTTGACCAGGTAATCACTGGCCCCGGCCCGGAACATGGTGATGATATGGTCCGAGTCCCCTTCGGAACTGAGGAACAGGACCGGAAGCTGGGCAGTCTCGGGGCAGCGCCGGACCAGGTAGACGAACTCGTCGCCCTTCATGCGCGGCATCCGGTAATCGACAATCACCAGGTCGACTTCCAGGTCCTGATCGCAGAGCATCTCATAGGCCGCCTGGCCGTCTTCGGCCTCGTAGGCCTGGAGCCCGACCTGGGCCAGGCAGCGAGACACGAGGTGACGGACCACCTGGGAATCATCGACAACAAGGGCCGACATGCCGGCAAAGGTGGTCTCCGGGCGCAGGAAGGAATCCACCACCCGCAGGATCTCGGCGGGTGTAAACGGCTTGGCGATGAAATCGAGACAGCCCAGGCGGAAACCGCGCCGTCTGTTCTCCAGTGTATCATGGGACGAGATCAGGACAACGGGCAGCGGTGTCTTGCCCGACCACTTCAGCAGGCCCTGTTCCTCATAGTTGCGCAGTTTTCTGCAGGTGGAGAATCCGTCCAGCCGCGGCATGTCGACATCCATGATCACCAGGTCCGGCGGAGCGTCCATCCAGCGCAGGGAAGAGATCATCTCGAGACCGTCGCAGAAAGGCACGGTCGCATAGCCCCCTCCCTCGAGCTGCTGCTGTATGGAGTGCCGCACCGTGGCACTGTCATCCACCACAAACACCTGCTGCTGTCTCTTCTTCCCCATTGCTCAGGCTGGCCGTATGGTATCAATGGTCTGGCGAACCGCAACGCTGCGGCCGTGGATCTGGCACCCGGCCCCACATCAGAGGTCCAGGTTGTCAAGAAAATGACACTGCGGACGAATGCACCTTGTCTTTCGCTGAAGATCTATGCTATTCTTACAGACAAGTGTACATCAGGACATGAAAAAAAAATATCAGAAAATCAGAGACAGGGCGAGAGACAACAGAAATCTTTCCGGCACCCTGTGCGCAAGGGCGAGGATTCCGGTCCCCTGACACCTGAATTTCAGTAAAAATTCGTGAAAGTTCAGCAGCGCGCCATCCGGAGTCTGCACTGACCTGCACACGCTCGCGGCTGGCCGCATAGCGGGCTATCGGAGTCTCGCCGCGCTCGCTTACCTGCCGGCCAGCCACGATCACGCACAGCTAACAGGCCCCGGCCATGCCGGTCCCTGGAAACGTGTACCTTCCGGGAGTTCTGACCACACCACCATGAACCCGGCAGATCTTCGCCAGCACGAACTCAGTGAAACCGAGGAGAGAACCAGGGATTTCATCCTCAGCCTGCCCCTGTTCGACGTCTTCAAGGTGGACGAGATCGACATTCTGGCCCGGCACATGAACTACTCGGAGATTACGCGGGGCGAATACCTCTTCATGGAGGGAGAGAAGGGAGACTATATGTGTTTCGTGGTCCGCGGCCTGCTCGATGTACTGAAAAAATCCACCCAGGGCGACTACCGGGTCATTGCCCGCCTGGGCAAGGGCAGCACCATCGGCGAGATGTCCATCATCGACAAATCGCCCCGTTCGGCCTCGGTCATCGCCCGCCAGCCTTCGGTGGTCATCATCCTGACCAAAAAGGGCTTCGATATCCTGACCCAGCGCTATCCCGCTCTCGGTATCAATCTGCTGAAAAAGATCATGCGGCTTCTCAGCCTCAACATGCGCCGCACCTCGAGCCGGCTTGCGGACAAGATGCCCTCCTGATCCCCATGGCACGACAATCATTTCACGGTCTCATCGGTCGCAGCGAGTCCATGCGGCAGCTCTTTGACCTCATCACCAAGCTGGCCGAGGACGACCAGACCACGGTCCTCATCCAGGGCGAATCCGGCACCGGCAAGGAACTGGTCGCCAAGGCCATCCACGCCCGCAGCCCGCGGTGCAAGGGGAATTTCGTGCCGGTCAACTGCGCGGCCATCCCCGACGATCTCCTGGAGAGTGAGCTGTTCGGGTATACCAAGGGCGCCTTCACCGGTGCCACCAGCTCCAAGATCGGACGTATCGAATATGCGGACGGCGGCTCGCTTTTCCTTGACGAGATCGGCGACATGAAGCCCATGCTCCAGGCCAAGCTGCTGCGGGTGCTGCAGGAACGGGAATTCGAGCAGGTGGGCGGGCTGAAATCGATTCCGGTCAATGTACGGGTCATTGCCGCCACCCACCGCGATCTCGAACAGATGGTCGCCGAGGGCAGATTCCGGGAGGATCTCTACTACCGCCTCAGCGTCATTCCCCTCACCATTCCGCCATTGCGGGAACGGCGGGAGGATATCCCCCTGCTCATCGACCATTTCATCGACAGCCTGAAAAAGACATGCAGCAACCCCCTGCAGGGATTTGACCTGGCAGCCATGCAGGCGCTCTCCACCTATCCATGGCGCGGTAACGTGCGGGAGCTGGAAAACCTGGTCCGCCACATGTCCATCCTTCACGGCGGCACCAAGGTCACCTTTACCGACCTGCCGGAGAAGTACCGCAATAATGTCGTGGCGTCTCCGGCCGACAGCAACGGCGACATGGGTGCCGACGTCTCACGGCCCGAGCAGCTGTCCCTGTTTTCCGCCACCGTACCGCCGGTGGAAGAGGTCTGGTCGGACGAGGGTGTGGATTTCAATGCCCTGGTCAATGAATTCGAGACCAGGCTGATCGTCCAGGCCCTGAAGATGACCGAAGGCAACAAGAAGGAGGCGGCCAGAATTCTGAACCTGAAACGGACCACCCTGCTGGAAAAGATAAAGAAAAAAGAACTGCAGAAAAGCTGGCAGAACATATGAGCCGGTGAAGAAGCACAAGGGTGTCATCCCGGGGATGTGACGAGCTCCGAAGCAGGCCGGCGCAACCGGGAAACGATGCGGACTAGGCCGCGATCCGGCCCAAGTTGGCCTCGATCTTCTCCCGGACATCCTCCTCCCCTGCCGGCGTGATCAGGATATCGCAGGCACCGTACTTGACGGCCTTCAGTACCCGCGTCCGGGTCCAGGCCGGGCCGGCAGCGACAATGGGCAGCCGGCAGCCGCTGCTGACGATCTTGATCGCCACGCCGAATCCCTGCTCGCTCACCTCTTCCATGACCAGGAAGATGATCCGCACCGATGAGGTCAGCATGTCGGTGACCGGATCCTTGAAGTGCAGAATTCTCGAGCTGTATCCCAGTGTCTCCAGGGCCGCGGCAATGGTGGCCGCCTCCTTGTCGTCGTCGGTGACGATGAATACATCCGCCGGAGCATCCGCGGCGACCGGCGTGCCGGGTGCTGTCTCTGCAGCGCCACCGGTGCCGCCGGCCGCCGCCACACGCGCCGCCTCCCCGCTCCCGGCATCCTGCTGCTCCGGTCCGGATGCCCGGCCCGGCACATCCTCCCCCTGATCCGCCTGGGGACGGGCCGCTGCGGCAAGTTCTTCCAGCTCAAGCAGCGCTGCGGGAAAGGCGACATGGAGCAATCCCATGTCATTACCGTTGAGGTGGATTCGGCAGACACTGGTGTAATAGGAGTGATTGGGAATGACCTCGTCGGAGTCCGGGTCGATCTTGACAGGGACGATCACCTCCAGCCCGGTTTTGACGAATCCCAGCTTGCGGCGATACTGTTCCTCAAAGACACTTGTATAGACACCGGCGATGATATTGGCTATCTCACCGTAGGCATCCTCGGTGTCGTCACTGAACTCCTCGTTACGGACAACCTCCTCGAGTTCCGCCTCCGGCAGCATGATCAGGGTGCCGCCCAGGTGAATGGCGTCCTTGATCTCGGCAAAGAGAAATACCTCGCCCTCACCCTCACCACGGACATCGAAACGGGCCAGAAGCTGTTTGCCGACCAGCTGATCGAGCAGGTCCTCCTTGCTGTAGATCTCGTTTTCTTCCGGCTGCAGCTTCAGCTCTCCACCCAGCAGCGCACCGACTTCCTCGCCCACCTTCTCCGAACAGGCGGCAAGCAATCGATCAACGAGTTTGCGCTGTTTGCCGACGTCCCGGCTGGACCGGGGAGGGGCCGTGGCCGCCTGCTGCTCCTTTTCAGGGACACTGTCTGCCGTTGCGGCAGGCTCCTCCGATGTCGCCTCCCGGTCGTCGGTCGCGGTGGCCGGTGCTCCTTCTCCCTGTTCATCCCCTGCAGGCCGGGCGGCGGCCGATGTTCCGGCAGTCCCGTCCCCGCCGGCGGCGGCTTCAGGTTCCGCATCACCGGAGGGCTCCCCGGCCTCGACAACCAGGCCGAAGGGAGCCGCAGGCAGGAGGAGGTTGAGACTGCCCATCTCGAGATCCTCGAGCCGCATGCCGCAGGTCATCAGATAGTACTGGCCATCGGGCACCGGCTCATCGGAGTCGATATCCACCTTGACCGGCAGAATGACCTCCTGCTCCGTCCTGACCAGGCGCACGTTCTTGGGATACTGCTCGTCAAAGGTGACCGTGAGAGAGCCGCAGATAATATTGGCGATCTCACCGTAGGAGTCCTCGAGTTCCTCGGTGTACTCCTCGTCGCTGATCACCGCCTCGAGCTCGGAATCGGGCAGCATGATGAGGGTGCCGCCGATGCGGATGGCGTCTTTGACCGAGATCAGCAAGGCACCATGTCCTTCGAGATCCCCTTCGACCTGGACATGGGCGAGAACGGTCTTGCCCGCGGGCCGGGAAAAGAAATCCTCCTTGGAAAGGATGGATGTCTCCGGCTTTGCAAAGGAGAGGGTCTTGCCAAGCAGGGCCGACACCTCTTCCTGCATCCGCTCCGTGCAGGAGAGCATGACCCTGTCAAGTCGTTCCTGAGCCTTCATCTCTTCCCTGAAAAACCCCTGTCATCGGTGGACGGCAGAAGAACTGCCGCCAAGTATACCCGGCTTGCTGACGGTATGATTATACTCTATTCATCGGCAGATTCACTGTGAAAATTTATCAGAAAGTCAGAAGGACAGAAATCAGAAGGCAGGGATGGGAGAGGATGCTGGCGATGGGGATGAGGGCTCTCGACAGCTCGAAACAGGAGACAGGCCAGCCAGGTCGAGGGTAAGCGCTCACAGGAGCCGCACGGAGTCTTCGCTTACCCTCTTTGCACGGTCGTGCCTGCCCGCAGAGGCAGGCTGTCGGAGTCTCCCTGCGGTCGCTTACCAGCGGACAGGCACGCCTGCACAGGGAAGCGTAGACTCCGAATCCGCGGCCCCTGAGAGCGCCTGCACCATTGTGGTCGGACAG
>JALSNC010000215.1 GCA_026987195.1 Desulfobulbaceae bacterium | reverse complement strand
GGGGTCAAATTGTTGGATAAAGGGCATGGCGTGCTCCTTGTCAGAAATCAGAAGTCTCAGAGGTCAGGGACCGGATGGCAGGTAAGCGCTCAAAGGAACCGCATCTTTGCACGGTCGTGCCTGCCCGCATAGGCAGGCTATAGCGGCCAGGCACGCCCGCACAAATCTGCGGCCCCTGAGAGCGCTTACACCATTGTGGTCGGACAAACCGATGGTTAGCCATCCCGTGAGGAGTTGCGATGGCAGGGGTCGGAGTGCGGCAGCCGGCACTGCGTCTCCGCATGCGCAGCGGATCCGGTCACGGCTCCTGCGCAAGCTCCAGGATCCTGATCTCTTCCTTTGCCAGTTTGATCCAGCGCGGATCTTTACCTTTTTCGGCCAGTTGTCTGAACTCGTTTAGGGCCTGCGCCGTTTGGCCGGCCATCAGGTCCATGCGCGCCAGGCGGAACAGGGCCAGGTCGCGGAAGTCATTTTCTTCCTGCAGGCGCTCGAAGATCGGCCTGGCCAGGGCGTATTTTCCGGTCTGGAAATAGGCCTCGGCCAGTTCGTACCCGTGCTGGCCACCCGCTGTCACCGCCGCCATCTCCGGCCGGGAGAGGATGGCGATCACGTCCTGCCAGCGGCCCAGGTCGGCATAGATGGATGCGGCGACCAGGTCGATCGCCTTGGAGGCGGGCCGGTCTTTTTTGTCCAGGAGCCGGGCCGCCATCTTCAGGTGGCCGGCGCGGCGGAGCGCCCTGATCCGGTAAAGAAAGACTTTCGGCGCATCAGGGCTGTCGGGATAGCGGAAAAAGAAGCGGTCGGCATAGTCTTCCACCAGCTCGTAACGACCGTCCTCGAAGAGCGATGCCAGCAGGGGCAGGTAGACCTTTTCCCGTTCCGCTCCGTCGCTGACGTCAAAGATATACTGATAGGTGCGGACAGCCCGGTCATAGGCGCCGAGCCTGGTGTAGGCCCGGGCAAGGTCGTAGAGCAGGTCGGGTTTGAGCCAGCCCCGGGCAAAGTAGGTCCGATTCTGTTTGGCAAGGACCAGGGCCCTGACATATTCACCGTCCCTGATCAGTTGCTTCAGGACCAGGGGCAGCCGCTGGAGGATCAGGGCCTGGGTGGTCACCCGCAGCCGGCCGCTCTGGAAGTCCCGCAGGATCTGCATGGCCAGGGTGATGGCCTCCTGGTCGTCTCCCCCCAGGGCATGGACCACGGCCTCCTTTACCGCCGCCTCTTCCCGCAGTTCGATCCGGTTGGCATGGGCCGCTATCCGGTGGTATGCCGTGCCTGCCTGCCCGGTGGTCAGCCTGCCGGCAAGATACTCCAGGTCTGTCTGTTTCAGGGTGGCACGGTAGGCGCCCTCGGTGTCGGGATAGGCATTCCGGATCTGTGAAAGAAGAGGAAGGATCTCCCGCGGTGCCGCTCCATTCCTGAGTCGGCTCATGGCAAGGCGGAACAGCACCAGGTCACGGCCGGGGCGGTCGGCGAGCAGGGCCGAGAGTCGCTGGTAGTGATCCGCGGCATCAGCGTAACGCTGGTGCGCGTAGAGTGTGTCGCTGAAGTTGGCCAGCGAGCGGGGATGGGACTCGATGATCCGCGATCGCCTTTCCAGTTGCAGATAGGCAACCAGGGCCCGGATCATCCGTCCCTGGCCGAAGCTGGTATCTGCCTGGCGCAGGAGGCGCAGGATCTCGGCCCCGCCTGTGTAGGCGATATCATCCCGTCTGAGCAGGGTTTCCGCCTCCCGGTACCGGTCGGTCCGTATGGCAAGCTCGGCCTGGAGGATGGTCGTGTAGGCGGGAAAGGGATTGTTGTCTCCCATCTTGCGGACCAGGCTGTCGAGTTCGGTAAAGGCAAGGTAGGGATCTTCCTTTTCCGCCTGCAGATAGATGAACAGCAGGCGGGCCATGCCGGCGAGCCTGGTCTCCGGATAGGTCAGGATGATCTGCTGCAGGAGCTGGTAGGGTTCCCCGTATTCGCCGGCCCGAACCAGGGCCTCTCCATAGGTGAGCAGGAGCCTGTTCCTGATCTCGTCATCCTCTTCGCTTTCGAGCTGCTTTCGTACCTTCCTGTACACCAGTTTCCACCTGTCCTTTGCCGCCAGGGCCAGGGTCTCTGCGGACAGCCATTGACCGGCCCGGGTCTCCGGTGCCAGGT
>JALSNC010000214.1 GCA_026987195.1 Desulfobulbaceae bacterium | reverse complement strand
AGGAGGACAAAGACCATGCCCACAAGGAGGACATAGGAGACCCGCCGGTGGAGGAGCTGCGCCAGTTCCTGCCGGTAGGCGGCAGCATGCCTGTGCTCCATGGTCTCGCCGCCAAGGAGCTGGCAGAGTGTCGACAGCTGATCGGCACCGGTAATCCTGTTCATTGGCTGTCCAGCTCATTCCCGCCACCGGCAGTTCCACGGCCCGGGCAGGTTCAGTTGAGAAGGGACTCCATCCGGATCCGCTTGAACTCCTGCTCCCGGACCAGAAAGGCATTGACAATCTCGGGATCGAAATGGCGCCCGCTCTCCCGGATGATCAGGTCCCTTGCTGTTTCATGGTTGAAGGCCGCTTTGTAGCAGCGCCTGGAGGTCAGGGCGTCGTAGACATCGGCCAGGGCAACGATACGCGCCGACAAGGGTATGGCGTCCCGGGCCAGGCCTCCGGGATAGCCGGAGCCGTCCCATTTTTCGTGGTGGTGCATGGCGATCTCCTGGCCCATGGCAAGAAAGGAGACATGGCCCGCCTCCTGCTCGGCCTCGGCAAGCACGGCAGCACCGAGTTCGCAGTGCATCTTCATCCGCTCGAACTCCTCCCTGGTCAGGGGTCCCGGCTTGAGAAGGATGGAGTCCGGGATGCCCACCTTGCCGATGTCATGAAGGACCGAGGAGATATAGATATCCTCCACAAAACCCTCGGTGATCACCGGGGCACAGGTCGGGTTGAGGGCCAGCTCCCCGGCCAGGATCCTGGTGTATTCACGTATCCGTTCCAGGTGGGCACCGGTCTCGGAGTCACGGTACTCGGCAAGTTTTGCCAGGCCGAGAATGGCGGCCCGCCTGGAGGTATCGATGAGGTGGTTGGAGGCCAGCACTTCCCGCTCCACCTTCTTGGTGGCGCTGATATCGCGGATGACCAGCTGGCACCAGGAACGACCGTCCCGCATGTCCACCAGGTTGCCGCTGATCTCCACATCGATGATCCGGCCCGTGCCGGTGACCATCTGCAGTTGCCGGTCCCTGATGTCCTCGCCCTGCTCCAGCAGGCCCCTCAGGGCCCTCTGCAACCGGTCTCCGTCGCCGGCCGCCATCAAACGGGCCAGGGGACGGTCCAGCAGACGCTGCGGATCCCAGTCAAAGACCTCGGCAAACCGGCGGTTGGCCATGCGGACGATCCCCCGGGCATCCAGGAGCACCACCAGGTCCAGGATGTTGTCGTAGAGATCCTTGAACCGCAGGTCCGACTCCTCCAGCTCGGCCATGCGCATGTGGACCAGTTCCTCCAGGTTGGTGGTATAACCGGTCAGCTCCTGTTTTGCTGCCTGCAGATTCTCCTTGGCCCGGAAGGTCTTCCGGCGCACCCGCATGTCGTCGAAGGACTGCACCGTGGTGACCGCGATGACCGCGAAAAAGAAAAAGGAGTCGTTGACCGCATAGGCCAGATCCCGACTCTCCAGGTGGGAGCCGGTGGCGAGCAGGATCAGCATGTAGACACCATACATGGAGAAACCGATCAGGGCCGCCTCCAGGCCGGTCAGCGGCAGGACGGCTATGCTGCCGGCCATCATCAGCAGAATCCCGGCATAGTAGTCCGAGGTAAACCCTCCCAGGCGGGTCGCCATCAGGGAGATGGCACCGCTGCCGAGGAGAAGGGCGAGGAAGACCAGGTGGCGGACATACCTGGCGGTTCCGGGCAGCCGCAACAGGTGGAGAATGGCCAGCAGCAGGAGTACGAAACCGAGGCGGAAGAGGAAGAAAAGAACAAAATACTCCCGGCAGACAGCCAGATCGAGGAGGGAAAAGAAGAGGAAGAACACCATCCCCAGCCACAGGGAGACACGGGTCCGCTGCAGGAAAAGCGTGTGCAGTTCCCTTGCAAAGCCGGCAGGGTCCGCCGATACCGAAACAGCCATGGGATGTCAGTCCTTTACCGCCATGGCAAAGAGGTTGACCTTTTCGTCCTCGGCCAGGATCGTCACATCATCGCCAAAGGCGGTGGTGGAGAAGATCTCGCGCAGATCGTCCCCGGTGCGGTAGAGCAGTTCCCAGCGCAGCAGCTTGTCCAGGAAGATGGAGTCCGGATAGGGCGAGAAGTTGCCCAGCAGCAGTACGCCCCCGGGCTTGAGATGTTCGTGACACCGGTTGATCAGGGCCCTGAACAGGCGGACGTCCAGATAGTCGCACAACCCTGCGGAATAGATGATATCCTGCTGCTCGATCTGGTGGGAGACCCGTCCCAGGGCCCACTTGATGACGTTTTCGCTCATCAGCCGGACCGAGGCCCGGTGCGGGAAGATGTTCACATGCTGGTTGGTGTACTGCAGGGCCTCGGAGTCGATGTCCACACAGAGCGCCTCGATGGCCTCGGAGTAGTCGCAGTCGGCCAGGAAATCGAAGAGCTCCCGGTTCGGACCGCAGGCCAGGTTCATGATGTTGACCCGCTCGCCGCGGCCGGCGATGGGAGCGCTGTGCTCGGCAAGCTGCCGGGCCAGGAGTCTTCTCCGGCCGCGGATGGCAAGGGATCCTGGCCGTTGCAGGCTGTAGGCGTCGATGAGTTCGCCGAACCGGCCATCACCCATGGGAACATTGGCGTAGATATGTTCCATCATCAGGAAATCGCCGGCATACCCCTTGGGTTTGTAGTAGGCCCGTTCGACAAAACGGCTGCGGTTGATGTAGGGAAAGATCTCCTTGAAGATATATCCCCACATCACCTCCTCGTAGCCGGAGCCGGCCAGGGTGTCGGCAAACTCGGGCAGAGCGGAGTTGAGGGCCTCCATCACCCGGAAGACCCGGCGCTCCAGCTTTTCATCACGCTCGCCGCGGGCCTCGTTCTGCTGTATCTGGTGGGAGAGATCGAACAGTTCCGACTTGAAGGCCTCGACACTGGTGCTGACGTCGAACCAGGCAGACGAACGGAGAAGACTGCTGGGAATGGGCCTGGTCTCGCTGTAGCGTACCGTGCGCCGGGTGGAAAGTGATTCCGCGTATGCGGCGATCGGTTCCCGCTCACCGGCGATACGCCGGAACTTTGAACAGATGCGCCGTGTCAGGTAGAGGATGAAATCAATATAGAGATCGGGCTTCTGCTCCCGCAGCGACTCCATGACCGTATGGTCGAAAACAACGATCTCGGCATTGCCGGCCGCCTGGATATCCCGCACCCGCGACTGCAGGTCAAAGAAGCCGATCTCGCCGAAAAACTCACCGGCACCGATGAGCGCCACCGTGATCCTGGTCTCGTTGCTGTCCAGGTAGCTGACCTCGACGCTGCCATCCTTGACATAGTAGAAGGTCCGGGCATCACTGCCCGGGGTGACAATGGATTCACCCGCCGCAAACAGGTGCAGCGGCGCATGTTCAAGCACGGCACCGATCAGCTCATGTTCACTGTTGCCGCTCTCTGCACTGACGGAAGACGGAACTGCCTGCATGGATCTGCTCCCTTTCTGAGATGATTCGTGTCAGTGGCCGGACTGCCCGAAGAAGACTGGGGCACAACGATTTTCGGCCGACCAGCGGTCTGGGATGCGGTGATCCATCACCGCAGCCCTGACCGCAGGTTACAGATATTATCCGTCATCCTGCAGAATTCCACAAGAAAATAATCTGTAAAATTGAACCGATAGGAAAGAGATGCCAGCAGGAAGCCACTGGACGGAGGCCGTGGCACCCATACCACATCGTGCCACCGGGATACGGGCCGGGCCAGGAGGCGTACCCCCTCACGGGATGGCTGACCATCGGGTTGTCCGACCACAATGGTGGAAGCGCTCTCAGGGGCCGCAGATTCGGAGTCTGCGCTTACCTGTGCAGGCGTGCCTGGCCGCAGGTAAGCGGCCGCATGGAGACTTCGATAGCCTGCCTGTGCGGGCAGGCACGACCGGTGCAAAGAGGTAAGCGAAAACTCCGTGCGGCTCCTGTGAGCGCTGAGCAGGAGGCCGGAGGGAACATCCGGAACCCGGCGTCAGTACAGGATCCGGTCGAGAACAGACTCGGCCGGCGGTTTGATATCCGTATCCTTCTGAAACTGGAGGCCCAGCATGCGCAGGGTCCGCTCGTCGAGGCAGAGACGCTTGTCCCAGGTGGCGAGGATGGTCCGGTCCTTCGGCCTGACCAGCCGGACGGAAAGATACATGACCCGGTCGGCCAGGCTGTAGGTGCCGACGACAACGGCCTGGGCCTGCTGCCTGTCGGCCAGCTCGCTCAGGTCACGGGAGAGCATGAATTCTCCCTCTTTCTGCAGGATCAGCAGATCACTGCGCAGCCTGATCTCCCGGACCGGAAAACCACGGCGCACGAACCGGGAAGCGATGTGGTTCTGCAGGGTACGGCCGAAATCGGAACTCTGGTCCAGATCCGTGTTCTCCACCAGGGTGGTCACCAGGACCGGCCGATCCTCCTGGCCGGGGACCAGGGGCGGCATGGCCTCGTCGATGAGGCGGTCACCGATCTCGGCGCCCAGCCTGACCAGGTCAACATGCCCGCCGAGCAGGCTCTCGAGCCGCGTACAGTTCAGGTTGCTGCAGCCCGATACCAGCACAGGCAGCAGAGTGAGAAAAAGGAGTCTGGTCAGCATGGCAGGCTCAAGCAAGGGATATGGAACGACTCCCCCTGCTGCATCCGGCAGGGGGAGGGTCGCCGTCCTAGACCTAACAGTTCAGCGGCATCGGCAGCACCTTGAACTACCGGTTCCTTTGGTAACAGTTCAGCAGTGCGCCAGCTGAGCGTGATCGTGACCGGCCGGCAGGCAGGCGCAGCAGGACTCCGAAAGCCCGCCCTGCTGGAGGCCGCGAGCGCGTGCAGATGGTGTGCAGCGGCACTGTTTCTCCGGAACAGCATACGTCAATAACGGGAACCGGTCAATTCGATCTCGGCGGCCGGTTCGGATTTCCGGTACTGCCAGAAGTCGGCATCATTGATGTAGTATATATCGGACTTGCGCATCAGGTAGACGTTGTTGTCGACAATGGAGGTGGAGATGATGACCTCGTAATGACCATTGACAACGGAGGTGGCGCGCAGGGTATCGGTGGCGGCGGCAGCGGCCAGGGCCAGGATCTCGTCCGGCGCGTTGCGCATGACGATGATACCGGCGGCCAGCGAGGTCAGCACGCCGGGACGGGGCCACTGCCGGGGCGGGGAACGGTGGAAGACGGCCTGGACCTTGTAGTTGACCACCAGGCCGGACTCATCGTTGCTGGCCAGGGTCGGCACCCCGAAGTTGACCAGCTGGGTTGTCAGCAGGTCGTTGAATGCCTCGTCAAAGGGAAAGGCGGCGTCCGGACCGCAGTCGTCTGCCTTGCCGCAACTGTGGTTGACATAGACCGGTGTCTCCAGGTACCCCCGGCGGATCAGCTCATTGTTGATCTGGTTGGCCACGTCATTGGCCAGCACGTCCCAGTGATGCGCCGCCTGCATCTTCTGCTGGGTGGTGAAGGGATAGGTCTCCGGCTGCGGCGTGCGGATACAGCCGCCGATCGAAGCCAGCGCCGTCACTGACAGCAGAAAGAGAATATACCGCATGGCAGGCCGCTCCTCCGGATCGTACAGGATTCCAGACTGGCAAGAGCCCCCGGAACGACCACCACGGCAGACGGGTCCCGGGGGAGAGGTTCATCTACCATCCTTGTCGGCAGATGCCGGCGGAAACTGAAGTTCTTTTTCACTGCCTCCGCGCGGATGGCGACACCTACAGCAGTGCATCGAGCCGCTGTTCGATCTCCGCCTGGGGTGCGGCCCCGACGAGCTGGTCCACCACCTGACCGCCCTTGAAAAAGAGCAGGGTCGGTACGCCGCGGATCTGGAACTGACCCGCAACCATCTGGTGACGACTGGTGTCGAGCTTGCAGATCTTTGCCCGACCGGCGTACTTGCGGGCCAGGGCATCGATCACCGGCGCCAGCATCCGGCAGGGTCCGCAGGTGGGAGAATAGAAATCCACCAGGACCGGCACCGGGGAGGCGGCCACCTCCTGCTGGAAGGTCATGTCGGTGAGCTCGACCACGCTGCCGTCCCCTGCCCGGCCGAGGGGGGCCCCGCAGCGGCCGCACTTCGGGGTCATGTGACGTTTGTCGGCCGGAATTCTGTTCTTTGCCCCGCAGGCTGGGCAGACCACAATGATATCATTCATTTTCGTTCCTCCGTTGAAAAGGGTTCCTCACCACCGGGGCGGCTCCTTCGTAACAGATCATCGGATCTGCCCCGGTTCGTCAACCAGCCTCCTGTATACGCTGACAGGTGGTGCCATGTCCGGGAGATCAGCTTGTCAGCACCCGGTAGATCTCCGGCATGCGCGCCGGCAGCTTGCGCACGTCATCGATAAAGATGGAGTTTGCCGTCCCGTACATGTGGGCCATGTACTCGTGGGCATGATGGTCAATGGTGATGCAGAAGGGATGGATACCGGCCGAGCGGGCCTCAAGCAGGGCATGACGGGTATCCTCGATGGCATATTCCCCCTTGTAGTCGTCATAGTCCTCGGGTTTGCCGTCGGAGAGGATGACCAGCAGCCGGATGCGGGCATCCACATCGGCAAAGCGGGCTGTCATGTGCCGGATCGCCGGCGCCATGCGGGTATACTCCTGGGGGGCGATGGAGCCGATCCGCTGCCGAACCGTCTCTCCGTAGGGCTCCTCCAGGTGCTTGATGTGGAAGGTCTCGCAGCGCAGCCGCCGCATACCGGAAAAGCCATAGATGCCGTACCGGTCCCCCACCTTTTCCATGGCCTCGCAGATGAGGACCAACGCCTCCTTGATGGCCGTGCCCACCCATCCCTGGGTGGAGTTGGACATATCCACCAGGAAAAGGGCGGCTATGTCGCGTTCATCCCGAGCCAGGCGGACAAAGAGACGGTCCGAGGGCGGCAGACCGGCCCTGCTGTCGGCCAGCGACTCCACCAGGGCGTCGAGGTCGATGTCATCGCCGTCGCGCTGGCGGCGCAGGAAGCGTTCCGTTGTCCGCATCATCTCGAACTGGTTGCGCAGGCGAATGATCTGGCCCCGGTAGCGGGCCAGGGTGGCGGTAATGAAGGTGGAGCGGGTCACCGGGATCTCCTTTTCCGTCATTATGCACCAGCTCTTCCGGAAACCGCCCCGACGGTGGTCCCACTCGTCATAGGTGACAGGGGCAACCAGGGGCTGCTCCCCGACTGATGCGCCCACGTCCCCGGCCGCCATTGCCCGGCCGGCACGGCCGGCCGCGCTGCTGACAAAACGGGGCGGCAGGAATCCGAACTCGTCAATGACCTGGCGGCCAAGATGTTCCAGCTCCTCGTCCATCACCACCTGCTCGTTGTCCACCCGGAGAAAGGCGGACTGTTCCGCTTCCTCCCCTCCCTTGCCGTCGCCATCAAGGATCAGGGCCACGTCCGGGACCTCTGTCCCCGCGGCGCCGGCCCCCTCGGGCCTTTTTTTCTCCTCCGGCCCGCCGGATGATGGCGGCAGGGTCAGCAGGGCCGTGGTCAGGGCATCGACAAACCGTTCCCCCAGCTCCTGCCGTCTCCTGCTGCGGGCGGCAGCGACCAGGTCCAGACGCATGGTTCCCTGGAAAAACAGCGGCTCCGGCGAGTGGTATTCCCCCACCTGTCCGCAGAGCCGGGTGTACAGACGCCGGCACAGCGCAAGGCTGTGGGCGGCGGTGGCCTCCGGTTGCAGCAGATGCCGCAGGTCCGAGTCCTCGACACCGGGCAGGCCGACGCCGTCGGGCTCACCGGTCAGGCAGCAGCACTGGAGGGCGATCAGCAGCCGTGCCACACGGCCGGTCTCCTGCCGGCACAAGGGATCGGGCAGAAGATCGACCGTTTCCCGCACCAGGCCGGGCAGTTCTCTTCCCAGAAAGGCCCGGGCACGGATGGACTCGAGCTGCAGATAGAGATCAGCGGCCAGCTCGGGTTGGGCAAGGGAGTCAAAAAACAGAGCCAGGGCGAGCTGACCGGCCGCCTCTTCCCCGGTCTCCGGCAGCAGCGGGCTGTCCGGAAAGAAGGTCCCCTGTTCCAGAAAGGCCCACTGGAACGAGGCAGTGAATTTGTAGAGCAGGAAATTCTGCTCCCCGTCCCTGGCCATGCTGATCTTATGGGGCAGAAAGATGGTATCGCCATCGGTGCAGGCCCGGGCCGCAGGCGCAAGATCCAGCTCACGGCCCGACAGGCCGCGGATATAGGGCAGCAGCCGCCCCCGGACCTCATCAAAGCGCAGGCCGGCGATCCCGCGCAGGCGGCAGACAAACTCCTGCTCCACGTTGGTCATGAAACGCTGGGCCGCCTGGAGGCCGCCCTTCTCGTAGCGGTCCAGGGTCTCGTTCACCCAGCCGCCCAGCTCGGCGGCCGGAAAACAGGACAGCGCATGGAGGGCCTGCCCAAGATAATTGTAGCAGAGCGAGTTGGAGACCGGCCAGATGGCGGGTACCTGAGAGAGGATCTCGTCCACCAGGGCGGGGTCCGCGTCCGTAAGCTCCTCCATCGCCTCCTCCACCTCCCACTCGTTGGGCAGATCAGGGGCAACCAGGCTGAAAAACCGTTCTTTCAGGGCATTGATCCCCAGGGGCTGATAGCGGAGGGCGGAAGTCGTCATCTCCGGCCACCTCTCAGAACAGGGAGCTCACCATCTCATCGATGGCAGCGAGCAGTTCCGGGTCATCGGACAGGGCCTGGGTGACAGCCACATGGCAGGCCCTGCGCACGGGGATACCACGGGCCACCAGTTTGCCGGCCTGGATGAGCAGGCGGGTGCTGGCCCCTTCGGCCAGACCGGAATCCTTCAGACTCCTGGTCATGCCGGCCAGGCGGACCAGTTGGCGGGCCATCTCCGGGGCGATTCCTCCCTCCCGCTCCACAATCTCCGCCTCCCGCTCCGGATCGGGATAGTCAAAATTCAGGGCCACGAAACGTTGCCGGGTCGATGGCTTGAGATCCTTGAGCACACTCTGGTAGCCCGGGTTGTATGATACGGCCAGCATGAATTCCGGCGGCGCGCCCAGCAGTTCCCCCCGCTTCTCGATGGGCAGCTCCCGCCGGTCGTCGGCCAGGGGATGGATGACCACCGTGGTATCCTTCCTTGCCTCCACCACCTCGTCCAGGTAGCAGATGGCTCCGGCCCGGACAGCCAGGGTCAGAGGACCGTCCATCCACACCGCCTCGCCGGCCCGGATCAGGTAGCGCCCCACCAGGTCGCTGGTGGAAAGGTCATCGTGACAGGAAACGGTGATCAGGGGCCGGTCGAGCCTCCAGGCGAGATATTGCATGAAACGCGTCTTGCCGCAGCCAGTGGGCCCCTTGAGCAGCAGGGGTATGCCGCACCGGTGGCTGACCTCGGCGATACGGATCTCGTCTCCCAGGGGCAGGTAATATGGTTCTTCCGTTATTCTGTGGGCATCAAGCCGTATCTCTCTTCCCGCCATATACTACTCCCTGCCGTGTTCGGTGTACCAGTGCAGCAGCACGCATCTGCAGGAATTTATGGCTGTGCGCACTGCTGAACTTTTACCAGAAGTATCGTCTTTTTCAGGTGCTTGCCGATAGCGGTGAACTATTACGGTCCCACCGCGAACGACACAAAAGAGCACAAAGTGGAAAAAATCTTCGTGTCCTCTGTGGTGAAGTTCCCCGCCCGTTCACAGTGCTGCGGGTGCTGAAGAACTGTTCTTCCGTTCTGGCCGCCCGTGAACATCCGTCGACATCCGACGCCTGTGATTCATTCTCACCCACACCGTAATGCCGAAAGCTCTGGTTGACAACCGCACTCCATACGCATCTCTGCGCTCGTACCCCCTCACGGGATGGCTAACCATCGGTTTGTCCGACCACAATGGTGTAAGCGCTCTACTGCGTCACCCGCGGGACATGGAACAGAAAACCAGGGTGCCTGGGACCGGTCCGTGTCCCGCTCGCCGCCCATTTGTCCGTTGCGGAAAGGCGACGTCATGATTACAGTAAATCCTGGCATCCAGGAGTTCATCCTGTCCGCAATACCCCGGAAGAGCAGGAGATGCACCCCATCGGTGCCTGTTCCATCGTAAAAGTTCATCAGCACGTCATCCGGAGTCTGCGCTTACCTGCACGCGCTCGCGGCTGGCCAGCCACGATCACGCACAGCTGACGCACTGCTGAACTTTTACAAAAAAACATCAGTCTTTTCATGTAGTTGACGATAGCGACGAACTATTACCGGCGGACTGCCGCAGGCGGTGTCAGGCATGTGCATAGACCTTCATTTTCATTCCGTCTATTCCGACGGCACCGCCACGCCCCGGGAGCTGGCCCGGATGGCCGCCGATCTCGGTCTGACCGCCATTGCCCTGACCGACCACGATACAATGGCCGGGGTTGCCGAGATGATGGAATACGGCCGGAGAGCAGGTATCGAGGTCATCTCCGGCATCGAGATCGGCGCCCTGCACCGGGGCCGTTCCCTGCACCTGCTCGGCTATGGTATCGACCCCGGCCACCGGGAATTCACCACCTGGCTCGGACGGCTGCAGCAGGGCCGGCAGGAACGTAACCGTGCCATCCTGGAAAGGCTCGGCCGCCTGGGCATCGTCATAGGAGACGACGAACTGCAGCGATTCTCCCGCTGCGGTCAGGTGGGCCGGCCCCATATCGCCGGCCTGCTGATGAAAAAAGGTATTGTCAGGAGCATGAACGAGGCCTTTGCCCTTTACCTGGGCCGGGGCAAACCGGCCTGGCAGAGCCGCTTCTGCTACAGTGCCGCCGAGACCATCGCCATGATCCACCGGACCGGCGGCCTGGCCGTGCTGGCCCACCCCGGCCAGCTCGATCCGGCCATGCGCATCCAGCCACGCCTGGTGGCGGAGCTCAAGGAACTGTACCTGGACGGACTCGAAGTCTGGTACCCTGCCCATCCGCGCAGGATGCGGCGGACGCTCCAGGCCCTGGCCACCCGGCATGGCCTGCTGGTGACCGGCGGCAGTGACTACCACGGCGCCAACCGGCCGGGCAGCACCCTGGCCGGCGACACCAGCGGCTTCTGTCCCCCGGACAGCCTCCTTGAACATTTACGCCCCAGGCTCGGGGGCAAGCGCTCACAGGAGCCGCATCTTTGCACGGACGTGCCTGCCCGCACAGGTAGACTATAGCGGCCAGGCACGCCTGCACAAATCTGCGGCCCCTGAGAGCGCTTACACCATTGTGGTCGGACAAACCGATGTTTAGCCATCCCGTGAGGGGGTACGCTCGCGGGCCGGTATGATACCAAGACAGACCCCATGACCGCTGCCGGCCCGGGATACCCCCCGTGCCCGCAGGAGCGGGCACAACAAACCATGAAAGTCAGGCAGGCGACTCTCCCTGCCCAAGATACCTGGCACCTGGCCCCTGGCCCCTGACACCACAGACCATGCAGACGATTCTTGTTGTTGACGACGAACCTAATTACCAGGTAGTCCTCTCCGAACTGCTCCGGGATGAAGGCTACGAGGTCTTCACCGCGGACAGCGGCACGGCCGGCCTGCCCATAGTCCGGGATACCGACCTGGACCTGGTGCTGACCGACATGAAGATGCCGGGAATGGACGGTATAGAATTTTTACGGGAGATCAAGAAGTTCAACAAAGAACTTCCCGTGATCCTCATCACGGCCTATGCCGAGGTGGAAAAGGCGGTCGAGGCCATGCACCTGGGCGCCTTCACCTACCTGGCCAAGCCCTTTTCCAACGAGGAACTGCTGGCCAATGTCGGCAAGGCCGTGGAGCATTACGGCCTCATCCGCGAGATCCGGCGTCTGCGCGACGAGGCCATCCCCCGCTCCGGTTTCGGCGGCATGATCGGCAAGAATCCCTCCATGCTTGCCGTCTACCAGCTCATCGAGAAAGTGGCCCCCACCCCTTCCTCGGTCCTGATCACCGGCGAGTCCGGCACCGGCAAGGAACTGGTGGCCCGGGCCATCCACAACCTGAGCCCCCGCAGGGAGGCGCCTTTCATCTCGGTCAACTGCGCCGCCCTGTCGGAGAACCTGCTGGAAAGCGAGCTGTTCGGCCATGAGAAAGGGGCCTTCACCGACGCCGTTGCCATGCGCAAGGGCCGTTTCGAACTCGCTGATACCGGGACCCTGTTCCTGGACGAGATCGGAGAGATGCCGCAGCCGCTGCAGGCAAAACTGCTCCGTGTCCTCCAGGAACGGAGTTTCGAGCGGGTGGGCGGCAACACCACCCTGGAGGTGGATGTCCGTATCCTGGCTGCCACCAACAAGGATCTCAAGGACGAGGTGGACAAGGGCAACTTCCGGGAAGATCTCTACTACCGGCTCAACGTGATCCATATCCATCTGCCGCCGCTCTGGGAACGGGTGGACGACATCCCGGAGCTCGTTTCCCATTTCCTGCAAAAGAATGCCGCCCGGCTGGGCAGGGAACGGCTCGACATCTCGCCCGAGGCCCTGCGGCTGCTGGTCAGCCTGCCCTGGGAAGGGAATGTGCGCGAACTGGAGAATACCATCGAACGGGCCGCCATCCTCTGCAGCGGCGACCGGATCGAGGCCGAGGATGTCCAGCCGGACTCGGGGGCCACGGACAATGGCCACGAGTGGAGCTCCCGCCTGGATCTGGAACAGTTCATCCCGGAGAATCTGAGTCTTTCCGACGTTCTGAGCGGTATCGAGGAACGGCTGGTCCGTCGTGCCCTGGAGGAATCGGACAACGTACAGACCCGGGCTGCCGAAAAACTGGGCATCACCAAGAGCCTGCTCCAGTACAAGATGAAAAAATACAACATCGACCGTAAAAAGAAGAGCCGCAGCCGCCGCAAACAGTGAAAATGCCACTCTTGATGGACTCGTAAAAAGTGTCCGTCACACTCTCAAGATGGCTCAGCATAAAAGTTCGATATACAAGGCGTAGCGGTGCCGGCCAGGCGGAGGTGTGTACATGGAGTACGTCGAGCATTGGCCGTACCCGCTACAACGCGGTGGATCGGACTTTTTGCGACGTCATCACTCTTCACTGGAGCGGTAACTATACGCTTTGTACTAGTTCACCGCTATCGGCACCCACCTGAGAAAACCGATACTTCTGGTAAAAGCTCAGCAGTGCGTCAGCTGTGCGTGATGGCGGCCGGCTGTCAGGTACGCGCAGACTCCGGATGGCGTGCTGCTGAACTATTACTGACAATGGGGGACGCCTCAGGGCCTCACGGCTGAATTTCTCTCAAAAAAATGCCCGGCCACCTGGCGGGGAAGTGGCATGCCACTGGTTCTGCCGCCCCAGTTCAGCTTGCGGCGCAGGATATCGAAATAACTCTTGTGGGGGGAACTGATGAGCAGCAGCGGCTTGGCCGCCGCCTCGACCACCAGGCAGTCGTCCTTGCGCATGTCCCAGCCGCGCCGGCCGTCCACGATCACCTTGACATCCCCGGCCGGATCGGCCAGCTGGGTGGTGATCCTGACGTGGGGCGACAGCAGGACCGGTCGTGATTCCAGCATGAAGGGACAGATCGGTGTCACCAGAATGACGTCCAGCTCGGCATGGACGATGGGGCCGCCGGCCGAGAGGTTGTAGGCCGTGGAACCGGTGGGCGTGGAGAAGATCAGGCCGTCGGCCTTGTAGGTGGTAATGTACTCCGAATCGGCCCAGCAGCGCAGCCGTACCACCCGTTCCGTGTTGCCCTTGACCACCACCACCTCGTTGAGCACGAACAGGGGTGCCTCCTCGCCGGGCCCGCCATCGCGGATGAACCGCGCCTTGAGCATCATCCGCTGTTCTATATAGACCCGGCCGGAAAGGATGGTCTGCAGGGCCTGGTACATCTCGTCGGCGGCGATCTCGGTCAGGAATCCCAGGTTGCCCAGGTTGATCCCCACCACCGGGATGTCGTAATGGCTTGCCCGGGGGGCGACGTGGAGCAGGGTCCCGTCACCGCCCAGAATGACCAGCATGTCCATATCCGGCTCGATCCGGTCCAGGTCGGCCCGGATATCGCGAGCCCGGAACCAGGCCGCCAGTTCTTCGCCGACCCGCTTGATGGCCGGCGCATCGTGCCGGGTGATGATGCCGGCATGGGTCACCTTCATGAGCCGAGATCCCGGGAACGGTCGGTGGCAGCCTCGATGGCCGTCATGACCGTACCGCGCAGGCCGGCCTCTTCCAGAACCTGTATACCGGTGATGGTGGTGCCGCCGGGCGAGGTGACCCTGCCCCTGAGCACTGCCAGCGGTTCGCCCGTCTCCATGGCCAGGCGGGCGGACCCATAGACGGTCTGCAGGACAAGCTGTTCCGCAACCGGCCGCGGCAGACCGGCCAGCACGCCACCGTCCACCATGGCCTCCATGAAGGTGAAGACATACCCCGGTCCGGACCCGGAAAGACCGGTCACCGCGTCAAGCAGGCTTTCCGGCAGACGGACACAGGTACCGACAGCAGAAAAGATCTGTTCCGCCGCCGCCATGTCCTCCCCGCTGACCCGGCTGTTTCCCGACAGGGCCGAGGCACCGGCCAGCACAAGGGCCGGAGTGTTGGGCATCACCCGGACAATACGCTTCTCCCCGCCCAGTCCCTTTTCCAGGGCCGCGATGGGGACCCCGGCGGCGATGGAGATGACAAGATGCCCGGCACCGACATACCGGCGATAACCGGCCAGGACCCGGGACATGACCTGCGGTTTGACCGCCAGGATCAGGATCTTCGCCTTTTCGCAGAGCTCGGATTCCCTGTCAGTCACGGCGACCCCATAGGTGGACCGAAGCCACTCGCGTCGATCTGCAAACGGTTCCGCCACCATGACCCGGTCTCTGTCCACCAGGCCCGCCTCCAGCATGCCCCTGAGCAGGGCCTCGCCCATCTGTCCTCCGCCAATTATTCCGATCGTTTCCAGATTTCCCACGGTTACACCACAATGTTAAAGTTGAACAGAAGCCGGGAGACGGTCGGAACGTCATCATTCACCGCTATCGCCGACTGCTTTGCAATACCTGAACTTTTATGTCGGAACCGGACCGCCGCCAGGAGGGAGGCTCCGGCCGGAGTAGCGCGCCGGCCCGGAAGCGCCTTCCCGCATCCGTGCGCCTACTCTACCATTCCCCGGAAAAAAAAGACAAAAAAATCCCGCTGCCCCAGGGGGTCAGCGGGAAAATTCCGGGCAACTCCGGCAACAGAAAGCCGGCACCTCATGGCTCTGGCAAACACTTCAGCAGCATATCATCTGCCAACGATCGGCAGGCCTTATGTAGCACCGGTGCACGGAACCCCACACGGGATGTCCAGCCATCGGTTTTTCCGACCACAATGATGTAAGCGCTCTCAGGCAGCACAGGCCGGCTGCGAGGCCGGAACCTTGCCGGCGGGCAGCATGAAGGGGGCGAACCGTTCACCGTTGTTGCGGTTGGCACGTACGGCGCAGCGCAGCCGGGAGGCACCATTCTTTCTGAACTTGACCTGTTCCCAGCAGTCGCTGTTGGCGGCAATGGCCTTCATCAGGCCCAGGTGCAGACGATGGCCGGAACGGTCAGCGATGACATGGCCGAGGATCGGGCTGCCCAGCAGGGCCATGTCGCCGATCAGGTCCAGCACCTTGTGGCGGATGAACTCGTCATCGAAGCGGAGACCGTCCTCGTTGAGGATGGAACGTCGGTCCCAGTGGATGGCAATAACATTGTTGAGAGTGCCGCCGAGGGCCAGGCCATTCCGCCAGAGGCTCTCCACCTGCTCGACGAAACCGAAGGTCCGGGCACGGGCGATCTCTTTGCAGAACCGTTCCCGGGTCACCTCGATGGTGTAGGTCTGCTCGCTGATCATTTCGTCGCCGAAATCGATGCGGCCAGTAACCTTGAAGCCGTCGTAGGGTTCAATGCGGATCGACCTGTCGCCGTCCCGGTAGCTGATGGAACGGGTGATGCGCAGAATCCTGCGCAGTGCCCGCTGCCGTTTGCGTCCGCCGCGCCTGAGGAGATAGACAAAGGGCCCGGCGCTGCCATCCATGATCGGTACCTCGTGGGAATCCAGGTCCACCTCGGCATTGTCGATGCCGGAGCCCCGAAGGGCCGCCAGCAGATGTTCGGTGGTGGAGACCCGGGTGGCGCCGTCACCGATGGTAGTCGCCAGGGTCGTGTCGACGACCCGGTCCATGCGGGCGGGGATAACCGGACGGCCGGCCAGATCGGAGCGGACAAAACGGATACCGCTATTGGCCGGTGCCGGCCTGATGGTCAGGTTCACTGTCCTGCCGGTGTGCAGGCCGACGCCGCAGCAACTGACAGGCCGCTTCAGGGTATATTGATGGGGCTCAATCTGAGATGCCATTCTTCATCCTGTGATGTTGTACAGACATTCTTCTTCCTTTTTCCGACATCTGTTGCAAGAATCTCTCCAGAAAAACCAATCCAGCGGGAACACCGACTGGTTCTCATGAAAAATACTGTAAATTCAAATAATTACACCGAAGGCGAAATGGAAAACGGAAAGTGGCGCCGGCAACATGGCTGTGGCCAAAACAACACAGAATATCCATATTCCCGTAAATGTTGATATTCTGACACACTCACCCATCAGCCGGCCCCGCTCCTCTTCCTCGCAGAACGGTTGCCGGCGTGAAAGTTCGTAAAAGTTCAGCAGCACGCCATCCGGAATCTGCGCTACTGCTGGCCGGCAGCGGCCAGGACACGCCGGTCAAGCTCCGGGTCAGGCTCGACCGCCATGCGGATGCCGTACAGAGGCAGCGGCAGGTCGAATCCCCCCAGTTTGACCAGGTCCTTTTCGGTTGTAACAAGGGCAGTGGCGCCTCCCCTCTCCGCCCTGGCCAGCAACCGCTCCACCTCGGTCTTGCGGTAGCCGTGGTGGTCGGGCAACCCCAGGAATTCCACCGGCTCAAGGGGTATCTTCTCCAAGGTGCGGGCAAAGGCTTCCGGCCGGGCGATACCGCAGAAGGCGAAACACTTTTCCCTGGCCAGCTCAACCCGCGTGGACTCGCTTACCCTGCCGTCGGCGGCCAGCTCCACCACCGCCGCAGGCCGGTAGCCGGTGAAGAAGACCGGGCGGCCCGGGAACCGGGTCTGCAGTAATTCGGCAAAGCGGTCCGCCCGTTCCCGGTTGCCCGCCTCGGTACCGGTGAGCACGAAACAGTGGCATCGGTTCAGGGCACTGACCGGCTCCCGCAGCTCGCCACCCGGGAAGACACGGGAATTGCCGGCCAGGTTGTCGGCATTGAACAGGACCAGGTCGAGATCACGGTGCAGGGCCATGTGCTGGAAACCGTCGTCGAGCAGAAGGACATCGGCCCCCATCTCCACGGCCCGCTGCGCCGGCAGCCTGCGCACCACGCCGGTGAGCACCATCACCCCGGGCAGGGTCTCGGCCAGCAGCCTGGGCTCATCGCCCACGGTCCGGGCATCGAGCAGGACCTCGGATCCATCGGAGACCACGTTCACGGGCTCCCGGGTGGCTCCGCCGTAACCGCGGCTGATCACCGCCGGCCGCAGACCGCTGTCCCGCAACAACCTGGCAAAATGCTGAGTGATCGGGGTTTTGCCGGTACCACCGAGGGTCAGGTTGCCGATACTGATCACCGGCACGCCCGGATCTGTCATCCTGAACATTCCGGTCCTGTAACCGCGCTCCCGCATCTTCATGGCCGCACAGTAGAAAGGAGAGAAGAACCGCCCTATGCCGAAAAGTAGCGCTCTGGTGTTTCTGTTCATGTCAGGTCTCTATCCGCCGATGGTTCGGAGCTTGCAATGTGCCGGGGCGGAAGCCAGGTGATGAGGCCCTGCCACCCGGCCGCTGCCAGCCGGTCAACGGCACTCTACAGGAGGATGGATTCGGTGGCAAGAGGGATCGGCCCGATGCACGAAACAGGGCCATGGATCTGAAAAGCCTGGACCTGACACCGGCCCCCCGGCTTTCACTGCCCCCCTTGCCGGGCCGGAGCGTCCCCGATCAGCGCCACTGAAGGATTCCGTTAACGCAATTGAAGGGATCAGTATCATTTTTGGGTGCAAAATTATTTGAATGGGGTATGAAAGGGTGCATGGTTTTGCTTACCGTTTTTCCCTGCCTGGATGGAGCGGTCAAGGATGTCTGTATTGCTCAATTCAGGTCGAAACATCTTCATTCAAGCAAGGAGGTAACAAACGTGAATCTGTCCGCGAAGCTAACCGTTTTTTTTGCCGCAGCGATCCTGGCGCTGACCATGGCCATTCCGGCCATGGCCGGAAATGACACCATCAAGATCGGTGTTGCCGGCGCCCACAGCGGTGATCTGGCCTCCTACGGCCTGCCCACGGTCAAGGCCGCCGAGCTGGTGGCCGCAGACATCAATGCCGCAGGCGGCATCAACGGCAAAAAGGTCGAGCTGCTGGTGGAGGATGATGTCTGCAAGCCCGAGGTTGCCACCAACACGGCCACCAAGCTCGTTTCCGAGGGGGTCAACGTCGTGATCGGCCATATCTGCTCCGGCGCCACCAAGGCCGCCCTGCCCATCTACCGCGACGCCAACGTCATCGTCATGTCACCTTCGGCCACCAACCCGGCCCTGACCCAGAGCGGCGACTATCCCAACTTCTACCGTACCATCGCCTCCGACGACGCCCAGGCCCGCACCGAGGTCGACTTTGCCATCAACGGTCTCGGCGCAAAGAAGATCGCCGTCATCCACGACAAGGGCGACTATGGCAAGGGCCTGGCCGAGTTCGCCAGGAAGTTCATCGACGAGTCCGGCAAGGCCAAGGTGGTCCTGTTCGAGGGCATCACTCCCGGCGCCGTGGACTATTCCGCCATTGTCCAGAAGATCAAGCGTTCCGGCGCCGATGCCGTGATCTTCGGCGGCTATCATCCCGAGGCCTCCAAGATCGTCACCCAGATGCGCAAGAAACGGATGAAGACCGTGTTCATCTCCGATGACGGTGTCAAGGACGATACTTTCATCAAGGTGGCCGGCAAGTATGCCGAGGGCGTTTATGCCACCGGCCCGGCCGACGTGACCGCCAACCCCGTCACCAGGGAATACCGCGAGAAATACAAAAAGGCCTACGGCGACGAACCGGGCGCCTTTTTCGACAATGCCGTGGCCGCGGCCCTGGCCCTGACCAATGCCATCGCCAAGGCCGGCTCCACCGATCCGGCCGCCATCGCCAGGGTGCTCCATACCGAGGACGTGGCCACGCCGTTCGGCATGATCCACTTTGACGAACATGGCGATGCCACCGGCGTCGGCTTTACCATGTACGTGGTCAAGGACGGCAAGTACGTCCAGGTCCGGTAACGGTCCGGCAGGCAGCAGCCAGGTGCCCGACGCCGCCCAGAGCGGCGCCGGGCACTTTCATGTCAGGTGCGGTGTAAAAGTACCGGTCTTTTCAGGTGGCAGCTGATAACGGCGAACTATTGCAGTGCAGTCATGCGGCGGCAAGCTTCCTGCCGCAGTCATGGAGCAACGGTTATGGACTATTTTGTTGAACTCTTTTTCAGTGGCCTGACCCGCGGCTCGATCTACGCCCTCATCGCCCTGGGATACACCATGGTCTACGGCATCATCGGCCTGATCAACTTCGCCCACGGCGAGATCTACATGATCGGCGCCTTCACCGCCCTCATCGTCTCCACGGTGCTGTCCATCTTCGGTTTTCCCCTCCCGGCCATCATCATCCTCACCGCCCTGGCCGCCGCCATCTGGGCCAGCGCCTACGGCTACACGGTGGAGAAACTGGCCTACCGGCCGCTGCGCAACGCGCCGCGTCTCTCGCCGCTGATCTCGGCCATCGGCATGTCCATGTTCCTGCAGAACTATGTCCTGCTCGCCCAGACACCGGACTTCCTGCCCTTTCCGGCCCTGATCCCTGACTTCGATTTCATGGAGCCCTATGCCGGCTTCATCGGGTCCTCCGACATGGTGATCCTGGTCACCACCACCGTGATCATGATCCTGCTGACCCTGCTGATCAAGTTCACCCGCACCGGCAAGGCCATGCGGGCCACGGCCCAGGACCGGAAGATGGCCATGCTGGTGGGCATCAACGTGGATCATGTCATCTCCGTAACCTTCATCATCGGCTCGGCCCTGGCCGCCATCGGCGGCATGCTGATCGCCTCCCACATCGGCCAGATCAACTTTTATATCGGCTTCATCGCCGGCATCAAGGCATTCACGGCCGCGGTTCTCGGCGGCATCGGCTCCATACCGGGCGCGGTGCTGGGCAGCTTCATCCTCGGGCTCACCGAGTCCTTTGCCACCGGCTATGTCTCCAGTGACTATGAAGACGTGTTCGCCTTCTCCCTGCTGGTCCTGATCCTGATCTTCCGTCCCTCGGGCCTGCTGGGCAAGGCCACCATCGAAAAGGTCTGAACATCGCAACAGCGAGGTACAGGTTTCCATGATCTCACTCAAGGATATCGGCAAGGCATGTATAATCGCCCTCTGGTTCGTGGCCCTCACCTTTCCGCTCATGGTGATCAAGGTCAACCCCATCGACCGGATCATCATCTGGCGCTGGCACAACATGCTCTGGGTCGGTCTGGGCAGCTTTCTCTGCTACCTGGCCGGCCGCGCCTGGCTGATGCGCCGGGAGATCCGGCTGCGTCGCATCCGCCAGGGCCTGGAGGCGGAGCTGCCGCAGCGCACCCCGCTCAGCCGGCGCATCATTCAGGATCCGGTCATCCACCGGCCGCTCCTGGCCGCGGGCGCCCTCTTTTTCCTGATCTTTCCCCTGCTCTTCTCCACCTACCAGACCAACATCATGATCACGGCCCTCATGTACGTGGTCCTGGGCCTGGGCCTGAACATCGTTGTCGGTGTCGCCGGCCTGCTCGACCTGGGCTACGTGGCCTTCTATGCCGTGGGTGCCTATGCCTATGCCCTGCTCAACCTCCATTTCGGTCTCGGCTTCTGGACCGTTCTGCCCATCGGCGGCCTGCTGGCGGCCACCTTCGGCATCCTGCTCGGCTTTCCGGTCCTCCGGCTGCGCGGTGACTACCTGGCCATCGTCACCCTGGGATTCGGCGAGATCATCCGCCTGATCCTGGAAAACTGGAACGAATTCTCGCACGGTCCCAGTGGTATCTCCAACATCCCGCGGCCCGGCTTCTTCGGTATCCAGATGTCCCTGGATCACTCCATCACCTATCTGTACTACCTGATGATCGCCATGGTGGTCTTCACCATCTTTGTCGTCAACCGGCTGCAGAACTCCCGCATCGGCCGGGCCTGGTTCGCTCTGCGCGAGGACGAGATCGCCTGTCAGGCCATGGGCATCGACAAGACCCGCACCAAGCTCACCGCCTTTGCCCTGGGCGCCTTCTGGGCCGGCATGGTCGGAGTGATCTTTGCCGCCAAGACCACCTTTGTCAACCCGGCCAGCTTCACCTTTCTCGAATCAGCCATTATTCTCTGCATCGTGGTCCTGGGCGGCATGGGTTCCATCGTCGGTGTCATCATCGCCGCCCTGGTGCTGATCCTTCTGCCCGAATACCTGCGCGCCTTCTCCGAGTACCGGATGCTGGTCTTCGGCGCGGTGCTGGTGATCATGATGGTCTTCAGGCCCCAGGGAATCATCGCCAACATCCGCAAGACCTACCGGATCGGGATCGACTGAGGCGGAATGCCGGCCAACACCAATATCTGCACCGGACACACAGTTTGCTATGACCCCTGTACTCGAAGTTACCGGCCTGACCATGGACTTTGGCGGCATCAGGGCCCTGGACCGGCTTGACCTGCGGGTCAACCCGGGGGAGATCGTGGCCCTGATCGGCCCCAACGGGGCCGGCAAGACCACCTTTTTCAACTGCCTGACCGGCCTCTACAGGCCCACGGCCGGCGACCTGCTCCTGACCCCGCCCGACGGCGGTACCAGGCGCCTCAACGGCCTCAAGCCCAACCACGTCACCATGCAGGGCCTGGCCCGTACCTTTCAGAACATCCGGCTCTTTCCCAACATGACCGTGCTCGAAAACGTGATGATCGGCCGCCACTGCCGCACCCGGGCCCGGGTCCTGGGTGCCATTTTCCGTGACCGCAGGACCCGGCAGGAGGAGAGAGAGATCGTGGCCCTGAGCGTTTCCATCCTCAAGGAGCTGGGCCTTGGCGACATGATCAACGAATTTGCCAAGAACCTGCCCTACGGTGCCCAGCGGCGGCTGGAGATCGCCCGTGCCTTGGCCACCGACCCCCTGGTCCTGCTCCTGGACGAACCCGCCGCCGGCATGAATCCCCAGGAGACCCGCGAACTGGACGAACTGATCCGACGCATCAGGGACAAGGGACTCTCCATCCTGCTCATTGAACATGACATGAAACTGGTCATGAGCCTGTCCGACTATATCTTTGTCATGGACTACGGGAAAAAGATCGCCGAGGGCACACCGGAGGAGATACGGACCAACCCGGCGGTGATCAAGGCCTACCTGGGGGAGGACATGGATGATGCTTGAACTGCGGAAGGTCAGCACCTATTACGGCAACATCCAGGCCCTGCATGACATTGATCTCAAGGTCGAGGAAGGAGAGATCATCACCCTCATCGGCGCCAACGGGGCGGGAAAATCGACGACACTGATGTCAATCAGTGGTATTGTGCCTCCAAAGAGGGGGGAGATCCTCTTCCGGGGCCGGCCCATCCACGAGCTGTCCGCCGATCGGATCGTGGCCCTGGGCATCTGCCAGGTGCCCGAGGGCCGCCACATCTTTCCGGACCTGACCGTGGCCGAGAACCTGGACATGGGCGCCTTTCTCCGCCGGGACCGGAGGGGCATTGCCCGCGATCTCGACTATGTCTACACCCTGTTCCCCATCCTCAGGAAACGGCGGAACCAGCCGGGCGGCAACCTGTCGGGCGGTGAACAGCAGATGCTGGCCATCTCCAGGGCCCTGATGGCCCGGCCCCGGCTCCTGCTGCTCGACGAGCCTTCCATGGGGCTGGCGCCCCTGGTGACCAGGCAGATCTTCGAGATCATCCGCCAGATCAACCGGGAGCAGAACACCACCATCTTCCTGGTCGAACAGAACGCCAACCTGGCGCTCAAGGTGGCGGACCGCGGCTATGTCCTGGAGACCGGCCGCATCACCATCCACGACCGGGCCGGGGCCCTGCGCGCCAACAGGGACGTGCAGAAGGCCTACCTGGGAATCTAGCCATCATGGATCCATCGTGAAACAGATCAGAGTCGGAGTCATAGGAGTGGGCTACCTGGGTCGTTTCCACGCCCAGAAATATGCAGCCATGAAGGATGTTGACCTGGCGGGCGTGGCCGACGTGGACAGCAGGCGGGCCGGGGAGATCGCCCGGGAATGCGGCACCACGCCCTTTACCGATTACCGCGCCCTGCTGGACCGGATCGATGCCGCATCCGTCGTGGTGCCCACGGTACACCATCACGAGGTGGCCCTTGCCTGCATCGAGCGCGGCATCGACATCCTGGTGGAAAAGCCCATCACCACCACGGTTGCGGAAGCAGACGATCTCATTGCCCGGGCCGCGGCAAAAGACCTCATCCTGCAGGTCGGCCATCTCGAACGGTTTAACCCGGCCGTGCTGGCCATGCAGCCCCTGCTCCACCATCCCCTTTTCATCGAGGCCCACCGCATCTCGGTGTTCAAGAACCGGGGCACGGACGTTGATGTGATCCTGGACCTGATGATCCACGACATTGACATCATCCTCTCCATCATCGACGCTCCAATCGAGACCATCCATACCGCGGGCGCGCCGGTGATCACGCCGCTGACCGACATCGCCAACGCGCGCCTGATCTTTGCCAACGGCTGTACCGCCAATGTGACCGTGAGCCGCATCTCCATGGACAACATGCGGCGGATGCGGATCTTCCAGCCCGGCCGCTACCTGTCCGTGGATTTTTCCAAGAAAGAGGTCATGTCCATCACCCTGAAAGAGGGTGCCCAGAATGGCCAGCCCCTGCCGGAGATCAGGAAACACGGCTTTGCGGACCAGGACATCCTCGAGCTGGAGCTGACCGACTTCATTGCCAATGTCCGCAGGCGTGCCACACCGATGGTCGGCGGCCAGGAGGGACGACGCGCCCTGAAGGTGGCCCTGGAGGTGGTGCAGCAGGTCAACGAGAACCGGGCGCGGGTGGAGAAGCTGCTCGGCGGCAGTCCCGATTTTGCAGGTCTCCACCATCACTGAGCCACAGAGAGCCTACCCCATGTCCACCCGCTCCCCCGGCCGGCACGTCATGATCATCGCCGGCGAGGCCTCAGGTGACATGCACGGCGCCCGCCTGGTGCGGGCCATGCAGGAGCTGGACCCCCATCTTACGTTCAGCGGCATGGGCGGCCGCGAACTGGCCGCAGCCGGGGTTGAGCTGCTCTATGACGCCTCCAGGCTGGCGGTGGTGGGCGTGACCGAGGTCCTCGGGCACTTGGGCGACATCCTGGCCGCCCGCCGTCTGCTGCTTGCGCGGATGCGCAGCCGGCGCCCCTGCCTGCTGATCCTCATCGACTATCCCGATTTCAACCTCCTCCTGGCGGCAAAGGCCAGGAAGCTCGGCATCCCTGTCTTTTACTATATCAGCCCCCAGGTCTGGGCCTGGCGGAGCGGCCGGGTGAGGAAGATCGGCCGCCTCACCGACCGGGTGGGAGTGATCCTGCCCTTTGAACAGGAATTCTATGCCCGCCGCGGCGTCCGGGTGGACTTTGTCGGCCATCCCCTCATGGACGCCGTACGGACCACCATGTCGCGGGACCAGTTCCTGGCCCGCCACCAGATCCCTCCCCACGCCAAGGTCATCGGCCTGCTGCCCGGCAGCCGCCGCCGGGAGATCAGCTCGCTTCTGCCCGACTTTCTGGCCGCGGCGGACCGCCTCGCCAGGGCACGGGGCGACGAGTGCGTCTTTCTCATCCCCCGCGCCTCCACCGTGTCCCGCCGCCTCCTGGAGGAACACGGACTCGGCCGCTATGAGCGCCGCATCTGCTGCCGGGTGGTGGACGAAGACCGCTACGACCTCATGGCGGCCTGCGACGCCGTGGTGGCGGCATCAGGTACGGTCACTCTGGAACTGGCCATCCTGGGCACTCCGGCGGTGGTCACCTACCGGGTCTCACCCCGGACCTATTTCCTGGGAAGACTGCTGATCCGCAATATCGAATTCTTTTCCCTGGTCAACCTGGTGGCGGACCGGCAAGTGGTGCCCGAACTCCTCCAGCACGAGGTGACCCCGGAAAACATCGCCGCGGAACTGGAGAAGATAGCCTGGGATGTGCATGTCCACGCCAGGATCAGGGAGGGCCTGGCCGAGGTGACCGCCCGGCTCGGCGGCCGTGGCGCCTCACGGCGGGCGGCCCGCATCGCCCTGGAGACCGCGACCTGAAGGATGTGCAGGAAAAATTCTCAATTTTCCCGCCGAGCCTGTGCACATCCTGCCGGCTGTGCTATACTTGACCAGGCATCAGCAATCGGCAGGGAGACCGCGCTTCTCCGGTGCAGTCCCGGGCCGGACTCTCACCTCCATGAAGATACCACCGTAAGAATGCAACGATTCCTGTTCATTGTCCTGCTCGTCGCCCTCCTTGCCGTCAGCATCACCCTCCCGGTCGACGCGGGCACGGATCCGGCCCCGCCCGCCGGCAAGGTCCTGGGCGGCAGCGACACTGCTCCCGGCTCCTGGCCCTGGATGGTTGCCCTGCTCAATGCCGCTGAACCGGATCTCTACTATGCCCAGTTCTGCGGCGGCGCCCTGATCAGCGCAGACTGGGTGGTGACCGCGGCCCACTGCGTGGCTTCCGCCGATGCCGACGACATCGACGTGGCCATCGGCATCCGTGACCTGAACAACTTCAACGGTCCCCGGCTGGCGGTGAACGTGATCGTGGTTCACCCGGCCTTCAGCACCACCAGCCTGACCAACGACATCGCCCTGCTCAGGCTGGCCACACCCGCCGCTGTCGAACCCCTCACCCTCTTTAGCGGCCAGTCCCGGGACAACACGCCACCTTCGCTGCTGGGCAGATCGACGACCCTCCTCGGCTGGGGGCTCTACAACACCAGCGGCTATCCCTACTTTCCCAGTATCCTGCAGCAGGTCGATCTGCCGGTCGTAAGCGACAGCCTCTGCAGCAGCGCCTTCGGCATCCCCCTGGCCGATTCCCAGATCTGTGCCGGGTATACAGTGGGCAAGGATGCCTGCCGGGGTGATTCCGGCGGTCCCCTGCTGGTGCAGGTGGACAACCGCTGGGCCCATGCCGGCCTGGTCTCCTACGGCACCAACTGCCTGCAGCAGGGTGGTTTCTACGGGGTCTATACCCGAACGTCGGCCTTCATCGACTTCATCAGGCACTATGTTCCCGATGTCCGCCTGACCTCGGAGACCCCGCCGGGTCTCCCCTGGCTCCTGCTGCTCATGAGGTGAACCATCCCATGTGCCACGGCAACAGCAAGGCCGACAGGAGATCAGACCACAGGGATACGGACCGGGAAAGGGCGGTCCGCCTGCCCATCGACGGCATTCTGGACCTGCATGCCTTTGCCCCCGGCGACGTGGGGCACCTGGTCCCCGACTACCTGGATGAATGCCGTCGTCTCGGCATCTACGAGGTGCGCATCATCCACGGCAAGGGCAACGGCAGCCTGCGACGGACCGTGCATGCCATCCTGGAGCGTACTGCCTCAGTCCGCGCCTACCGGATCGCTGACCTGGATGCGGGATCCTGGGGCGCGACCCTGGTTGAGCTGAAAAGGGCCTTATGACCGCAGACCTCCATCACAAGAGCCGTACCCACCTTGGCCGCTATCTCTGGGCCACCCTGCTGCCCATCGTTCTCCTGTCAGCCTCGCTTTCCGTCGTGTTCTACGAGCAGATCCGCCTCTCCAGGCTGACCAGGAGGGAGATCGAGGGCGTTGCCGCCATCCACCTGCTCTACCAGAGCCTGACTGATCTGCAGAAGATCCGGGGCCTGACCCAGATGGCCCTCTGGAAGACCGAAGACGTGGGGGAGGACCTGGCACGGATCAGGCAGCAGTTTCTCGACCGGCTCCACCAGCCCGACTGGCGGCAGAAGGTCCATTTCTTTCATCTTGAAAACGAGACCCGGACCCTGGAGAACAGGGCGGCCCAGCTCTTCCGCATGGATCCCGCCGATACACCCTTCATCGACCTTTTTGGAGAATACAGCCGGCTCATCTCCAGGATCCTCCGCCTCATGCAGCTCACCGCCGACCGGTCGCAACTGATCCTTGATCCCGAGCTGGATACCTATTATCTCATCGACATCCTGGTGAAGCAGATCCCCTATCTTGCCGAGGCCATCGGCCGGCTGCGCGGCATGGGCAGCGGTTTCCTGGCCAAGGGCAGCATCACCGAACAGGAGGCCGAACGGCTGCAGAGTTATCACTCCGTGATCGCGGCTCGCATGGAGACCATCCGCGACGAACAGATAATCCTGGCCAAGGTCGCCCCCAACCTGACCAGGGAACTGGAGCTTCTGCCGCCGCAGCTCGACGATATCATCGCCACCCTCTGCCAGCAATGCCGGGTCATGGAAGGCAAAGAACCCGGCACTCGCATGGAGCCCAGGGATTTTTTCCTTCTTGCCACCCAGGCCATCGACCAACTCGCGCCTCCTTACCGGGAGGGCATCTTTCTCCTCAAATCCCGTCTCCGGCAACGGCAGAACCACCATCTCTGGCAGGGTGGGGTCATCTTCTGCGGCAGCGCCATCGCCATCCTGCTGATGCTCTATTTCAACCGCTCCTTCTATATCCGCAACCTGCGGCTGCAGGAACAACTCTCGGAGCTGTCCGTCACCGACCAGCTCACCGGCCTCCACAACCGGCGTCATCTTCTGGCCGTCTTCCCGCGCCAGCTCCGCCACGCCCTGCGCCACCGGGAACACCTCTTTCTCGGTTTCCTGGATGTTGATCATTTCAAGCGCTACAACGATATCTATGGCCACACCGAAGGAGACCAGGTCCTGCAGCAGATCGCCACCACCATGAACAGTATCCTGCGGCGGGCCGGGGACTACTGTTTCCGTATCGGCGGCGAGGAGTTCTGCATCCTGTTCACGGAAGAGAACATGGAAAAAGCCATGGAACTGGCCGAACGGTTGCGCCATGCCCTGGAGCAGCAGCGCATTCCCCATGAGGGCAACATCCCCTGGGGCATCGTCACCATCTCCCTGGGACTGGTCAAGGTGCCCGACGAGCCAGGCTGCAGGCTGGAAGAACTGATGAGCCGGGCCGACCAGGCGCTGTACACGGCAAAGGAGAAGGGCAGGAACCGGTACGAGACCGGCTGAAAGGAAGCAAAAGGGGAAAGACCCTGAACGTATCAAATTTCCAGGTGGTTGCCGATAGCGGTGAACTATCAGGCAGATCAGCACGCCGGCTGCGTTGCCGGAGCTGCCGGACTATCTGTAAGCGCTCACAGGCAGCGCATCTTTGCACGGTCGCGTTTGTCCGCATAGAGGGGCTATAGCGAACAAACGCGCCTGCACAAATATGCACTACCTGTGAACGCTTACAGCTCTGAGGTTGTGAAACCGCATAGTTGCCAACCCTATGAGAGGTTACGACTATCTGGAAAAAACGAAAAACGCGTCAGGAGGGATCGTCCTGCGGGCCTGCGGTCGGCTGCATGGGCTCGACCAGGCCGTGTTCCGCCGCCAGTTGCCGGACCGTGATCATGAAGGTGGAGGGCATGGGGAGGGGGCGTTCCTCCTCCAGGATGCCCAGGGCCCTGGCCATGAGCAGGCTGGGGATGGAATGGATGCCCTCCTGGTTGTCGCAGATGGTCTGCATGCGCAGGGCGTCGGTGAGATGCGGTGTCAGCTGCGAACAGCGACCGGCAAGGCCACGCAGCTCCTCCTCGACCAGCTCCCGGTTGTGGCGGGCGAACTCGGCCACCTCGGGATCAGAGGGATGGGTGCCGAACAGGTTGTTGACCACGGCGCCGGCCAGCCTGGTGTGGTGCCGGCCGGACCGCTCCTGGTAGCGGAGCGCGATATTCTCCTTCAGGGTCCGGAAGAGAATCATCTGCACCATGAACACGGCCTCACGCATCACCGGAATGATCCGGCTGTCGATACGCTGTTCTTCCTCCCGGGGGATGTCGGGTTCACCGCTCACAGGATCACCTTGACCGCCGGATGGTCGCCCAGGACCTCGTAGAGACGCAACCGGTTGAAATCGCTGTACACCGTAACCTCCAGGTTCAGACTGACGTAGCGACCGCCCCGGCTGACCCGTGAATCGCTGACACTGTAGGGGGCATCGCCAAGGCAGGCGGCAATGGCCTCGCGCACCGCCTGCCGTTCCGTGCCGATCACCTTGTACTGCCAGACACAGGGATACTCGATCTCCGGCCGGCAGCCGCCCGGGAAGTGTGTGGGAAGTTTTTCCATAACCCCCTTTTATAGCGCAGGTTCATCACCATGACAACCGGAAAGAAGATTCCTGCCCCTGTTTTAGGTATTCCTCTTTTGCGGACCAGGATGCTATAGTAAAGAAACCTTCAGCATCCTGGATCTTTTCTGGAGACAGCCCATGATCAAACGCGTCCTTGTCGCTGCCGGCCCGTCTGTCCTTTCCCGCTTCTGCGCAGAGAACAGCACCGACTTCGAGTTCACCTGCGCCGAAACCGCTGCCGACGCCCTGGCCGCCCTCGACGGCTCCAGGCAGCACAGTGTCCTCATCAGCACCATGGCCCTGCCGGACATGGAGATCAGCGAATTCCTGGAACAGGCGGCCCGGCTCTCCAGGACCAGCCGGATCCTGCTGGTGGACAGGGAAGAGAACGACGCGGCCATGGAGCTGGCCAACCGGTACGGCATCTTCCGCCTGCTGCCGGTAACCTGCGATGACGGGATGCTGGCAACCGCCCTCAACGATGCGGCCCGCCAGTTCTGCCTGGTGGTCCGCGAGCGGCAGATGCGGGAAAAGATCAAAAAACTCTCCCCCACCGATGCGCTCACCGGCTGCTACACGCCCCGGTATCTCCGCGAACGGCTGACCACGGAGCTGCAGCGCTCGGTACGCTACTCCCACTACCTTTCGGTGATCTTCGGTGATATCGACAGGCTGAAGGCGATCAACGACACCCACGGCCACCGGGTCGGCGACCAGGTGCTGACCGGGTTTTCCCTGGCCGCCATGCAGGTGATCCGGGAAGGTGTGGACTGGATCACCCGCTGGGACGAGGACGCCTTTATCATCGTCCTGCCCGAGACACCGATCCGGGGCGCCGGCATTGTTGCCGAACGGCTGCGGGGCCTGGTCGCGGACCTGGACATCCGCGACCGTGACACCCGGATACAGGTCACGGCCAGTTTCGGCGTCTCCGGATTTGCACCGGAGATCCCGGAACGTAACTGCCGGGTCCGTGACCTGCTGACCATTGCCGGCCGCTGCCTGGCCCAGGCCAAGGCCGGCGGCAACCGGGTCCTCTGCTGCCCCTGACCCTCCGCCGCTCCGGCACGCCCTGCCTGCCGGCAGCCCCCCTATTGTCCCTGCCGGCTCCTGCCGTTGATAAGCGTGATCTGCTCGTTGAGGGTCCACAGATCATAGATATAGCCGAGCCCGAAAAGCCCGCCGGTGAACAGATAGATGATCCCTGAGATCCACTTGCCCAGGTACATGCGGTGGACCCCGAAGAATCCCAGGAAGACCAGCAGCAGCCAGGCCAGGTCATAATCGATGGGCCCGGGGATGAAGCGGATCTCCGCCTGTCGCTCCATGGAGGGGATCAGAAAGAGATCCACGATCCAGCCGATGAGAAACAGCCCCAGGGTGAAAAAATAGACGGTGCCCGAGATCGGCTTGCCGTAATAGAACCGGTGTGCGCCGAGAAAACCGAAAATCCAGAGGATGTACCCGATGGTCAGGCTGTGGGTGAAACGTTCTTCCATGGCAGTTTTCCTGTAATCTTCTGTTGCAATCGTTTGATCCGCCCAACTGATCCTCTGATGTCTTCAGCACGGATCCCGCCGCTGGCAAGCAGCTCCTCAATGGCCGTGATCCCCTCGGCCAGAGCCTCCTGCCGGCGGACGAGGTTGTTGCCGACAATCAGCAGGTCCACCCCGGCCCGCACCGCCATGGCCACGGCCTCGCCATAGCCCCAGCGGTCGGAGATGGCCCGCATCTGCAGGTCATCACTGATCACCACCCCGGCAAATCCGAGTTGCCGGCGCAGCAGGCCGCGGATGATCCGCGGTGACAGGGTGGCCGGCAGGGCCCGTGTATCGAGATCGCTCTGCACCACGTGCGCGGTCATCACCGCGTCGGCCAGGCCTAAACGGATCAGGGCGGCAAAGGGCTCGAGTTCACTGCGGCGCCACCTGGACGTGACATCGACGAATCCCAGGTGCGAGTCCGCACCGCCACTGCCGTGGCCGGGGAAATGCTTGAGACAGCAGGCAATGCCATGGCCGTGATGGGCAGTGATAAATGCGGCGGCATGGCGGGTGACAGTGGCGGGATCGGCAGCGAAACTTCGTTCGTACCTGCCGATGATCGGGTTGTCCGGATTGAGATCCAGATCCACCACCGGCGCCAGATTCAGATTGATGCCAACGCCGGCCAGAGTGGCGGCCATGCGCTCCGCCCGGCGACGGGTGCCGGCTGCCTCCCCCCTGCCCATTTCCGCTGCTGACAGGGTGGGCGGAAAACCGTCCTCTTCCTTCAGGCGGCAGACCCGCCCCCCCTCCTGGTCCACGGCAATGAGCAGAGAACCGCCGGCATATCCCTGCAGAGTACGGGTCAGATCCTGCAATTGACCGGGATCACGTATATTCTGGATCGATCCGTCCACGTTGCGGTCAAAGAGGATCACCCCGCCCGGTCCCTCTCCCCGGACCAGGGCCTGAACCAGCCAGTGGTCCTCGCCAACGGTGCAGCCGTCAAAGCCCACCATGAACATCCTGCCGATATCTCTTCTGTTCACCATCCTGTTATCCGCAGCAGACAATGCAGGCCCGCACCCCAGGCCATGATCACCAGGACGCAGGGTACCAGGTAGCGGTAGGTATCGGCAAGAGGAGCGAAAAAATATTTCCTGGTCAGGATGTAGCAGAGATGTACCGGCGAGAGCATCATGCCGCCATAGCCCATGCTGAAGGCCAGAACCAGGGCCGCGCCTTCGCTGATGGAGGGATCGGCGGCGGCAAGGC
>JALSNC010000213.1 GCA_026987195.1 Desulfobulbaceae bacterium | reverse complement strand
CTCGCCCGGGAGATCGTTGCCGCGGTCAATGACAGCAAGTTCAGCGATGCCAGGGAAAAACTGAACCGTTTCAACGAGACCAGGGTACGGATGTTCGCCGGTCTGGACCAGCTCTATGTCGCCTGAGTGCAATCCTGACCCCTCTGAGGTTCGGCGTGGATCAGTGCCTTATAACTGATGGCGTCGCAAAAAGTGCGATCTAGTGCGTTGTAGCGGGTACGGCCAATGCTCGACGTACTCCATGTACGCCTCCGCTTGGCCGACACCGCTACGCTTTGTATATCGAACCTTTATGCTTAGCCATCCTTAGAGTGTGATGGACTTTTTACGAGTCCATCCGAGATAACTACCCACACTTTTTGAGAAGTTACAGAAAAAGGTAATGGACGACTAACAGCGTCGCTCCGCTCCGATCAACTGGCCGGAATCGTCTGGAATGGGTGGCCGGAATCAGTGGAATACGCATCATGCGCGGTTTCCGGGGTTCTGCGGTCTCCATCGCCTTGCTTGAGCACGGGGTTCCTGTTTTCGGTGTGGTTTATGCCCACAACTGGCCAGGGGACGAAGGTACTTTTTTCGCCTGGGCAGAAGGCGGACCAGTGGTCTGTAACGGCGAGGCGGCAGTGCATGGTGTGCCGGAGGATGTCACGGAGCAGGTTGTTGGATTTGTTAGGGTGGTCTAAGTTACCATTTTTTTACCACGCGCCGGTCATAATTCCCCCAAAATTTATGGAAAAAGAGCTGAAAGGCGGGCACAAAAAAAGCCAATAAATTTAACGATAACACGTTGAATTTATTGGCTTTGACATGGTGGGCGAGGCGGGATTCGAACCCGCGGCCTTCGGCTTCGGAGGCCGACACTCTATCCAGCTGAGCTACCCGCCCATGGTGGTCTGTCTGTGAGAAGAGGGAGCTGCACAGCCTGCCTCGGCAGGCGGATGCCTCCAACAACCGCGCTAACTTACCCGCTGGATCCTTTTTTTTCAAGGGTTGTTTCCGAAGATCTTTTGGAAAGCTCCTCCATGTACTCTTCCCATTCCACGGGCAGGGCGCTTTTTTTCCTGGTGTTGCAGCTCTTGCAGCAGGGCACCAGGTTGTCCCTGGTGCTTCTGCCGCCCCGGGAAAGGGGGATGATGTGGTCCATGGTGAGTGCCCTGATCCCTACCTTTTTCCCGCAATAGTAGCAGATACCGCTGCTGGTCTTGCGCTGCCACCAGCGGGAGCGCCGCAACTGTCTCGCCTTGTTGCGCTCTGCCCGGATGACGTGCTCGTCGATGCCGTCAAAGCCGAAGAAATCGTCGTTCATGGGTTCTCCACCAGGTCGCCGAGCAGGATCTTCCGCGCCTTGCCCACCAGGTAGAGCGAACCGGCCACGCAGATCAGGTCACGCTCTGTGGCCTCGTTCACTGCCAGTTCCAGGGCGTCCTCCACCGAGTCCGTGCACTTGGCGCTCTCCTGCTGCCGTTTTGGCAGGCACTGGCGCAGGCTGGCCGGGGAGGCTGAACGTTCCGACTCCGGACGGGTGAGGATGATCCGGTGGGCCAGGGGCGCCACCTCGGCCAGGGTTGTCCGGATGTCCTTGTCGGCCATGGCAGCCCAGACCAGGATCAGGCGGGAAAAGGTGAATTCGTGTTCAAGGGCCCTGGTCAGGGCATGGACGCCTGCCGGGTTGTGGGCACCGTCGAGGAGGAAACGGCGTCCGGCACCTGAACCGTTGATGGTCCTGAATGCCTCCAGTCGTCCCGGCCACCGGGTCTTCTCCAAGCCGCTTCGCACCGCGGTCTCGTCCACGGAGAATCCCCTGTCGGCCAGGAGCTCCAGCGTGGCCAGGGCAAGGCTGGCGTTGTCCACCTGGTAGCCGCCCCGCATGGCCAGGGGCAGGGCACTGTAGTGCCATCGCAGGCCATGGTACTCCCAGCCGCTGTTCCGCTGGCTGCTGCCCCGGCCGTGAAAATCGCGACCCAGGAGGTGGAGGGGGCTCTGGAGCCGGCGGCAGCGTTCACCGATCACCCGGCGGGAGACATCGTCATCAATCCCCGACACCACCGGGATGGCGGGCTTGATGATGCCTGCCTTTTCCCCGGCCACCTGTTCCAGGGTGGTTCCCAGGTACTGCTCATGGTCCATGCTGACGTTGGTGATCACCGAGACCAGCGGTGTCACCACGTTGGTGGCATCCAGGCGGCCGCCCATGCCGACCTCGAGCAGGGCCAGGTCCACCTGCTGTTCGGCGAACCAGAGCATGGCCATGGTGGTGGTGAACTCGAAGTAGGTGATCTGGTTGTCCCCGAGCACGGATCGGATCCTCTCCGTCAACCGGGTGAAATCTTCCCTGGAGATATAGTGGTTGCCTATGCGGAAGCGTTCCCGTACCGAACTCAGGTGGGGCGAGGTGTAGAGACCTGCCCGGTAGCCGGCGGCCGTCAGCACCGAGAGCAGGGTGGCGGCCACCGAACCCTTGCCGTTGGTGCCGCCGATATGGACACAGGCCACCTGCCGGTGTGGTTCGTCCAGGGCGGCCAGGAAGCGGTTCATCGAATCCAGGCCGAGCTTGATCTTGAAAAATTGTAACCGGTCCAGGTAGGACCATGCGTGCCGGTAATTCATGATGCGTATGTGGAAACAGGGCCGCCAGCCGTCTTCTGCCTCTTATTGGATGATCTCCAGCTTGGCGTAGTCGAGATGGAGGATCTTGTCGCCGTGGCGGTCGAAGCGGATCTCCACCCGCCTGGGACCGGGGATGCTTTTCACCGTACCGGGGCCGAACAGGGGATGGAGCACCTGCATGCCCGGGGTGAAATCGAGCCGGGCGGACCTGGTTTTTTGCGGCCTTGGCCGGGCCCGGTGCTCCTGGTCAGGAGACAGGGCAGGGGCCGGCATGGGGGTGTTGCCGATGATCTCGTAGAGGCCTGGGCTGATCTCCCGGAGAAACGGTGACATGCCGGTATGGTGCAGCTTGCGGTCCGGGGTCATCATCTGTCGCGGATAGGTGAGATAGAGCTGTTTCCTGGCGCGGGTGGCGGCGACATAGAGGAGACGGCGCTCCTCCTCCCACTGTTCGCCGGGCACGGTCCGCGGCTGGGGAAAGCGTCCTTCTGCCAGGCCGATGACAAAGACCACGTCCCATTCCAGGCCCTTGGCCGAGTGGATGGTGGAGAGGATGAGGCGGCCCTCTTCGTCGTCGCCGGACAGGGTGGCGGTGTCTGTCTCGGGCGGATCCAGGGCCGTGTCGTCGAGAAAGGACTGCAGATCACTGTAACCGCCGATCAGGGTCCGGACCTGCTCCAGATCCTTGCGCCGTTTCGGATGGTCGTCATAATAGATCTTCTCGAAGATGGGCTCGTAGTAGGCCATGGCCGCATCGAACTGCTGGCTGGGGGTAAGGTCCGGCTGCCGCATCCGTCCCAGTGCCTCGTTCAGGGCCGCCAGGCCGCTGCGCCAGGATGGCGGCGCCTTGTAGGCGGCAAGTGCGGCCACGGGATCGTCGGATTCGCTGATTGCCGCCAGGACCTTGTGTGCCGTTTTCTGGCCCACCCTGTCGAGCTGCAGCAGGATGCGGTTCCAGGAGAGATTGTCCCAGGGGTTGGCCAGGATACGGAGAAAGGAGAGCAGGTCCTTGATATGGGCCGATTCGGTCAGCTTGAGTCCCCCCCGTTTCTCAAAGGCCATGCCGCGGCTGTTGAGCTCCAGCTCCAGCTTGAAGGAATGGAAGCCGGAACGGAAGAGCACCGCCATCTCGGCCAGCGGCGTACCGTCCTGGTGCAGTTGGTCGATCCTGTCGGCCACATAACGTGCCTCGGCTGATTCGTTCCGCGCCGGCACCACCCTGGGCCGCGTTCCTCCGTCGGTACGGGTGAACAGGGTCTTGGTGAATTTTTCCGTGGCAGAGGCGATGATGGCGTTGGTCAGGCTGAGGATGGGCTGGGTCGAGCGGTAGTTTTCCTCCAGCTTGATGATGCGGGCCTGCGGGAACTGTCCGGGAAACCGCATGATGTTGTGAAAGTCAGCACCCCGGAAGCTGTAGATCGACTGGGCATCGTCGCCCACCACCATCACGTTGTCGTGGCCATGGGCCAGCAGGCGGACGATTTCGGCCTGAATGAGATTGGTGTCCTGGTACTCGTCCACCAGGATATGGGCAAAGCCTGAACAGATCTCTTCCCGGGCCGATCCGCATTCGGTGAGCAGCCGGTGCCAGTTGACCAGCAGGTCATCATAGTCCATCAGGCCGTGTTCGAGCTTGAACTCGGTGTAGTGGCGACGGATGGTGCGGAAATCGTCGATGAATTCGGCGAGATGGGCATGGTCCTCCCGGACGAGGTCTTCCAGGGACCGGTTCTTGTTGACCTGGCCGGAGAGCAGGTTCATGATGATCCGTTTGGAGGGAAAGCGCTTGTTCTTTCCGGCCAGGCCGAGGGAGGACTTGATCAGGTTGATGATGCCCTCGGCATCACCCCGGTCGATGATGGTGAAACCGGAGCCGAATCCCAGGTGATGCCCGTGCCGCCGCAGCAGCATGTTGGAGGTGGCGTGGAATGTGCCGCCGATGATCCGGCGGCAGGCCTGGTCGGTGAGCCGGGAAGCGCGCCAGAGCATCTCCTGGGCCGCCCGCCGGGTGAAGGTCAGGAGGAGGATCGATTCCGGCGCCACGCCCTGGCCGATCAGGTAGGCCATCCGGTAGACCAGCGTCCTGGTCTTGCCGCTGCCGGCACCGGCGATCACCAGCACCGGTCCCTGTCCATGGGTGACGGCCGCATACTGGGCCTCGTTCAAGGCGGTAAGGTCGAGCTCGCCGGCGAGACCGTTTTTATCGGCGTGCTGGTCGGAAAAGAGTGACTGTTGCATGGCCCGATTTGTACCATAGAGCGCAGGCCCTGGCAACAGTCACCTGGAGAGGAAACCGGTTTGGCAGCGCCCTGGCCTTACAGGATCATGCCCGGTCCTGGTGAAACGGCCATCCCGGACCGTGAACCGGAGATCGGCGATGCGCTGGACCTGGTCGTGGTAGCGGGAGACCACGACGTTGGCCAGGTACAAGACGACACCCCTGGCCAGGGTCAGGCCAACCCGGGAAGGGCCGCTAACCGTCCAGCAGCAGGTGGAGGGCGCCGTTGATGGCAGGAGGGCCGGAATCCTGTTCCAGGTCGATGCTGGCCATGCTGATCCCCCTGGCCTCCCGGTCGGCGTAGAAGAGGAAAAAGGTGGAATCCACCGCCACCAGGCGGGGTCGCCGTCGGCCCTCGCCGCCATCGGTCCGCACCCCCATGCTCCTGGGTGTGCTCCAGGTGGCGCCGCCATCTGCTGACCAGCTCCAGAGCAGCTCACTGTTACCGGCTTCCTTGCTGCCGTCGGAGCGCAGGGCCACGGCCAGCACGCGGCTGCCGTCCGCTGATGCCGCCACCGCCGACAGGCCGATGGAAAGGTGCCAGGTGCCGAGATCCGAAAAGATCTTCCGGTCCCTGGCAAAGACAGGGCGCTGGCTGGCGTCGTAGCGATTGTAATAGACCTCCTGGTCGGCACCATAGGTCAGGTGTCCCTGGCCCAGGCCGTCGATGGCGATGTCCGGCATGCCGCGGCGGCCGCTGCCGCCCCGGTGGACCCGCAGGTTGGCCCGCATCTCGGTGATGCAGTCACTGTCCGGCCGGCAGTGGGTGAAATAGACAGAGCCGTCACCGTCGCAGCGGCCGGAGACCAGGAAGATCCGGTCATTGCCGGCCCGCATGCGGGCGTCGGTATCCACCCGCCAGATATCGGTCAGTTCTCCCTCCGGCAGGACAGAACCCCCCTCCTGCTGCCAGAGAACGATGTTGCCCCAGACATTGGCCACCTGGCGGCCGGAAAGCATGAAGAGCCGGTCCGGCCCGGCAACGCCGATGCCCACCACATAGTTGCGCGGCGCCCGCGGCTCGAGCGCCATGTCACGGTCCCAGGTTCCGGCTGCGCTGCGCCGCCGGTAGCGCAGCGCCAGGCCGCTGCTCCACGAGCCGTCGTGCCGGGTCAGAAGGTGGACCCCTCCCTCTGCATCCACGGCCAGGGCGGGCGGAAAGTCCATGGCTCCCTGGCGGCCGTCACCCACGGGCTCGTCGAGGAGCAGTCTGCCCTGACGATCGAATTGGTAGTAACGGGAAGAGACAAGGTGGATGGTGCCGTCGGCACCGCTCTGGGCGTCGATCTGGCCGCCTTGGGCGACCAGGCCGTGGAACCGCCACCCGGGCCGGGCAGAGAGGGGCCGGGCGGGCAGGAGCAGGGCCAGGAGGATGAACAGGCTGCACCACCACAGGACCGGGCGGCGCAGAAGAGGCGCAGGTTCGACAACGGTTGTGACCGGGCGGTTGCTCTTCCGGCCCGGGGCCGGTTGATCAGGGAGATGCATCATGGCAGGATCCTTTGTCAGATGTCGCAAATTGATGGAGGTGCGGCACGGGGAACAGTGCACTGCTATGGGCAACTATGTTGAAGGGCCGGCACTTTTACCGGCACGACAATCCTTTCTTGTTCCGGGCAGAGCTTTTTTTGTCTGTTGACAGGGGCAGACCGACTGAATAGAATCGCCAGCCGGGCAGAGTGTACGGATTCCGCCCGTGTCCGGCCGATGCTGATCACCAGAAACGCCGGAGCTGCCGATCTGCCCCTTTCCGGGTGTAATTCAACCGCAATATCTCTATGACCATGAACAAGGAAAAACTGGATACCCTGTTTTCAGAGGATACCCTGGCCGACCTGTTTCCCGCCAGTCGGACCAATGACTTTTTCGAGGCCCTGTTCGGCGATGCCGGCGAGGGCGCCTACGATATCAGGCTGCAGTACCGGGGATTTGATGAACCTGGCAGGACACTGCGTTTTTCTCTGGACCTGCACGAGCGGCCCGGCTGCTGTCTGGTCTGCAATCTGACCTATGGCCTGCCCGAGGTCTTCTCCCGCCACCCGGTGATCAATGTCGAGGGGCTGGTCCGGGATATCGAAAAGCTGCTGGACGGCGAGGCGGTCTGTACCGAGTGGAAACTCGGCAGCACCGAGCAGCAGAGCAAGAGTCTCCATTCCATTCCCCTCGCCGTCAGGATCGAGGAGAGGGACTGACCGTGGCCGACAGGAGAGACGGCCGCCAGCACTGGGAGCAGCGCTATTCCGGCGACGACCTGCCGTGGGACACCGGCCGGCCCGACACCTATCTGGTACGGACGGTCTCCCGCTGGCCCGTCCGCAGGGGCACGGTCCTGGACGTGGGCTGCGGCACCGGCACCAACACCATCTGGCTCGCCCGGCAGGGCTTTGACGCCATCGGTCTCGATATCTCGGCCAGGGCCGTGGAGATCGCCCGGGAACGGGCCGCTGCAGCCGGCGTATCCTGTCGGTTTCTTCGTGACGATTTTCTGACCTGTCCCATGGAGGCCGGATCCGCCATCTTTGTTTTTGACAGGGGATGTTTTCATGCCGCGGCCGGTGATGAGGGCCGGGCCGCCTTTGCCCGCCGGGTCGCGTCCTGCCTGGCGGCAGACGGCATCTGGCTGAGCCTGGTCGGCAATGCCGATGACCGGGTGCGGGACAAGGGGCCGCCCCGGCTGACAGCAGGCGAGATCGTCACCGCGGTGGAACCGGTGTTCAAGATTCTGAGCCTGGAGGCCTGTCTCATCGAATCGAGGATAGAGCCGGCGCCACGGTTCTGGCAGTGTCTCCTGCGCAGGCGCTAGGGGAGGGGGCGTCTGCGGCGTGTTCAGTTAACCATCGCCACCCGGGCACGGCCGCCGGCCTTAGCCTGGTAGAGAATGTCGTCGGCCTTCTCCATCCACCGGTCCCTGTCCATGCCCGGTGTCCACTGGGCAAGGCCGATGCTGATACCGAGCTTCCCCGAGCCGGCCCGGATATTCAGCGCGTCCACGGCGCGGCAGAGCCGTTCACCAAGGTAGCGGGCCGCGTTCATGTCCGTGTCCGGCAGGACCACCAGGAACTCGTCGCCACCCATGCGGACCAGCAGGTCGGTAAGGCGGATCTGCTCCTGCAGGGCATCGGCCACCAGTTTCAGGACCTCGTCGCCGCGTAGGTGCCCCATGGTGTCGTTGATCTCCTTGAAATGGTCGAGGTCCAGGGCCGCCAGGGTCAGCGGATGATGGTGCCGGCGGGCCTGTTCCATGATGCAGCCGATGCGCTCCTCGAAGACCAGCCGGTTGGGCAGGCCGGTCAAGGGGTCGCGACGGGCCTGGGCAAAGATCTCCTCATAGTCCAGGGCCCGTTTGAGTGGGTCGGCCAGGATGGGAAGTGACTCGTTGATCAGTTCCATCTCCTCCCCGGAAATGTGGTTGTCCCGGCGCAGCAGGACCAGGACGCCGCAGCATCCCTCCGAGGTGAAGGACCAGGTGTGGGAGAAGAAGCCTTCCACCTCGGTGAAGCACTGCCGGCCGTTGTCGTCCGGTTCCCGGAGCTGGTTTTCCGCGATCTCGATCACCTGGCGCCGCCGCGGGCCATGGCAGGAACAGTACATGTGCATCCGCTGGCGGTCAAGATTGTGGTAACCGATCAGTTCATGGCCCACATACTGGGCCAGCCAGATGGAGTAGGTCTCGATCATGGTCGGCAGGTCGAGCAGCCCTGCCATGCGGCCGTACAGTTCGTTGACCTTGCGTAACCTCTCCGACTGGCGCCGGTAGTGGCTCAGTTCGCTGAGCAGCGCGTCCAGGCGGAGCCGGTCGTCTCTGTCGGGTATGAGGTCTGTTTTTGCTTCCATGGGGTCTCGGTTCGGGTACAGGGCAGATGATTCCGGTTTTCCGGACAGAAACGGGCGACCTGAAGTTCGGATTACCTGGTTGTAAGCGAAAAGTGTGCCATGGGAAAGGATGTTGTGCATGTGTTGTAATTTCACTCTATTGAGATCTTGTCTGCCCGCCGGGCCAGGGCGGATGTTGCGGATTCCGTCCCGGGTGTCGGGAAGATGACAGGGGATGGGCTGTGACCTTTTCCCTGCTGTTCACTGTCTCGCCGGTGGCCAGGATCCTGACCGTCTTCCTGCTGATCCTGCTCCTCAACCGCGGTGGCATGCCCCTGGGGCTGGCCCTGCTGGCCGGCGGACTGGGCATCGATCTCTGGGCCGGCAGGTCCATGGTCGCCGCAGGTCGTGACCTGGTCCAGGCCCTGGTCGCGCCCGAGCTGTGGCTCCTGCTGCTCAACATCACCCTGATCCTCGAGTTCGGTCATTTCATGGCCTCGGAGCGCAGTGCC
>JALSNC010000212.1 GCA_026987195.1 Desulfobulbaceae bacterium | reverse complement strand
GATCACCAGGACAAGACCGGGCAGCGCCAGCCAGCTCCGCAGGGGTTTCTCCTGCCAGAAAAAAAAGGCGCCGAGAACGAGAAGGACAAGACCGACGAGCAGACCGAACTTCCTGAGCTCCCGGGCCGACACCGGGCCTGCGGTTGTCGCTTTCATCCTTCCTCCCTTTCGCCGGCATGGGGCGGGGGCTCCTTTTCCAGGAGAAACCGGCCCAGCACCAGGGTATCCATGCCGGTGCGCATGAAACAACGGTAGGCATCCTCCGGGGTGCAGACAATGGGCTCGCCGCGGACATTGAAGGAGGTGTTGACAATGACCCCGCAGCCGTGCCGCTCGTCAAAGGTTCTGAGCAGACGGTGGTAGAGCGGGTTGTCCTTCTCGGACACCGTCTGCACCCGGGCCGAACAGTCAACATGAGTCACGGCCGGGATGGTGGATCGCGGCACCTTGAGCCGGGCCAGGCCGCTCAGCCGCTGCTCCTCCTCCGTGGGCCGATGACGGAGCTCTTCCCGTACCGGCGCCACCAGGAGCATGTAGGGGCTTTCCCGGTCGAGGTCAAAGTAGTCCCCGGCCCGCTCCCTGAGGACCGACGGCGCAAAGGGTCTGAAGCTTTCCCGGAACTTGATCTTCAGGTTGATGGTCTCCTGCATGGTCGTTGAGCGGGCATCACCGATAATGGAACGGTTGCCCAGTGCCCGGGGACCATACTCCATCCGGCCCTGGAACCAGCCGATCACCCGGCCGGCGTTGATCTGATCGGCAACGGTCTCGAGCAGGCGGTCCTCGGACAGCTCGACAAAGCGGCAACCCTGGCGCCGCAGGAACTCGCGTATCTCGTTATCACTGAACTCCGGGCCCAGGTAGGAGCCCTGCTGGCGGTCACCGCCGGGCTCGACAACCCGGTCACGACCGAGCCAGCCATGCCAGGCGAACAGGGCCGCCCCCAGCGCCCCGCCCGCATCACCGGCTGCCGGCTGTATCCAGATATCCTCGAAGGCCGATTCCCTGAGGATACGGCCATTGGCCACGCAGTTGAGAGCCACGCCGCCGGCCAGGCAAAGATATCTGCACCCGGTCTGCCGGTGCACATGCTCCACCATCTTCAGGATCATGATTTCCGTGACCTCCTGGATGGAACGGGCAAGATTCATGATCCGCTGGTCGATGACCGATTCCGGATCACGGGGCGGGCCGCCGAAGAGACGGTGGAACCTGGGACCGGTCATGGTCAGACCGGTACAGTAGTCGAAATACTCCATGTTGAGCCTGAAGGAACCATCCTCCTTCAGATCCACCAGTTTTTCCAGGATCAGGTCCCTGTACTCGGGTTCACCATAGGGTGCAAGTCCCATCAGCTTGTACTCGCCCGAGTTGACCTTGAAGCCGGTATAGTAGGTGAACGCGGAATAGAGCAATCCCAGGGAGTGAGGAAAATGGATCTCGGCCCGGATATCAAGCCGGTTGTCGCGGCCGGTGCCGAAACTGGTGGTCGCCCACTCGCCCACGCCGTCGATGGTCAGAAAGGCCGCCTCCCGGTAGGGTGAGGGATAGAAGGCCGAGGCGGCATGGGACTGATGGTGCTCGGGAAAGATGATCTTGCCGTCAAAACCGACGTGCCGGGCGATATCGTCCCTGATCCAGAGTTTCTGCTTCATCCACAGGGGTATGGCCTTGAGAAAGGAACGGAGCCCGGCCGGCGCCTGGGCGAGATAGCTTTTCAGGATCCGCTCGAACTTGATGAAAGGCTTGTCATAGAAGGCGACCACCTCCAGATCGTCGGCCCGGATACCGCCCTGCCGCAGGCAGTAGTCCACTGCATGGGCGGGAAAGGAAAAATCGTTCTTCTTCCGGGTAAACCGCTCCTCCTGGGCCGCGGCAACGATCTCGCCATCCCGGAGCAGACAGGCGGCGCTGTCATGATAGTATGCGGAGATGCCGAGTATATATCCAGTCTCCTTCATCTTGCCTCACATGAACCAGCATGGCTGGTCCGGTCCTTTTGGTCGCAGTCACGACAAATCGTAATGAACAGGCAAAAAAGTTCGTCACACTGTACAGACAACCCAACATGCCCGTAGGAGCGGGCACAACTGACGATAAAAATCAGGCAGATGGCGTGTTGCACCGCAGAGCGATGCAACAAGGTCAATGGTTCATCCCCGGGCGAACCATCCCGGAAATTCGGATGAGAACCGCGGATGATGCAGGGACGACCGCCGGCCGCCCCTGCAGAGGTGCATCAGCCATTGTTCATCCCGCTCCGCTCCCATGCAGTCAGCCCCGCCGCAGGCGGCACGAGTATCCCCTCTCACCTGGCACCTGGCAAAAGCCTACCAGCGGCTGCCGGGCCGGCCCCGCCAGATCTCCTCCAGCACCACCTTGAGGCGCCAGAAGATGAACAGGGGCGCGGACAGCAGGGCCCGGTAGACCCTTGTTCCGGCTCTGGCCGAAACCAGACCGACACCGGTATAGGTGACCAGCAGCAGGATGCTGGCAAGCCACATGTACCGCAGACAGGGATGACAGGCGCACCAGCGGCAGGAAAACAGGGCAAACCCGATGACAATGAGTAAAAAGAGAATCGCAAACGGCGGCAGGAGCAACTCCATGGCGCCGTCCAGGCAGCGGATATCTCCGCGGCCCAGGCCGCGCCGCAACAGCCTGCCCAGGAACCGGTTGCGGATATTGACCTTGCCCATGTCCCACCGGGCCCTCTGCCGGGCCGACGCCTTGCGGCAACTGTGCAGCTCGACACTGATTCGCGCATCACTGGCAAAGACCACCCGGATGCCGTGCAGAAGCAGGAACATCTGGTACTCCACGTCCTCCACCATCGAGGTGGCCGGCCAGCCGAAACGCTCGATGATCTGCCGCGAGAAACACATGCCGGTCCCCATCAGGTTGGCGGACAGTCCCAGCCGGCTCCGTCCCCGGTAGCGAAGGTTGCGGTTGAGGGCAAAACCGAGGAAGGCCAGGCTCTCGAGCACGGACCGCTCGGGATGGCGAACCTGGCTGTAGCCCTGCACCACCAGGGCGCCCTGGCAGAAACGGTTATTGACAGCCTTCAGGAAACCGGCCTCCACGTGGGAATCGGCATCAAGCACCACAAAGACATCATGGTCGCCGCGAGCCAGCAGACGGGGAAAGGCCCACTGCAGCACAAATCCCTTGCCGCGCCGTTCGCTGTTTTCATACTGCCAGCAGGCAACACCCCGGGAGCGGACCTCTTCCACGGTCCGGTCGGTACAGCTGTCGGCCACCACGATGATCTCGTAGAGTTCGGCCGGGTAGTCCACGGCCAGCAGGCAGTCCAGGGTCGCCCCGATCTGGCCCTCCTCGTTGTGGGCCGGAATGAGGATGGCAAACCTGCTGCAGGGCGGACAGGGCTGCCGCTTCCCTGCCGGCCAGAAGCTGGCCACGGCAAGGAAGGCCAGGTAGACCATGACCAGCAGCACCACAACCCCGAGGGTGACCAGAAAGATATCGGCAACCATCATCCGCCCCTGTCCCGGGCGGCACACCGCTGCCCGAGGACATACAATACAAACTTCACGTTCCCGATGAGATACCGGCGCCACAACCGCCCGGGCTCGACCAGCAGCCGGCAGAGCCACTCGAAGCCATGGTCGAGGAGCCACTGCGGCCCGCGCCGGGTCCTGCCGGACAGAAAGTCGAACAGGCCCCCCACGCCCCAGAGCAGGGGAACCTCAAGCCTGTCACGGTTGGTGTCGATCCACAGCTCCTGGCAGGGTGCACCCATGCCCACCAGCAGGATATGGGGCCGGGCCCGGTTGATCTCGCCGATGATCCGCTCACTCTCCCCGGGCCGGAAATAGCCGTGGTGTGTGCCGACCACCTGCAGGCCGGGCGCCTGCGCGCAGAGACGCCGGCCCGCCTCGGCGGCAACCCCCTCCCTGGCGCCGAGGAGAAAGAGGCGGATACCGTGGCGGGCAAAGTCCCGGCAGAACCGCGGCATGAAATCCGCCCCGGTGTTGCGGCCCGGCAGACCGTGGCCCAGGAGCCTGGCCCCCCACACGACGCCGATGCCGTCGGCATAGACCAGGTCCGCCCGGTTGAGCGCCTGCCGATAGCGGCTGTTGTCCCTGGCGATCAGCATGCAGTCCGCATTGACATACATGACCCGGTGCGGCCCCGTCCCCCGGGCCATGGCCAGGATCCGGTCGCGCAGGCCCCCGGTATCCAGGACATCGACCCGGACGCCGAGAAAATCGATGGTCTGCCGCTCCCCGGCGACGACCGGTGCGGGAGCCGCCGCATCCCGATCCCCTGTCATGGCACCCTCTGCTCCACCGTGGTCCACAGCACCATTTCCTCAGGAACGGATCTTCGCGAAATCAAGGATATGACCGAGCACGGCCCTGCCGCCGCGCAGGACATAGCCCAGATCAGAGAGTGACCGGATCCTGAGAAGCTGACGGATGATGAACATGGGCGACAGGAACGACCTGTAGATGGCGCTGCACATCTTCATGATCTCCTCCGGCTCCATGTCCGGCAGCTGCAGCACCGGTTCGGTCATATCATAGCGTTCCCAGGCATCGACCGGCGTAAACCGGATCCAGTTCTTCTCCCTGGCCTCGGCAAAGAGCGGGGTGCCGGGATAGGGGATGATCACCGTCGACTGGAGCATCTCCGCATGTCCCCGCGCCATCAGGCTCCTGGCCAGGTTGAGGGTATTGACGGCGTCCTGGCGGCTCTCCCAGGGATAACCGACCATCACCGTGAGCTGGATATCGATGCCCGCCTCGCTGGCCAGACGACAGCCCTCGACGATCTCCTCCACCCGCACATTCTTCCTGATCCGGTCCAGGGTGGACTGGTTGGCCGATTCAAGGCCGGACTTGAGCTTGCGGAAACCGGCCTCCTTCATCAGCTCCGCTATCCCCGGGTCCCGGACCAGGAAATCAAAACGCATGTTGCAGGAAAAGAGGATCTCCCGGTTCAGGCCCCGCTCGATCATACCATGGCAGAAACGGCGCAGCCACTTTCCGGCCGGAAAATTCCCGGTATCGTCAAAAATCTCGCGTACACCGTAGCGGGAGACCAGCATCTCGATCTCGTCGAGCAGACTCTCCACGGTTCTGGTCCGGAAGGTGGGATAGGTGGTGGTCCAGGAACAGAAGGTACACTTGCCCCACTGGCAGTCCCGGCCGGCCATGGTGTAGCGGAACGGTTCATATTTCTTCCACTTCTCACCGTAGAGATGGGCCTGGGTGAGATCACGGTCGATGAAAGGCAGGGTATTGAGATCATGATTGAGGGAAAAGGGGCCGGTACTGGTGATGGCGTCGCCGTCCCGGTAATAGATGCCGCCGGGCATGTCACCCCTGCCGCCCAGGGCCCCGGCCAGGGCCTGGAGGGAAAAATCATAGTCGCCGCCGGTGAGGACGAAATCGGTGCACGATCGCCGCATGGACTCCTCGGGCAGGGCAGTGACATGATCGCCCATGAGCACGGTGCGGATGGAGGGCGAGATCTTTTTCACGTCTGCGACGATATCCCAGTGCAGCTTGACCACCGGCGTCTTGGTCTCGAAGACGACCAGGTCCGGCCGCTCGCTCTCCACGGTCTGCAGGAAATGTTCATAGGGCTGGTGCGTCGCGATACCGTCGTACCAGAGCACATCGTGGCCGTCCGCCTGCAGCAGGGTGGCGGCCGATGCCGGCACCAGGGGGTAGATGCAGGATCCCAGGCTCATCCACTGGAACTGCCGGTTCTGGGTCAGCATGGGACTGCCCTTGCCCTGCAGGGCGGGATAGGCGATCAGTATCTTCATGGTCTCAATACCCCGTGGAAAAGGCAACAGTTCACCGCCATCGGCAACGCCCTGAAAATCCGGCAATACCCTAACTGGAAAAGACCGGCCCGGCAGAGCCATTCCGCCGGGCCGGTCGCTGCGACCTCGTGCCCATGGACGCCGGATCGGCGGGAGCCGGCCCGGACAGCCGTTTGTGGCTGGTCACCGCTGGCAGGCGCGCATGTGCATGGCACGATTTTTCCTGCTCTCCCCCTCATGCCGCCCCATGCCCCCGAAGCACCGCCGGGATGGTCTTGAGCAGGATCCTGAAATCGAGCCACAGGGACCAGTGGTCGATGTAGTGCAGGTCGAGTTCGATCCACCGTTCAAAGGGAATGCCGCTGCGGCCGGTAATCTGCCAGAGACAGGTGACGCCGGGCCGCACGCTGAAGCGCCGGTTGTACCAGTACTGGTCGAATTCGCGATAGTCCCGGACCGGCAGCGGCCTGGGACCGACGAGACTCATATCGCCCTTGAGGACATTGAACAGCTGCGGCAGCTCGTCGATACTGGTCTTGCGCAGGATCCTGCCGATGGGGGTGACCCGGGGATCATTTTTTATCTTGAACACCGGTCCGCTGGCCTCGTTGAAAGGTTCCAGTTCGGCCTGCCGCTTTTCGGCGTCCTGTACCATGGTCCTGAACTTGTAGAGTCTGAACCTGCGTTTGTTGAGCCCCAGCCGCTCCTGGACAAAGAACACCGGTCCCGGCGAGGTGAGGCGGATGGCCAGCGCGGTGACCAGGAAGAGCGGCGACAGGATGATCAGCAGAAGCAGGGAGAGGACCACGTCCATCACCCGCTTCATCACCAGCGGCAGACCGTCCTGGGTCCCGGTGTACATGGTGATGAGCAGGGAATCCTCGAAATGCTCCACCCGCGACTTGGCGATCCGGGTGAAGAAGAGGTCCGCCTGCAGCCTGACGATGATCCCCTGTTCCTCGCACAGGGAGATGATCCTCGAATACTGCTCGTAAAAGGATTTCACCGGCAGAAAAACCACCACCTCGTCCACCACGTGATCGGTGAGATAGGATTCCAGATCCTGCAGCGGAACCAGGGGAAAGGTGAGGCGCATCATCTCCGAGTCGTCATCATACCATGCATTGTCGGTAAAACCGAGCAACTCGTAGCCCAGTTCCGGCTTCTGGAGGATGGTGCGGGCGAAATCCATGGCCCGGACATTGGTGCCGGCGATCAGCAGGTTGCGCAGGTTGCGGCCGCGGACCCGGAGATGCTCGAGGCCATAGCGAAGGATGCGGCGGCCGAGGACACCGGTGATACTGCTCGCCAGCCAGAACACGACCAGGAAAAAAGGCGACACCATGACCATGTTGAAGACAATGCCGGCAAGGGACAGGACCATGGTGCCCATGGTGGTGGCCTTGAGCACGTCCCTGGCCTCTTCCCAGCGCGACGACAGCCGGCGGGAATGGTAGAGACCGCTGGCGGCGAAGATCATGTGCCATGCCAGTATCAGGCCGAGAAAGAGAAAGAAATTCTGGACACTGATCCTGATGGCCAGGAACTGCTCCAGCGAGATCGACCGCACCAGGTTGTGCGAGATGACGGTGGCCACCCCGAACGAAAAGATCAGGAGGAAGATGTCGAACAGCTTGAGGCTGTTGATGAGCAGATGACGGCGGAACGGCGGCATTACCCGGCAGACCCCTGGCTGGTCCTCCCCGCGACCCCCTGCCCGTGAGGGCAACGCTCAGGGATGCGGCTGGAGAGGCGTTTGATGTTGAGTTCTCTGTTCATTGATGCATCCGGCAGCGGTTTATTCCCCGGTTCCGGAATTTCCTGCGGGCCGATTCGGACAGGCGTCCCAGAATCCGTTGCAGCGCAGGCGGATTTCGCTACCTGAAGTCTATCAAAGAATGATTGTCAAAGTAAAGCCGCAATGGAGCCTTTTCTCACAACACGACAATGCGGCGCAGACCGTTGCGGAACAGCGACAGAGCCCCACAGCGTCGCAGGTCGACCATGGTGAGATCCTGATACCTGCCCGTGACCTCCACCCGCGGCAGGCAGGCCAGGTGGTGGCGGTGGGCGGCGACAATGGTGCCCTCGTTGACCATGGTGCAGGTCGCGAATCCGCATCGGCGGGCAATATCCACCTCCCGACGCCCTACCTCGGCCGGCGATCCGAAGGGGTAGGCGAAATGGCGGACCTCCCTGCCGGTATGCTCTTCTATGGCCTGCCGCGAGTCCACGATCTCCCTGTGCACCATATCCGACGACAACTCCCTGAGGTTGCAGTGATGGACCGTGTGGGCGCCGATGGTGACCAGGGGATCACCGGCCAGCTCACGGACCTGGCTCCAGTCCGGCAGGAGGCGCTCATAATCGGCAGCCCGGATACCGGTACCGGAAAAGATCGCATCCAGGCACTCTTCGAGCCCGCCGGCCGGGCTGGCGAGGATCAGCCGCCGGATCTCCGCGTAGGCGCGCTCCCGCTCGGCCGGGCCCGGGGTCGGGTAATGATGATCGCGCCCCTGCCACCGGAAACGGACAGGGTCATGACGCAGGACCAGGTCCTCCAGCATGTACCACCAGGGGATGAGCCTGCGCTCGGGAAAACCGGTGATCAGATAGACCGCAAAGGGGGCGCCGTGCCGCCTGAAGATGGGGCGCACCACCTCCAGGGCATCGATATACCCGTCGTCAAAGGTGAAGGCGACAAAGGGTGCGCCCGCCTGGCCGCGGCAGATCCGGTCATGCACCTGATCCAGGGAGACGATCTCATATCCCCGGCCGCGAAAAAAGAGAAGAAGGGCTTCAAGAAAGTCCGGGGTGATCTCGATGCGGGCGTTGGCCATGATCCTGGCCCCCGGGGCCGGGGGCAGGACCCGGTGCAGGACGAGGATCAGGCCCATGCCCCGGAAAAAAGGGCAGAGCAGACGGTGCAGCCCGGTCAGTCTGAAAAATGTCAGTGCCAGGCGCAGGGATGGCGGAAACCGGTTGTCCATGAATCGGCCTACTGTCGCAGGAGCAGGAGTTCGGAATAGAGGTTGTCGATCCGGGCCGGCTCCGGGCCTGCGGGCCGGTAGAGACGCGGATAGCGCAGGGTCTGCTCGTGGGCCGGGCGCGGCCGGCAACCTGCCAGCAACCGCCGGTCGACCAGGGTGAACAGGGTATGGTCGCGGCGCAGGAAGAAACGCTGCAGCAGGGGCAGCCCCCGGGTGAACAGGACCGGATCGCCCAGGTGGTAGACCTGGGTGAACGGTATCCCCTTCTTGCGTATGGTGTTGGCAACGACGTAACACCCTCCCCCGCCTTCCGCTTCGAGCAGGAGATGATGGCAGCCGGTCTGCTCATGATCCCACAACAGGACCAGGTCCTGCCCGTGGAGACGCCTGCGGACCTCTTCGGGTTCCCGGACCAGGCGCACGCCCCGGCATCG
>JALSNC010000211.1 GCA_026987195.1 Desulfobulbaceae bacterium | reverse complement strand
CAGCGAAGTGAGCGATATCGCCAGGGGCCTTTCCGACCAGGGACACCGGCTCAGCTCGGCCTCCAGGGACCTGAATCAGATCATCGAGAAACTCGAGTCCATGGTCAGGCGTTTCAAGGTCAGCTGAGAAGAGCAACTGTTCTGATGTTGGGGGAGATTCGAAAACCATTTGACTCCTGAAGCAGAGGCGCAACACACTGACTTGTTGAAATAATCAACTACAAAAAATTACTATTTATATCCTTAGAGGCCTCCGGAGGACGGAGGGAACAACCCAATGAACAACCTGAAAATGTCCTACAAGCTGGGCATCGGTTTCGGCCTTCTTCTGCTCATCATCCTGACGACCGCCATCGTCAACATGGGCTACCTGTCCACCATCAACGGGGAAGGCCGAACCATGGTCGGCCAGTATATCCCGGCCATGGAGATGGCCGACAAACTGGCCCGCAGTTTCAGCGAGACCCACTCCCTGTTCATGCTCTTTGCCGACCATAGAGAGCCCGAACTTTTCAAGAAGGCCATGGCCGCCATGGAACAGACCAGAAGGTACCTGGCAGAATCCCGGGAACTGACCAGGGAATATCCCGCCCTGGCAGTCCTGGCCCGTGACACTGGCAGGCTCGTGGAACAGCTCGATATCTATACCCGGCTCAACCGGCAGATGGAGCAGCAGGATTCCGACGCGCTGGCGGAAAAAGTCGTAGAGGAAAGCAAAAAGATCATGGCCCTGACAAGCCAGATCAGCGAGGCGGGAATCCAGGGAATCCGGAAGGGAGGTGACCACAGCCTGCAGTCGGTCCATTCAATGAACAGGGCCCTGTACTCCGGCACCGTGATCGCACTCGGCCTGGGCTTCACCATCACCTTCTTTCTCGGCAAGGCCATCACCCGGCCGCTGGTCCGGGGAAAGGATTTCGCCGAGACCCTGGCCCGGGGAGATTTTACCCAGCACCTTGACATTCAGCAGAAGGACGAGGCCGGTCAGCTTGCAGCCTCCATGAACCGAATCGTCGAAAACACCGGCACCATGATCCGGGGGATCAGCGATGGCATGGACACCCTGGCCTCCTCTTCGACCGAACTTTCCGCCATAGCCGAGCAGGTGGCAGCGGGAGCGGAACAGACTTCGGGCAAGGCGGAAACCGTGTCAGTTGCAGCCGAGGAGATGAGCGCCAACATGAATACCGTGGCCGCTGCCGTGGAAGAGGCGACAACCAATGTCAGTATCGTGGCCGCGGCAACCGACGAGATGACCGGCGCGGTCAACGAGATTGCCGAGAACACCTCCAGGGCCAGTGCCATCACCGGCACTGCGGTCAAAGATGTCCAGGCAGCCTCGGAAAAGGTGGGTGAACTGGGATCGGCTGCCGATGAAATCGGCAAGGTCACCGAGACCATCACTGAGATTTCTGACCAGACCAACCTGCTGGCCCTCAATGCCACCATCGAGGCGGCACGGGCCGGAGAGGCAGGCAAGGGGTTTGCCGTGGTGGCCAACGAGATCAAGGAACTGGCCAAGCAGACTGCCGAAGCCACGGGCGAAATCAGGACCAGGATCGAGGGAATCCAGAACTCCACCCAGGATACCGTTGCCCAGATCACCCAGATACACTCGGTGATCAACGAGGTCAATACCATTGTCGGCACCATTGCTGCCGCCGTGGAAGAGCAGGCAGCAACGACCAAGGAAATTGCGGCCAACATGCAGCAGGCGACTATCGGTCTGCAGGAGGTCTCGGAAAACGTGGCCCAGAGCTCAACGGTTTCGGCAGAGATTGCCCAGGACATTGCCGAGGTCAACCATACGGCCAGAGAAATGACCACCTCTGGAAGCCAGGTCCGGGAAAGCGTTCAGGAACTCTCCCGCCTGGCGGAAAAATTACGTCACATGTCCTCTTCCTTCAAGGTGTGATCCAGCCACAAACAAATGCCCCACCACAGACAAACCCATGGCGGCGGAAGGGCCGCGGGCCATGGTACCTCCCTGTGATGGGGCATTCTTCCTTGCTGCCCGTTTTCTGACAGGCAGAAAGAGTTACTTTGCTGTTCTCCCGACCGGGAGAACACAGCTCATCAGCCGCAGGAATCGGCGTCGTTGGGGTCATAGGTCCAGTCGCCGTTGCGGTAGAGGTAGTCGTTGACCATCTGCAGTTCCTCTTCACTGAGCACGTCC
>JALSNC010000210.1 GCA_026987195.1 Desulfobulbaceae bacterium | reverse complement strand
CACATACGATAAGTTACCCTGTGGGGATGTCAAGAAATCAGGGAAAAGTTCAGCAGCACGCCATCTGCACGTGCTCGCGGCTGGCCGCATAGCTGGCTATAGACGGCCAGCCACGATCAGGCACAGCTGACGCACTGCTGAACTTTTTACCAAAGGTGTTGCTATTTTCAGGTAGTTGCTGATAGCGGTGAACTATTACGAAATCAGGTGCTGAAACCCGGCAGCCGGAACTTGAGGGTGACCTCGCCGGTGTTCCTGTCCAGGGTGACCAGGCGGCCATCCTCTTCCGTGGCCTCGATCTTCTGGCCGGTGGCCATCTCCATCAGGCCGCTGATAAAGGACATGCCCTGGTTGAGGACCTCTTCCATCTTTTCGGGTGACTGCGCGGCGGTCGCGGCAGCCGGCTGTCTCTCCCGACCGCTGGCCGGCGTGGCCGCTGCTTCGGCCCCGGGCCGCTGTTCACCGGCAGGCGATGCGGCCGGCTGCGGCGCCGCAGTCTCCTCCTCTTCGGCCAGCACCTCGGGATTGAGGTAATAGGGCGTGTCTTCGGGCAGCTCCCTGGCCGGGACCGGTTCGGCAACCAGCGGTTCCTCTTCTTCCCCCATCATCCTGCGGAGCTGGTTGACCATGTCCTGGCGTTTCCTGCGGTCGAACATGACCTCGCTGGTGGTGCCGTCGAACACCCCGTCAAAGACCTCGCTCTTGAGCTTGATGCCGGTCAGGATCCGTTCCTCGATACTGCACTTGCTGATCAGGTTGATCACGTTGACACATTGTGACTGCTGACCGATCCGGTTGACCCGGCCGATGCGCTGGTTGAGCCTGGCCGGGTTCCAGGGCAGTTCGAAGTTGATGACACTGTCGGCCGCCTGCAGGTTGAGGCCGGTGCCGCCGGCATCGGTGGAGAGAAAGACCTTGCAGTCCGGGTTGGCGGTGAACTCGTCGATCAGGGCCTGCCGCTTCTTCACCGGCACCTTGCCCGACAGCTCGACAAAGGGGATCTTTGCCCGCGACAGGTGCCGGCCGATGAGGAAGGTCATGGTGGTCCACTCGCTGAAGATCACCACCTTGCGGTTGTTCTGGAGCACCAGCTCGTCCAGGATCGATTCCAGCTCCGTGAGCTTGGGCGAGATGTTGGTCTCCCGGTCGATGAGGTGGGTGGAATCACAGACCTGGCGCATCTTGAGCAGCAGCATCTGGATGCGCTGCACATCCATGGGCGTGAGGAACTTCTTGTTGAGCAGAGGCAGGAGCGACTGCGCATAGCCGGCATGGATCTCTTTCTGCTCCTGGTGCAGGTCCACGAAATAGTTGTTGGTGACCTGCTCGGGCAGTTCGGAGAGCACCTCCTCCTTGCGCCGCCGGATGACCAGGGATTTGAGTTTTTCGTGCAACCGGTCCAGGTTACGGTAACCGAGGATCTGGCCTTTTTTATGGCGGCTGATGAGAAAGTGGTCAGCGGCGAACTGCCAGAGCGGACTGAGGAGATCCGGATCCAGGAACTGGACAATGGAATAGACGTCCTCGAGCTTGTTTTCCAGCGGGGTGCCGGTGAGGACCAGGGCATGCTGCCGTGGCAGCCGCTTGACCGCTTCCGCGGTCTTGGTCTCGAAATTCTTGATCCGCTGGGCCTCGTCGAGGATGATCAGATCGGGCCTGAAGCGGGAGATAATGGTCACGTCCCGGAGCACGGCCTCGTAGTTGGTGATCCGGAACAGGCCGCCATCGTCTTCGTACTGCTGCCTGCGCTGCTGCGCCGGGCCGCTGATCACGGTGGCCCGCTCGTGGCTGAATTTTTCGATCTCCCGCTGCCACTGGTCCTTGAGGGAGGCCAGGGTAACGACCAGAATCCTGTCGAATCCGAAGATCTCCTTCTTGAGCACACCGAGGATGATGGCCTGCAGGGTCTTGCCCAGGCCCATCTCGTCCCCGATGAGGGCGGCCCGGCGGTAGAGGGCGAAACGGACCCCCTCTTCCTGGTAGGGATAGGGGGTGACCTTCAGGAGTCGTGACAGGTCGGGCAGCGGCGTTGCCGCCGCCTGTTCGAGTTCCCGGTCCATGGCGGCGCGGGCCAGCCGGTCGAGGACAGGTTCCTGGATACGGACCAGCTTGTGGGCCGTCAGGGGCTTGATGTGGGGGATGAGGGAGGTGATGTCCGCGGCACGGTAGCCGCCGTCCTCGTCAAAGAGCTCATCGAGCAGGTCCCGCAGCGTTCCCAGTTTTTCCGGCGGCTGTTCATGGAACAGGGCCGGTCGGCCCGTGACAGAGTTCCAGTGGATATCCACATAGGGGAACCGTTCTTGCTGCAGGCGCTTCCTGAAGCCTTTCTGCCTGCCGAGGTGGTGCGCCAGGTGGATCAGGTGCTTGCAGGTCCCCAGGCGGTTGGTCAGAAAGTCCGGACAGGAACAGTGGCCTCTGCCGGTTGCCGGGTCGTGCAGGGTGACCTGGTACTGTCGGCCCCTGGGCGTTTCCAGGAGATGGTCGCCCTTGAGCATGTCGCCGGCAATGATGGTGAAGATCTCCTTTTCCGCCCTTTTTTTCCGGTCCGCCAGAGCCTGCTGCCGGATCTCTTCAGGAGAAAGGTATGGCTCTTGCGTCTCCGGGACCGGCTGCTCTTCCCGGTCGGCCTCTTCCTGGCGGGCCAGCACGTCAAAGAGCACGGCCACGATATGTTTGCAGCCGGAGCCTGGATAGGGACAGTCACAGGAGGCCGAAACAGTGCCATTCAGACGGACACTGGTGGTGTAATCGCCATAGTTGCCGTCCACGTCATAGAGGTAGGTCTGGTCATGGGGCTGATATTCGCGGAGCTGGAAGGCACCTGTGGTGTAGAGCCTGAGGCCGCGCTGGAAAATGGCCCTGGAGTCGGCAAGTTCTTCGATGGTGGCAGTATCGAGATGGGGCATGATGCAATCCTCTGGTTAGTCGATGGTGTCGAGCGCCTGCTGCAGGACGGAGAAACGGATCCGTTCCTGTTCCAGGCGGATGTTGTCGCCCAGCCGGTTGTCGCGCAGGTCAAGATACAGGGAATTTTCCTCTTTCTCAAGATGCGGCAGGGGATCGAGGTGCCGCTTGCTGTCCTCTTCCCGGCCCCAGAGCCGCCGGTGCGCCAGCAGTGTTTCCCGGTCCATGAGCAGGGAACGGACACGTGGGAAATAGCCCCGGAGTTGCGAGAGAATGGCAAAGCCATGGGTGTCGATGTCGCCCCAGTAGAAGAGCGATGTTTGCCGCGCCCCCAGCCAGGCGACCTCCTTCAGGGAGCGTATGCCGTAGCCGAGGCCGAAGATGACCAGGGCATCCGGCTGGTCGGGAAAGCTCAGGCCGCTGATCTTGTTCTCGGTGATGAAGATGCGGCTGCAGGCCGGTTGCAGGCGGCGGAAATCGGAGAGCGGGATGGAGATGTCACGCAGGCCGGCCAGGGCCGCCCGCGGATCCAGGATGCGGAAGCGGATCAGGGGCTGGTCCCAGGCCAGGCCGAAGCGGCGCTCGAAACCGTGCCGTGCCAGGCCGCGCACCGAGTCGTCGATGGCCGGAGGCGGCAGGAGAATATTGAGAATCTCGGCGAGGATGGCCCGGTGGCCTTCCACGAACTTGGAATCCACCCCGGCAATATCCATCTCGCGGATGTAACAGCCGGGTCGCGGATGCTGCCGCAGCCAGGAAGCCACGGCGAGCAGCCGGGGCCAGGATTCGGCAAATTCCAGCACCACGCCCGGCCTGCGGACGAGCAGCTCCCGGAGTAAAGGCTCGTGGTGGAGGATGCATGCCGCCACCTGTTTGAATCTGGCAAAGTCACGGTCCCGCCCGGTCAGGGCGAGGTAGTCGTTTTCGGTCTCGATGACGATCCGGGCCGGCAGTTCCTGCGGTCCGAGCTGGCGGTGGTTGACCTGCCGGAACTCGATCCGGTAACCGGGCCGGGTGGCGGTCTTCTCTCCGTCCCGCAGCCCGGCCACCTGGCGGCGTACAGCCTCGAAACGTTCACGCAGTTCCCGGCCTGCCAGCCTGGCCACCGGCAGGACGAGCGGCAGCGCTGCCTCGCCGGTGAGATGGGCGCGCAGGAAGGCCGGCCACTTTTGCCGCGCCTTTTTCCTGATTTCGGCGGGAGAGGGCAGCCGGCTCATCGTGTCGCGGCCAGGGCGCGCCGCGCTTTCTCCTGCCGGTATTCCTCGATGGAGAGGTTGCGGATCATGGAGCGGCGGCCTTCCTCGTTGTGGACAAAGTGGACAGCGTGGATGTAGTCCTCGATGATGTGGATCTTCTGCAGCGGCGTGACGATGAGCAGTTGCAGGTTCAGCCGCCGGAACAGCTCCAGGCCGTAGCGGGTGGACTCGTCCGATCCGCGGCCAAAGGCCTCGTCGATGACCACGAAGCGGAAGGAACGCGAGCGGGTGGCGCCCCACTCGAGGCCGAACTGGTAGGCCAGGGCCGAGGCGAGGATGGTGTAGGCCAGTTTTTCCTTCTGCCCGCCCGATTTGCCGGAGGAGTCGGAATAGTATTCCTTTTCGCTGCCGTCCTCCAGCCACCGTTCACAGGCCGAGAAGGTGAACCAGTTGCGGACATCGGTGACCTTGGCGGTCCAGCGGCGGTCGATCTCGGCCAGGCCCTCGCGGCCGTTGAACCGGTCGATGAGTTTCTTGACCAGCAGGAAACGGGTCTCGTCGTAGAGGCTGTCCCCGGCCAGGCTGTGGGCCAGGCAGCCGCGCAGTTCCTGCCGGAAATCGCGGATGTCGGGATCCATGGCCGGGTCGGCCACCAGCTCGATATAGGTGCCCGGGTTGTACTCCGCCTCCCGCAGCGAGACATTGATGGTGTCGATCCGCTCGCGGATCTCGGCCCGCTCCTTTTCGAGCTGGCTCTGGAACAGGGCAATGGAGTTGATGGTGCCCTCGTTGAGCATCTCCTTGAACCTTTGTTCATGGCGCGGCAGGTCCTCGCGGACGAGGGTCTGCAGCATACGCTCATACTCGCCGCCCGCCTCCAGGCTGGCGTCCAGTTCCTTGCTCTCGGCGGGCCAGTTGGTCCTGAAGCGGTTCATCCGCCGGATCACAGCCTCTGCCAGCCGCTCCAGCCGTTTCCGCTCACGGTCGATTTCGGCCTGGATATGGCTCCGCATCTGCCGCTGGCAGGCGTCCAGGTTGTTCAGGGTAAAGGTCTTGCCGGCCAGGATCGTGTTTCGGAATTGCTCCAGCCGTTGGACCAGGGCCCGGTTTTCGGACTGGTCCGGGAAGTCGGCAAACTCCTGCACCCGGGCCAGGGCCTCCTGGCGGTCCTCCAGTTTCTGACGGGCGCGGCTGCGTTTGTCACGCAGGGTGTCGAGGTGTTCGTTTGCGGTTGCGATCTCCCTTTGCAGGGCCTGCAACTGTCTTCGCAGGGCCTGCAGCAGGTCCGAACTGCTCTCGATCTCGCGCCGTTCTTCCTCCAGGGCCTGGATCTGGCTGGCCAGGGGCTGCCAGTCGATCTCGGCAAACCGTTCGCAGCGGAGCAGGTCGCGGCACTGTTCACGCTGTTCTTCCCGGAGTGCCCGCTCCTCGGCCAGGGTGTCGCGCTGTTCCACCAGGGCCGCGCCCTGTTCCTCGATCCGGGCCAGCTCGCGTTCCAGGGCCTGGATCTTCTCCCGGTTGGACCAGCCGAGCACGTAGCGCGACTGGTCGTCGATGCGGTGACGGTCGTCCTTCTCGTGCCGGCGGCCGCCGGACTTGACCTGGCCCTGGCGGGTGAGGGCCCGGGGCAGACGACGGAACTCCGCAAGCGAGTCGCAGCAGACAAAGTCGAAGCGGCGCCGGATCTCCGCCTCAAGCCACTGGTGGAGCGGGGAATCGGTTTTGATGCGCAGCTTGCGCCAGAGCAGGCGTGGCTCATCTCCTGATTGCTGCGGCGGCTGCTCGTCCCTGATCCGGAAATAGACCAGCCTGCCCTTGAGCCGGGTCCGGTCCACGTAGCGGGCGACCCGTTGGTAGAGGTCGTCACGGACCAGCAGGCTGAGGGCAAAGTTGTGGCAGACCCGTTCGATGGCGCCCTGCCACGCCTTCTCCTGTTCGTCCACCTGCAGCAGCTCGCCGGCAAAGGGGAGCTCCTCCTCGTCCACCTCCAGGACCTCGGCCATCTGGCGGCGGATACGGATGTTGCGGCTGGGGATATTGCTCTGTCGTTTTCTGAGCGAGGCGATCTCGTCGGCCAGGGTCTGCTGCTGTTCGCGTTGCTCGCGGATGGAGACCCCGACATCGACCAGCCTGTTGCCCAGCTCGTCCAGGGCCCGGCCGGCGGCGGCAAGGAGCTCCCCGCCCCTGAGCCGGTTGGCCAGGAACTCTTCCTCGTCCGCGGGCATGGGGAGGTCCAGGGCACCGGCAATGGCGCGATACCGCTGCTCCTGCCCGCTCTTCCTGAGCCGTTCACGTTCGAGCTGCCCGATCTCCCTGGCGATATCGGCAAGCCTGCGGCCGCCGCTCTCGTCGATGGCGCCCCTGAGGTCGCTTTCCCGGTTCTGCTGCCGCTGGAGCGCCTCGACAGCGGTCTCGATCTGCTGGTTGCGTTTTTCGATCTCCTGCTCCAGGGCGCTGATACTCTCGCGCAGCAGGGCCGCCCGGTGGGCGGAGAACCAGGATTCGAGCCCGTCCCGGCACTGTTCCAGGGTCCTGACACCGTCGGCCACCTGGTGCTGGCGTTGCCAGTCGCGGACCAGGGGCTGCAGCTCCTCGATCCGCTCCCTGGCCTTGACAATGGCCTCGTGCGCCTGGTTGAGATTGTCGAAGTTCCGGCGGATCTCGGCGAGCCGCTCTTCGATTTGCGGCGGCTCCAGCATGTGGCGGCGGACAAAGTCGGTGAGGTTGCCCACCGATTTCATGGACACGGTCTGGTAGAAGAGGTTGAGGGCCTGTTCGGATTCGATGCCGAACAACCTGCGGAACCGGCCGCAGTATTCCTTGAAATTACTGAAGACCTCCACCCGGTCGCTGTTGCGCAGCCGTTTGCGCAGGTCCATGATGTTGGGGCCGAAGCCGGAGAAGTCTCCGGCAATGGTGAGGGCCCGGTCGGCGACGACAAAGAACCGTTCCGGGTTCTTTTTCCGGTCCCGCAGCCAGAAGACCTGGGCCAGGGTCACGGTCTGGCGGTAGCCGCGGTTGCCGAACCGGGCCAGCAGGACGGTGTAGGAGTTGTCGTCGCGCAGGGCAACGGCCCGGGCCGAGCCGGTCATGTCGTCTTTTTCCGATTTGTACTCGCCGCGGATGTAGGAGTAGAGGGTGCGCTCCCGGCTCTCTGCGCCGGCGGCCCGGTTGTAGACAATCCGGTTGTGGGGGACAAGCAGGGTGAGGAGGGCATCGACAATGGTGGACTTGCCCGAACCGATATCGCCGGTGAGCAGACTGTTGTGTCCGCCGGGGTCCAGGTGCCAGATCGCGCGGTCAAAGGTGCCCCAGTTGTAGAGCTCGAAGCGTTCCAGGCGAAACCCCGCCTCCACGTCGGCCAGGGTGAGATCGAAGAGCGAGGGCGCGGGGTCAGCGGGCGGCATATTCCTGGTACTCGCGAAGGCGGTTGTCGAAATCGGCAAGCCAGTCACTGTCCACCACGGCCTTGATGATACGGCCTACCTCGAACTGGCCGCCGTCTCCCTTGAGCCGGCGCAGAAATCCATACTCGACCAGTTTGTTGACATGGCGGTCGATCTGGTCGATGATCCGTGCCTCGTTGGAGCTTTCGGCCAGGAAGACCCGCAGCATGTCGATGATCTGCTCCCGGCCGAGGATCAGGCGGGTCTCGCCGCCGCCACTGTCGAGCTCGATCAGTTTCTTGCGCAGCAGGACCAGGAGCAGGCTGACCGGGTAGCTGAGAGGCCGCCGCTGGACCAGCCGGGGCAGGGCAGGGCGGTTTTCGCCGTCATCATCCTGCTGGCGGAGAAAGGCGTACTGCTCGGCCTCGTCGATGACCAGCTCCAGGCCGATCTGCCGGAAATAGTCCCGCACCGCGCCCTGCAGCCGCAGCAGGCCCTGCCATTCTGCCGGATGCCGCTCCTGGTACACCACCCCCTTGAGGAGCCGGACCAGGACCGGTGACAGCCCGGCGAGGTGTTCTTCCCGCATACGCGGATCGTCCTCGGAAACCATGATGATGCTCCTGGAAGAAAAACGTCTATATTATCCTGAATAGTACGGACAGTCAAGGAGAACGAAGACAGAAGAAAGGGGAGGCAGGCTCGGGACAAGCCCTGGGCGCCGTAGACGGTGAACTGGTACAAATGCTCTTTGGTGGTCAACAATCGTTCCGGCAGGGTGATAGTAATCCGCCTGGACCTGGGTGAGAGTTTGCTCAGGTCGATGTTGACAACATCCCGAATATACAGCAGGTATTCAGGAAAGCTCCTTGGGGCTGCCGCCGGATCGATGTCCCGTGGTCACCCGATGAATTTTTTTCACTTCCGCGCCCTCTTTTTCTTTGACCAGGTCAAGGTCGTACTGGAGTTGCAATCGTGAAAAATAGCCTTCAGAGACGCCAAAATATTTTGCGAGCCGAATGCCGACCCTGGGGCTGATACCTCTTTTTCCCCTGACAATTTCACTGATGGTCATATTGGAGATGCCGGTATCCTTGGCAAGCCTGTAGGCAGAGATTCCAAGGGGCTCCATAAACTCCTCCTTGAGGAAAACACCGGGATGTTCAATGGGGATACGTTTGTTGCTCATTGGTACCGCTCCGGGATTCAATGGTAATCAACGATCTCGACATTCATGGCATCACCGTTGTTCCAGGTAAAGCAAATACGCCATTGATCGTTGATTCGGATACTGTACTGACCTTGACGGTTACCTGAAAGGGCTTCCAGCCTGTTGGAGGGTGGGGATTCCAGGTCTCTGAGGGAGGTGGAAATGTGTATCGCTATAAGTTTACGCCTTGCTCGGGATTGGATCGTGTGAGGAAGTTTCTTTGAAAATTTTCTGTTCCATATTTTTTCTGTTTCCCCACAGGTAAACGACTTAATCACAGCTTCCTTTTTCTCCGGTCACTTTGAATTGTATGTATAGTATTGTCAAAGAATAATATTGTCAATCGATAATATCCATCAGCCATCTTTCCGTCGAAGGCGGCACCAAAATTCCTGTCCCCTGACACCTGACACCTGGTACCTGACACCCGGTTTCACCGGACAAAGATGATCTGCGGCACGCGGACCAGTCGCGTGGTGCCCCGGGCAGTGGTGACGGGGATCTCCTCGTACGTTTCGCTGCTGACCATGGCCCGGTC
>JALSNC010000209.1 GCA_026987195.1 Desulfobulbaceae bacterium | reverse complement strand
ACCGTCGGGGTCCGTGGCTGTGAGCTGTCCGGAGAAGGTGGTGTCCTCGTCCAGGGTGATGGCGGTGCCGTGTGCTGTCGGCGGATCGTTGACCGGGTTGATGGTGACGGAGACGGCGGCCGTGGCCGAAGCAGAGCCGTCGCTGACGGCAAAGGAGAAGGAATCGTCGCCGTTGGCATTGGCGGCCGGGGTATAGGTGAATGCGCCTGCCGGGCTGATGGTGACACTGCCTCCTGCCGGGCCGGTTGCAAGGGTGAAGGTGAGGGGGTCACCGTCGGGGTCCGTGGCTGTGAGCTGTCCGGTGAAGGTGGTGTCCTCGTCCAGGGTGATGGCGGAGCCGTGCGCTGTCGGCGGATCGTTGACCGGGTTGATGGTGACGGAGACGGCGGCCGTGGCCGAAGCAGAGCCGTCGCTGACGGCAAAGGAAAAGGTATCGGTGCCGTTGGCATTGGCGGCCGGGGTATAGGTGAATGCGCCTGCCGGGCTGATGGTGACACTGCCTCCTGCCGGGCCGGTTGCAAGGGTGAAGGTGAGGGTGTCACCGTCGGGGTCCGTGGCTGTGAGCTGTCCGGTGAAGGCTGTATCTTCGGATGTGGCAATGGAGGTGTCGAGCGCCACGGGAATGTCATTGACCGGTGTGACAGTGATGGCGATGCTGGCCGGGTTGGACTCGCCGTTACTGTTGCTGGCTGTAAAGGTGAAGGAGTCGCTGCCGGAGAAGTCGGGCAGAGGTGTGTAGGTGAAGCGGCCGGTGGCGTCTTCGATGGAGAGGGTGCCGGATGTGGGCCCTGTCTGTACCGCGTACTGCAGCGGCAGACCGCTGCTGTTGCTCACCTCGAGCTGGCCGGTGATGGCGCTGTCCTCCGGCCCGCTGGCCGAGCCGTCGGCAGCTACGGGCGGGGTGGCGGAGGCCGGCGGGACCGTATAGCTGACCTCTGTTGAATAATCACTTTCCCCGCCACTTGCATCATAGGCGGTGGCAGCGAAAAAATAGGTCTCCCCCGGGATGAGACCGGTCACCGTCGCGTGAATCCGTCCGTCCACCGGCTGCGGCAGGCCGACGTCCACGGTGGTGGTATAGGCCCGGGAGGCGGTTCCGTAGTGGATCCTGTAGCCGGCCAGGTTCGGTTCGGTGTTGGGCAGCCATGAAAATTCCGCCTGCCCGGAAGATGGTGGCGGCGTTGTTTCCGGCACGGTGGTGGAGATCTCGGTTGAATAATCGCTCTCAATTCCGGAGCTGTCATACGCGGTGGCGGCAAAGTAATAGGTCTGCCCCGGGGTGAGATCATCGATTCCCGCATGGACCCGGCCATCGGCCACTGGAGGCAGGCCAACATCAATTACATCTGTGTAATTGCCACTCGATATTCCGTAATGGATCCTGTAACCGGCCAGGTTCGGCTCGGTGTTGGGCAGCCAGCTGAAGTCCACCCGGGCGGCGAGCAGGGACTGGGGAAGGATTCCCAGGCAGAGAAGGAAGAAAACGAGCCATTGAAAACAGCGCTGCAGGAACATGAGTTGTGGCCTCCTCTGGCGGCCCCGCTGCCTGTTTCTGCAGAAAGAATGGCAGGTGTTGCTGCTCGACGGAATACAGGCCCTGCGTCATGGGCAGATACCTGTCTCCTGGTCCATCTGCGGCAACCCCGCTACCCTATTTCTGTGGCGCAGAAACGTAGGCCGGTGGCTTTGCGTCCCGCTCTTTCAGGCGGTTTGCCTTTTTCGGGATCGGATGATGACCATCCGGTCAAACAGTTGTCCTCTTTCGGTGCATGGCCGGTTGGAAGGGATTGGTCCGGCCGGTCTTTCCGAAATCCGGAGTGATAATGTTTCCTTAAATTGCATTTACTGTTCCAGTTGCCGGAAAATAGGGGCCTGGCGGGAAGAACCAGCTGTTTTTCATGCTGTTTCCTGCAGGCACCGGTGCAGAGACCTGGCAGGATGCCGGGGGAGGTGTGAGGAATTTGTGAGATTTGTTGTTTTCAGCAGACAGGCGGATTGATCAGGGGACAGGAATTTCCGTGGGCCTGGAGAAGGGCTGACACCGGTGGCCGGCAAATGGTCTGCTGCAGGTGGGGAGCGTCGCCGGTGATCGTCTGCAGGGTGGAACGATGTGGGACGGGTGGAGGGGTATTCCGGTCCGGGTGTCAGGTATTTTTCTGTATGTTCATATGGTTATGTGGTT
>JALSNC010000208.1 GCA_026987195.1 Desulfobulbaceae bacterium | reverse complement strand
TCTATTTCCCGTGCATCTGCTGGTAGTATTGCTTATTGGTCTTCTTGAGGATACGTTCCATCTTCTGCCGGCGCCGGATATCGGCCCGCAGCAGGCTCTTGAGGTGGAAGAGGTAGGATATGAGGATGATGTTGAAGGTGAAAAGAAGTGCGATGATGATGATCGGCAACCGGTATCGGTCCCAGACGTCCCGGAGACTGAAGTCGGTGATCCTGCTGTAAGGACCGAGATGCAGCTCCCGGTAGAGGTCGTGGATGGGCTGGTAGTTGCGGACCACGCCCCAGCCTTTGATGGATGCGGCCCTGGCCGCCCCGGCATCAGGAGGCATCTCCAGCAGGGCAATGGCCACGGCCTTGCTTAAGGATTCGGAGGTCTTCTTGTTGGCGGCAAAGGGCCACTCGGGGTAGAGGGGGGTTGAGCGGAGAAAGGGAAAGGAGGCTGTTGGATGGTAGCTGTCCTGGGAAATCACGCGAAAATCCGCCATGTTGATGCGCCCTTCCCGGGCCATGCGCTCCAGGGTGTCGGTACGGACGGCGCCGGCCTGGAAACGTCCGTCACGGACCAGGTAGACCACCTTGTCGTGGGTGCCGGCAAAAAAGACCTTCCCGATATCGCCGGCCGGGGTGACACCGTGATGCTTGAGCTCCCGCAGCTCCATGAGCCACCCGCCCAGGGAGTTGCGGCTGACAGCGGTAAAGGAGGCATGCTTCAGGTCCTCGTAGGACCGGAAGGGTGCGTCGGCCCGTACAAAGATCACGCCGCCGAACATGGGGTAGCCTTTGCCGCTGCGCAGGTTCTCCAGGGTGACCAGGGGCCAGACCTCTCCCTGCATGGAGAGAGGAAGATAGATTGCAGGGTTGGCCAGGACAAAGCCGACTCTGTTGTTGCGTACCGCGTCAAGGATCTCGCCAAAGGAGAGGGGAAGGATGGCAAAGCGGTGTCCGGGTATCCGACTGCTCAGGTAGTCGGCAGTGGGTTGCCACCTGGCAAGGGCGCTTCGTTTGCCACGCTTGGCGAGCACGCCGATATGCTGGATCCGGTGTCTGGCAGGGGCGGCGGCTGTCACCTGCTGCGGCTGGGATGTGGCGCCGGCAGACATCGCCCCTGCCATGCAGAGAAGGGTCAGTATCAACACTGTTGATCGTTTCATAGTGTTGCAGATGCTGCTGGTCGGGACACGGCGCATTCTGCCGGGCCGTCCTGTGCCGGTTTGCTCAGGATCGGCTGCCGGCGCGGATTTCCTTCATATCATTGAAATACCTGATATCGGTATTGACAATATGGTCGATGAGCCAGTCGCGGAGAAAATCCGCCATGGCCTGCAGGTTCAGCCGGTCCTCTTCCATCTCCTGCTCGAATGCACGGATCCGGTCGACAAATGCACGATGGAGGGCCCTGTGCTCGGCATACCGGGGGTGATCCCGGTAGTAGCCCTCCTCGGTGCTGAAATGGAGGTCGACGTAGTCGAGCAGGGAGAGTATGACCTGCCTGCGCGAACGCCGGTTCTCCTCCTGGTCTCTGATCGAGTCGAGCATCAGCCACAGTTCGAACAGGTAGCGATGCTGGGCGTCGATTTCCTCGACCCCCACGCTGTATTCCGGTTTCCAGACCGTGTCTATGTTCCGCATCATGCCTCCTGGGCTTTTCTGGTCAGGCCCGGTTTCTTCACCATGTAGTAGAGGACCGGTACCGCCATCCGGCTGATGAGCAGCGAGGCGATCTCGCCAAACATCAGCGAGATGGCAAGTCCCTGGAAGATGGGGTCGGCCAGGATGACCGAGGCGCCGACCACCACGGCAAGGGCGGTGAGCAGCATAGGGCGGAATCGGATGGCTCCAGCCTCCACCACGGCCTCGGTCAGTGGCAGGCCATGTGAGCGGCGCAGTTCGATGAAGTCGACCAGGATGATGGAGTTCCTGACTACAATACCGGCGCCGGCCATGAAGCCGATCATCGATGTGGCGGTGAAGAAGGCACTCAATGCCCAGTGGGCAGGCAGGATGCCGATCAGGGAAAAGGGAATGGCCGCCATCACCACCAGTGGTGTGATGTAGTCCTTGAACCAGCCCACCATCAGCATGTAGATCAGGATCATGACCGCACAGAAGGCCAAGCCGAGATCACGGAAGACCTCCAGGGTGATATGCCACTCGCCGTCCCACTTCATGGCCGGCTCGGTCTCGG
>JALSNC010000207.1 GCA_026987195.1 Desulfobulbaceae bacterium | reverse complement strand
GCGGCATCGGCGAGAATGCGGCCCTGGTCAGGGAGATGGCCTGCCGCGATCTCGAGAACCTGGGATTCATCCTCGACCGGCAACGCAACCTGCGCCGCACAGAGGGCATCCGGGCCATCCATGATGACGCCTCACCTGTCCGTATCCTGGTGGTTCCCACCAACGAGGAACTGGAGATCGCCCGGCAGGTGGTCGAAGTCATCACTCCATCCGAGGTGCAGACGTCATGAACCTGCCGGCAAACAAGACAAAACTTGTATGTACCCTCGGCCCGGCGTCGGACACGCCCGAGATGATCGAACAGATGATCCGCTCCGGCATGAACGTGGCCCGGCTCAATTTCTCCCATGGCGATTTTGCCTATCACGGGGCACTGATCGCCCGCATTCGCGCAGCCTCGGTAAAGACCGGCCGGCGGGTGGCGATCATGGCCGACCTGCCCGGCCCCAAGATGCGCATCGGCAGATTGGCCGCAGAGCCGGTCACGCTGGCGCGGGGGGAACGGTTCACCCTCACCGCCGAACCCGGCATCGGCGACCGGCGCCGGGTCTCCATCTCCATGCGTCGTCTGCCGCGCCTGGTGCGGCCGGGGCAGACCCTGTTCCTCAACGACGGCCTGATCGAGCTGCGGGTGGAGGAGGTGGCGGACGATGATATCCACTGCACGGTGGTCGTCGGCGGCGAGCTGCGTTCACGCAAGGGGCTGAATATTCCGGGCATCGACCTGGGCACCAGCGCCTTTACCTCCCATGACCGGAAGTGCATGCGCTTTGCCCTGGAGCAGGGTGTGGACGCGGTGAGCCAGTCCTTTGTCAGCCGGGCCGCCGATATCGAGGATGTGCGCCAGGCCGCGGCCGAGCTGGGCTTTGATCCGTTCATCATCGCCAAGATCGAGCGGGCCGGTGTCCGCGACCACCTGGAGGAGATTCTGCGGGCCGCCGACGGCATCATGATCGCCAGGGGGGACCTGGGCGTGGAGCTGCCCATCGAACAGATCGCCGTTGTCCAGAAGGAGATCACGGCCCTGGCCAACCTGCACGGCAAACCGGTGATCACCGCCACCCAGATGCTGGAGTCCATGACCAGAAACCGCAGGCCGACCCGGGCCGAGGCCACCGACGTGGCCAATGCCATCCTCGACGGCACCGACTGTGTCATGCTCTCCGAGGAATCGGCCATGGGCAGCTATCCCCTGGAAGCGGTGCGGATGCTGGCCAGGATCGCCGCCGCCACTGAACCGTTCCGCAAGCGTCACCGGCACGAACATGCGCTCCGGGAACACCGGGCCGGATACGTGGCCGACGAGATGGATGTCATCGCCTGGAGCGTGGAGAATATCATCGCCCGCAACGATCGTGTGGCCGCTGTCCTCACACCCACGGCCAGCGGCTATTCCGCCCGCAGCCTGGCCCGCTTCCGGCTGCCGGTCTGGATCATCGGGGTCAGCCCCGGGGAGAAGACCTGCCAGGAGCTGCAGTTTTCCTATGGCGTCTTTGCCCTCCTGGAAAAGGATCATCCCGGCGACTGGACCGGGCATGCCCGGCGCTACGCCGCCGACCTGGGTCTGGAAGGAAGCTGCATCATCCAGACAGAGGGGCCCTCGCCGGACCATCCCTCGGCCAATTACCGGATGGAGATCATCAGACTTTGAGGAACAGTGCAGCAGGTAACCCCTCACGGGATAACCAACCATCGGTTTTCTCGACCACAATCCTGTAAGCGCTCTCAGGGGTCGCAGATTCGGAGTCTACGCTTACCTGTGCAGGCGTGCCTGACCGCTATAGCGCCTACCTGTGCGGGCAGGCACGACCGTGCAAAGATGCGGCTCCTGTGAGCGCTTACTGCAGCAGCACACCCTCTGCCGCCGGTCAGCAGGCCGTATGTGACGCCAGCCGCTGGCGGTGAACCATGACAATCCTGAGCCCGGTCGAACCCGGTCTCCACGCAACACCATGTGCCCCATGAAGATCCTGACCACCCCTGCCATGAACCGCTGTATAGGCTGCCATTCCTGTTCCCTGGCCTGTGCCCGGCTGGTGCACCGAAGGCTGTCCTGGGACACGGCCGGCATCCGTATCCGCTCCTCCGGCGGCCTGACCACCGGTTTCACCGCAGGCCACTGCCTGGCCTGCCTCTCGCCGCCCTGCGCCGCCGCCTGTCCCACCGGCGCCTTTTCCCCGCGCCGTGGCGGCGGGGTCGTTGT
>JALSNC010000206.1 GCA_026987195.1 Desulfobulbaceae bacterium | reverse complement strand
CAGGGTTGCCATGGCGATACCTGCGTGCAGGGTGAACCTGGTGGCCTCGTATCCGACATCCGTTCTCGTCTCGCTCTTTGCAGTGGTGATGGCCTTCATGATGTTCCTCCTTTATGTTCAGAGAGCTTTGTTGTGCGTTGTTGGTTCTCTTTGCCCTTTGTGTTGCATCAGCGATGCCAGAAAGCAACAGAAAGGCCGTATATGGGGTGCTGTCTTTATCTTTCTGAATTTCTGTCCAAATTTTTTATATTTTCTGGCGGATCTCTGATAAATGCCTCGATAAGTGCGGCGGTGCCGCATCATTGTGCAACACAAGTGCTACATTTATGTTGTATGGTGATGCGGCTGGTGCAACACTGTGTTGCGCTGTATGCTGGATAGGTCCGAAGGCTGTCCCGGACTTATGTAAGCGTTCACAGGCACCGCATCTTTGCACAGGCGTGCCTGTCCGCATAGGTTAGACTATAGCGGTCAGGCACGCCTGCACAAATCTGCGGCCCCTGAGAGCGCTTACACATTGTGGTCAAAAAAACCGATGGTTGGTGATCCCGTGAGGGATTACGGACTTATGACCGCAGACACGGTGAGCGAACCATGTAACAGTTCAGCAGCACGCCATCTGCACGCGCTCATAACCGGCCGCATAGCGGGCTATAGCGGCCAGTCATGATCACGCACAGCTGACGCACTGCTGAACTGTTACCAATAGTCGTTATTATTCAAACGTAGTGCCGTCAGCGGTGAACTGTCATGAACCATGAACATCAGGCAGATGCCATCATGCCCCTGCCGCAGGCAGGGAACCATCCCGGGGCCTGGCCTCTGAAACGACACTCCCGGAGACAAGGGTCCGGAGAAACGACATGAAAAAGCCCGGCCATGGCCGGGCTTTTTTCCTCCTGGTGTCCTGTGCCCCGGGTGGGGGGTCATTCACGGACCCTGATACTCTTCTCCTCCCGGTTCACATAGTTGAAAAAGATGGGGAAGGCGACAAAGAACGCTGCGCAGATCAGGTATTCGATACCTTTGATGTGCGTGTAGTAGTCCACCAGGGTGTGCATGGGGGTGATCATTCCGGTGGCGACCATGTACTGCCGTGCCAGCTCGGTGAGGGAGCCGGCCTCGTGCAGGGCGCTGCCCATTGCCGCCAGTGCCCACAGGCCGATGAGGCCGCCGAAGCCGAGGACTATTTTTACCGCTGTTCCACTTTTCTGTTGATACTTCATTGTCTTTCCTCCTGTGCAGCTCCTGAGTGTTTCAGGGTATCGCCGCCTGCCGTCGGGCAGGCGGCATTTCCGGTCTCGTGGTTGCCTCAGCCGCCAATTGCGGTCAGGAATCCTCTCAGGAGTTCGCCAATGCCACAGGTGGCCAGTCCGCCGATCATGCAGGCAAATCCCCACATCCCGACCAGGGCTGCCAGAGCAATGCCTACACCCAGGGTGAACCGCGAAACCTCGTATCCGACATCCGTTCTCGTTTCGGTCTTTGCAGTGGTGGTAGCTTTCATGGTGTCCTCCTTGTCTGTATGAGAAGGTGTCTGTTGTTGTTTTCTTTGCCCTCCTGATTGCATGGGGGATGCCAGTTCGGGGAAAGAGATCGCTTTGTTCTGTAACGGTATGAAATAAAAAGTAATTGTACTGTTTGGGCTGTCGGGGAGGGATCGTTGTCGCAGCAGGCGCCCTGCGACTGCTACAGGCCGGGCCACAGGGATGTGGCATGGAGGCTGTTGCATGGATACGGATGTGTGGCACCTGTTGCGCCCTCTTGTGGACAGGTCGCATGGGGAAGGGTGTCGGGACAGACTTGCGGGGCGTAAAGAGGAGTCAACGGCCATGGTGCAGGAAAAATCTGGCCTGGGCAGGCGGTCCCTGGGATATGGCGGCAATCACCTGCGTATGGAGGGGCACCGGGATGGTTCGTGCGAAGAGAACGAGTGCAAGGGATGGAGCAGTGGACGGAGGGGCGGTCTCAACTGCCGGTCATGGCGTGCAGCAGGCCGGTCATCAGGTCGGCGGGACTGCTGGTGACCAATGCGCCGATCATGCAGGCAAAGCCCCACAGGGCGATGAGGATGGCCATGATCAGGCAGACCATCAGGAGAAAGGTGGAGAGTTCATGCTCGATGTCCATCCGGACATCGTCGGTCAGCAGGGTTTCTGTCTTCATGGCGGCATCCTCCCCGATTGAGGGTTCTTGGGGATATTGCGGGTTCATTGTTCTCTTTGCATGAGCAATGCCAGAAGCCTGTGGGGATGAGTCCGGGGATCGATCCACGGGGAGGAATGGGTAACCGCCTGGATATGAAGAGTTTTTTTTGTTCTGGAAGTACAGCGGGCCGTCAGGATGGGCCGGGGATGAGAAAAACCGCGCTCCGGCGAAACCGTGGCAGGGGTGTCGGAACTGTTGCAGATGCAGCGGAAGTGTTGTCTGCGTGGAGACAGCCGGCACCCCCGGCAGGCTGCGGGGCCCAATGCCCCGATATTTCATGTTCCGGGGGAGCGTTGGTGCAGGTGACCGTCAGGTCAGGGCAAGGGTGATGATGCAGATGCCTGTTGTGTCAGTTGTTTCCTCCGTGTGCAGTTCTCCGCCCATGGACCGGATCAGTTCCCTGCAGAAGGCAAGCGACGGCCAGGGATTCTGATGAACGGTCTCCATGTCCATTCCCGGGGGGCAGTTGTCGATACGGATGAGGACCCGGCCGGGATCTCTCGGGTGCCGGCAGCCATGAACGATGATCTGGTGGCGGGGACGGGAATCCCGGTCGGGCAGGCAGTCACGGACCTTTTGCAGTAGCGTCAGGAGCACGACCTGCAGTTTGGTCGTCTCCAGGGTGAGTTCCGGCAGATGTTCATCAAGATCGATCCGGACATCGATCCGTTCCCGCTTGAGCTGGCCGCGGATGATCCGGAGGGTGTCGGGGAGCAGTTTATCCAGGCGCACCCTGTCCTCCTCAGCGCTGGTCTGGCCGGCGAGCCGATGCAGGCTGGCCGAGAGCTGACTCATCTTCTCTTCCTCGGCATGCAGCCGCTGCAGCAGCCTGGTTTCCTCCTCCTGCCGTTGCGTCTCCTGGGCAAGGTCCAGGAGCGCCTGCGAACAGTTCAGCGATCCATTGGCGATATTGCTCATCTCATGGGCCACATCGGCGGCCAGGGCGCCGATGACCGAGAACTGGTAGAGACGGGTCATGGTTTCCATGGAGAGAGTGCCGCCGGCACGGTCCCGCAGCCGGGCCTGCAGAACCTGCTGCATGAGGAGGTTGAGCAATGCCACCTGCAGTGGCCCGAAACATTCGGGATCAGACGCACAGATGGTGACCACGCCCAGGCAATGGCCCTGGTCGGTCACCGGGAACGAGGCACAGGCCACCTGGTCGGGATCAAAGGGAAGGGAGGCATTGGCCAATTCCGGAATTCCCTGCAGGGAGACAGTGCCCATGGATGGCTGACCGCTTTCGACAGCCTTGATGGCCGTTGTGCAGAGACTGCCGGCCTGGCGGCAGAATTTCCGCAGGTAGCGTAGCAGTTGCCGGCATTCCAGGGGCGCATGGGCCAGGCAGCCGCATCCGGCCACCGGTTGCGGGAAGGTGTGGTCTTCGTCCACCAGGCCGACCCAGGCGATGATATACTCCGGATTGGTCAGCAGGGCCTGGCAGAGGGTCTCCCACCGTTCCTGGTCCGTCATCTCAACGGTCAGGGTCTGACGGGAATTTTCTAGGCAGTGGAGCATGTTGGTGAGGATGATCTTTTCCCTGAGAAGACGGTTGATCACCTCCTCCAGTCGCTCCATGGAGGTGCCCCCGGCACCGCCCTGATCCCCGGCGTCCCGCAGAGCGGCAAGGGCGGATCGGCTCAGTCGGAGCATAGGTTCCGCCAGGGTCCGGTGCACGAGGAACAGCATGCTGCTCATGATGAAGACCACCAGGGCCAGTGTGCCGACAATGACCTTGTGCAGGCCCAGGAGGAGCGTGTTGGTGTATTCGGACAGGAGCTCGTGGAAACGCAGGAAGCGACCGCTGATGGAACGTAGCGACCGGTTCAGTCGCTGGACCTCCTCCTGCCGGTCACCCTCTTCCTGTATGGCCCGGAGCTGGACCACGAGGCCCACCAGGTCGATCTGGGAGATGAAGGAGAGTTTGAACTCCTCGGGGATGAGAATATCGTTGATTATGGTCTTCAGCTCCTTGTCAAAGCCGCGTATTTCACGGCTGATCTCCTGGACATCGAGATGGCCGTGGCCGAGCAGGGCCTCGTTGATATGCTCCTTGATGGACGTGAACTGGAAGAGCAGTTCACTGCTGCGGTCGACCACGTGATCACAGTGGCGATAGAGCAGATATTGACGGATGCCGAGAGTGGTGATGGAGAGGAGCAGCAGGATGATGAGGCCGGTCATGAGCTGAAAGACCGTCCTGATCTCCATGTTTCGTAGGAAGCGCATCATGATGCCTGGTGGACTCCTTGCCTGTTGAATGTGGGAAGGCCGGTCAGGGATCGGTATATCACCACCGCCGATCGCGGCACCGGATGGTGCCAGCCGGCGGCGACAATCCCGGAACCATCGTCGCCGCCGGCATGAGCGGTTCGTCTATTTCGCCCCCTTCCATTCATAGAGAATGGGCAGCCGGTAGAGGATGAACCGGTAGGTGATGAAGTAGAGCGAGTAGATGGTGATGGTGATCCAGACCTCCTTCCAGTGGGGAATCTCCTGGTAGAGATCCCAGTTGAAGGCGATGAGCGCCGTGTTGATCCGGTTCCAGATGATTCCCAGCGCCGAGATGACGGCCGCAAACCGGACCAGGCCCACCCGGGCGTGCTTGACGCCATAGGCGAACAGGAACATGGGCAGCACCACGCCGATCCCCAGTTCCAGCAGGTAGTACTGACCCCAGCCGGTCAGCAGGTAGGCATACTCGTTGTCGTGGGCAACGGCAACGATCTTGATGACCAGGTAGGTGATCATGGCATAGGCACATCCCTTGCCCAGTCCCAGGGTCAGCCGGTCCACGGAGTCGAGGAATCTTTCGTCGCAGCGCCACCTCATGAAGTACTTGCAGAGAGTGGAGGCGACGATGAGCATGGACAGGCCGGCAAAGATCGAGGAACAGAAGAAATGGATCCACTGGAAGGCATCGGAATACCAGAGCGGATGCACCTTGCCGGGCGCATAGGTGAAAAGGGCGCCCAGGGCCCCCTGATGCAGGGTGGAGAGGATGATGCCGGCAATGGTCAGACCGAGGATGATGGAGCGGATGAACCGTTTGCCCTTGAGCCAGCCGTACCATTCGCAGAAGGCGGGCACGAGCTCGGCGATCTGCACCGAGAGGTAGGTGGCGACATGCCAGGCCACCAGGAAGAGGACCGCCGCCGGTCCCAGGGAGACGAACATGGGATAGGGCAGCCGCCAGGGCATGCCCAGGTCCACCTCCAGGTAGACCACGGCAAAGAAGTAGCCCAGCAGGCCGTTGAGCAGGGCCAGCCGTTCGATGGGATGAAAGTCCTTGCGGCCGAAGACCTCCACCGTCGTGCCCAGCATGAACCCGGAGGCGGAGAGCGGCACCATGCCAAAGAGCCCGAAACCGAGAAAGAGGCCCCAGGGATAGTCGTTGGAGGCATGGGTGACGCTGGCCAGGCCAAAGAGGTAGCGCTGGATGATGATGGGGATGCCCACGGCAAAGATGCAGATCAGCAGCCAGTTGACCGGGTTGCGGATGAACTGGGCGCGGTATTCGGACGGACTCAGGCCAAGCAGCAGTTTTTCCCTGATCGTCCATCGGCTGCCGTCGGGTTTCTCGTGGGATACGATGGGAATAGCAGGTACATCTGAGATGATATGTTTCATGGATCTAGCCCTCCCCGTTCTCGTCGTTTCCTTCTGCTGTCCCGGTGTCCTTTCTGGTGGCCAGGAGATGGATTCCGGCAAACAGCGCCGGCCAGATGGTCAGTACCATCGGGACTATGGCCAGGAAATCCTTGACAAACTTCAGGATCGGCTCCTTGGGCAGGTGCATGTCCATGCCCACCTTGTCAAAATCCACACCGGAGAGATACATCCAGGATGTGCCTCCAACCTCGTGCTCGCCATAGACATAGTCCACGTATCTGCCGGGATTCTCGCGGATCCGATGGTGGGCCAGGTCCAGCAGCTCCCTGCGTTTGCCGAAGGTGAGGGCCTCCTGGGGGCAGGCCTCGACACAGGCCGGTGGTTTGCCGTATTTCAGGCGGGTGTCGTAGCAGAAGATGCACTTCATGATCCGGGCGTGAAAGGCGCTCGAGTACCTGAAGGCAGGAATGTAGAAGGGGCAGGCCACCATGCAGGTCCGGCAGCCCACGCAGACCTTGGGATTGTAGATCACCGCCCCTTCCGGTGTTTTGGTATAGGCATTGACGAAACAGGAGGTCAGGCAGGCCGGTTCGTTGCAGTGGTTGCACTGGATCTTTCTGAACAGGGGATGGTCGATCTCCGGCAGCTCATACTTGTTGACCACCGTGTACCGGGTCTCGTCGGTCCGCCGTTTCTGGCCGTGGTGTGTATGGTCGAACACGGAATAGTCGTTAAAAGGTTCGGCCGGCTGCGGCAGTTTCTGTTCCTTGTTGCAGGCCGCCTCGCAACTGCGGCAGCCGACGCATCTGGTCAGGTCGACGATGACGCCCATGGCATCGGGATAGCCCTGGAAATCCTGGGCCGCCTCTGCCGGCCTTTCCCCGATGACGGACGCGGCCACGGTGCCGGCGAGTCCGCTTCCGAGAAAACTTCTGCGGCTTATTCTTGCTTTCACTTTCATGCTTTGCTCCCTGGCAATGAATTCATCTCTGTGATCACGGACCTGTCTCAGTGGTGGGCGCGGACACGCTCTCCGGCCGCCGCCGGGGCGAATTGGCCGGTGTCGAACCGTTTTTCACCCGCCTCGGTCATGAGGTGACAGTCCTGGCAGCCGGTGGGGCCGCCGACCTTGGCGTGGCAGCCGCGACAGTTGAGGTGATAGGCGCCCTTGAGGCCCGGCTTGTCGATGTGGTAGAGTTCGGGATCTTCCAGGGTCATCAGGTAGTCGGCGTAGAATCGTCTGACAGGGTGGCAGTCGGTGCAGGCCACGCTTTCCGCCTCCTCGGCGCCGTCGTGGCAGCGGCCGCAGAAGGGGCTGGCAGGGCCGGTCCCCGTGGTGTGATGATGGCATTGCGCACACTGGGCGATCTCGGTGTGCATGAGATGATCAAAACTCACCGGTCCGTAGAGCTCGCTCATGGAGTCGATCTCGATACTTTCCGGCGCATCGGTGGCGTCCATTGCCCGGCCTGGAGCCGGCAAGAACAGCAGGGCGGCAAGCGCTGCAGTGAGCGCCGCCTGCGTCACGTGATTTCCTCTCTGCATGGTCCCCTCCTTCAGCAGAAAATCAGTAGATCGCACGGTCGGCAGTCCATGGGCGGCCTGCCGACTTTTTGGCGTATTGCGGTTGGTTTTTCCTGGTGTGCGGTGTGCCCGGGCCTTTGCGGTATCCGCCTCAGGCGATGGCACAGCGGTGCTGTCTTTTCATATCCTCCTCCTTTTGCAGTTCTTTGAGATAGCAGTGAAAAACGATGTCGAGCTCTTCCGCGTCAACGGTCTCGTTCACCAGCAGCACCTCGGCGAGCTGGTGCAGGAGCCGGTTGTGCTGTCTGAGCAGATTCCGTGTCTCGTCGCAGCAGTCGGAGATGATCCGTTTCACCTCCCGGTCGATGAGGATGGCGGTCCGTTCGCTGTGGGGCCGGCCTGCTGACTGGTTGCCGAGAAAACCGGCCTGCTCCTGCATGTAGGCAACCGGACCGATGGTCTCGCTCATGCCCCATTCGCAGACCAGGCGGGTGGCGATCTCGGTGGCCGAGAGGATGTCGTTGCTCGCGCCGGTGGTAAGGCGGTTGAAGATCAGCTCCTCGGCGATGCGACCTCCCATGAGGATCTTGATCCGGTTGGTGATATACTCCCTGGAATAGGTCAGCCGGTCATCGATGGGAAGCTGCTGGGTCAGGCCCATGGCCCTGCCCCGCGGGATGATGGTCACCTTGTGCAGGGGGTCGGTCTCCGGCAGCAGTTTGGCGACAATGGCGTGTCCTGCCTCGTGATAGGCGGTGATCCGCCGGTTTTCCTCGCTCATGACCACGTTTTTCCGTTCCAGCCCCATGACGATCTTGTCCTTGGCGTTGTCGAAATCCTCCATCTCCACCGCGTCCTTGTTCCGGCGTGCCGCCATCAAGGCAGCCTCGTTGACCAGGTTGGCGATGTCGGCGCCGCTGAAGCCAGGTGTGGAACGGGCGATCTCGGGGAGATTGAGACTCTTGGCGGCCCGGATCTTCTTGATGTGGACCTCGAGGATCTTCAGCCGTCCCTTGACGTCGGGAATGGGGATGGTGACCTGACGGTCGAACCGCCCGGGCCTGAGCAGGGCAGGGTCGAGGATGTCCGGGCGGTTGGTGGCCGCGAGCACGATCACGGTCTCCTCCGAACCGAAGCCGTCCATCTCCACCAGCAGTGCATTGAGGGTCTGTTCCCGTTCGTCACCGCCACCACTGGCGGTGCCGCCGCTCCTCTTGCCGCCGATGGCGTCGATCTCGTCGATGAAGATGATGCAGGGTGCGTTTTTCTTGGCCTCGGTGAACAGTTCCCGTACCCTGGAGGCGCCGACACCGACAAACATCTCGACGAAATCGGATCCGCCCATGGAGTAGAAGGGCACCGAGGCCTCGCCGGCAATGGCCTTGGCGAGCAGGGTCTTGCCAGTGCCCGGCGGTCCCTGCAGGAGAACGCCCTTGGGAATGCGACCGCCGAGACGGCTGAACCGTTCGGGGTTCTTCAGGAACTCCACCACCTCCTGCAGCTCCTGCCGGGCTTCGGCAATACCGGCCACGTCGTCAAAGGTGATCCTGCGGCCGCTGTTGGGGGTGAAGCGTTTGCTTCGGTTGCCGGTAAAGGCCGTGCCGCCGGAGCGGTTGCGGCTGAACAGGAACCAGCCGCCCATGATCAGGAGGAGAGGGAGGATGGTCGCGGCCAGGCCGCCGGCCCCCTCGTAGGGAGGCGGCTCGGCCGTGATCTCCACACCGTGCGCGAGCAGCAGCGGCATCAGGGTGGAGATCTCCGGCGCATAGGTGGTGAAGTCGCGGCCGGCGGAGTCCTCGCCGCTGATGGCGCCGCCCTGCAGGTGGACCCGGAGGATCTTGTTCTGCTGCAGTTCGCTGAGGAACTGGGTGTAGGGCAGGGGCGGGTAGGTGGTCTCCCGCAGCCAGATGTTGTAGACGATGATGCCGAGCCCGGTCAGCAGCAGCAGCCAGAGTCCGATCTGCACGTTGTTCTTCATGGTCTTCTCCTGTTCACCGCTGGCGTACCAGCTCCCGGTAGGGTTTGGCCCTGCCGGCCATGCAGCCCTGAAGGAGGGCGGTGAAGACCGCCTTCCTGTCCGGGAGAAGGGAAGAGTTGTTGCGAAAGCAGAATTCGTCCAGGTAGTGCTGCATGTGCTTGAGAGCCACCCCGCCCCGGTGGATCCTGTTCAGCCATATTTCGAAGCTGGAGATAATCTCCGTTATCCTGACCGGTTGGCTGCTGGTCGCGGCGGTGAGACCGGCGGATTCGAGGGTATCGTCCCCCAGGAAGGCGGCAAGCCCGGGTGCAAGGATGCTGCTGCCAGGCTCCACCGTGTCCCGGAGAAAGAGCCTGATCGTCTCGGTGGACAGTTCCCGGATCATCCGCATGCGGATGCGGCCGGTGATCCCTTCGGGCCGGACGGACTCGGCGGCTGCCAGTACCAGGGCCCGCTGGTCCCGTTCCCAGGCGGGCGCCACCGTACCGCAGCCGCATTCCACCGTACCCCGGCAGGGTATCCTGTCGGCGGACGCCATGACCATGCGCAGTTTCTGCATCCAGGTCCAGGCGGTTTGATAGCTGGAGAGGTGGAGCAGTCGCTGCAGGTCCTTGGCGCTGGTACCGTTGTCATTGCTGCAGAGCCACCAGATGGCACAAAGCCAGCAGCAGAGCGGTTTTTTTGTGCCGTGCATGACCGTGGCGGTGGTGAGAGAGGTATGGTTGCCGCAGTGAGGGCAGACGATGGTCCGGGAGGGCCGGATGTCCGCGGTCTGCCAGCGGCAGTGGGGGCAGGTGAATCCATCGGGCCAGCGCACATGGAAGAGGTAGCTGGTACAGGTCTTCTCATCGGGAAAGATCCGCTCGAACTCTGCCGCTGTTTCGGGAAATAGCATGATCCGGGGAATGTGTCTGTCCATGGGGATCTCCTGCAGTGGTGTTGGCGGCGGCAGGTGCAGTCGGCGACATCGTCACGATGGTGCCGGGCTTCGATATTCTGCCTGCCGGTACGACTTATCCACTCTGTTCCGGGAAGGTGCACAGGTAATGCCAGGAAAGAGAAGAGTTCTGATGCATTGCATCAGTTTGCCTGATGAATGCAGGTATCATGTTGTTGTTCCGTGGTTGTTTTTCCGGTCATGTGCTGGGCCGGAACAGGAGGATGGGGGCCATGGCTGGATTGTCACGGCGGAGGGAGAAGGCGGTTGCAACAGAAGTGTGGCAATGGACTACACTTCTGTTGCTACGCAACTGTCGCAGCGGGTCGCCCGGCAGCAGGGCTCAGAGGTCGAGCACACTCAGATCGATGTTCATCTCCTTGATCTTGCGGTAGAGGGTCGACCTGTCGATGTTGAGGAGACGGGCGGCCTTGGCCTTGTTGCCGCCGGTCCTGCGCAGGGCATTGAGGATCCGCTCCTCCATGGGCACGGGGGTCTGGATATCGGACGTCGTCGCTGCGGCGACATGGGAGGGTTGTGGCGTGATCCGGGCCGATGGCGCCTCCTGTTGTCGGGGACGGTAGTTGACGATCTCGGCCGGCAGGTGACTGGAGGAGATGGTGGGGCCCTCGCAGAGGACACAGGCCCGCTCCAGCACGTGCTCGAGTTCCCGGACATTGCCCGGCCAGGGATAGCGCTCCATGCAGTGGAGGGCCTGATCCGAGATGCCGGTGATCTTCTTGCCCACCTTGCCGGCGATCCGGTCGATGAAGTGGTGGACCAGCAGGGGGATGTCGCCTTCCCGTTCCCGCAGGGCAGGCAGGATGATATCAATCACCCGCAGCCGGAAGTAGAGATCTTCGCGGAACTGGCCCGCCTCGACCTTTTTCTTGAGGTCCACGTTGGTGGCAGTGATCACCCGGACATCGACCTGGATGGGCGTGTCCCTGCCCACGGGATAAAAGGTCTTCTCCTGGAGAAAGCGGAGCAGGCGCAGTTGCATCATGGTGGAGATATCACCGATCTCGTCCAGGAAGAGGGTGCCGCCGTCGGCCTGCAGGATCCGGCCCATGCGGTCGCGGTCGGCTCCGGTGAAGGCGCCCTTGCGGTGACCGAACAGTTCGCTCTCCAGCAGGTTCTCCGGTATTGCCGTGCAGTCCACCTTCACCAGCGGCCGGTTGCGGCGGTGGCTCTCCTCGTGCAGGGCCTCGGCGGCCAGCTCCTTGCCGGTGCCCGACTCCCCGGTGATCAGCACCGTGGTGTCCACCTTGCCCACGTTTTCGATCATAGTGTAGACCGTCTGCATGGCGTCGCTCTGGCCGATGAACCGGTGGAAACTCGAGCGCCGTCCCGGGCGGCCGGGCTGGTCGCGGCTCATGTCCCGGATCACGATCACCACGCCCTTGAAGCCGCCATGGCCGTCATCGAGCGGGGACATGCAGACCGAGAGCACCTTGGCGGCGTTCTCTGCGGTGCGGCACTCGATCCTGTGCTCGGTGATCTCGTTGCCGGTCCGGAGGACCTTTTCCGGGTCGGTCCGCAGTGAACAGAGGGCATCGGCCTGGCAGATGTTGCGCAGGTTGGCGCCCTCGCTGACCTCGGGATCCAGCTCCTGGAAGAGCCTGCGGCCGGCCTCGTTCATCTTGATCACGTTGAGGTCCCGGTCGACGATGATGATGCCGTCGGAGACACTGCGGAAGATGGTCTCGAGAAAGGTGCGGTATTGCCGGTTTTCCTTCTCGGCCTGCTGTTTTTCCTGCTCCAGGTGATACTGGCGCAGGGCAAGGCGGGCGGTCTTGAGCAGGGTGTCCTTGTCCACCGGCTTGGAGATGTAGTCAAAGGCGCCCAGCCGGACCGCCTCGGAGGCGGTCTCCACGTTGGGATAGCCGGTGACCATCACCACCGGGCAGTCAACACCCATTTCCCGGATGCGGCGCAGCAGATCGATGCCCGATGTCCCCTCAAGGACGATGTCGCTGATGATCAGGTCGAAGTGATTCTCCGAGATGGTGGTCAGGGCCTCCTCGAAACCGGACGCGGTCATCACCGGTCCGTAGCCCTGGCGCTGGAGAAAGAGCTGAAAGGTCAGCCGCAGGCTCTCCTCGTCGTCGATGATCAGGATGGCGCTGGATTCCGCATCGGTTTTTCCGGTTGTTTCCTGCATGGATGCTCCTGGCTGGGAAAAGTATTGCCTGAACCGTTCACTCGTTGAAGATGTTGAGGTCCCTGAACACGACCACGGCGCCGGTCAGCCTGCCGTCCTCCATGATGGGGGTGGAGATGTACTCCACCGGAAAGCTCTCGCCCTCCTTGTTCCAGAAGACATCATCGGACCTGAAGTGGACCTTGCCGTCCTTGTAGGCCATGTAGATGGGGCATTCCTCCACCGGGTAGGGAGAGCCGTCGGCATGGGTATGGTGCACCAGCTCGTGGTGCGGCCTGCCTGCCAGCTCTTCCGGCGTCCAGCCCAGCATCAGGCCGGCGGCCTTGTTGGCAAAGGTGACCCGGCCCTCGGTGTCGAGGCCGAAGATACCCTCACCGGCAGATTCCAGGATCAGTTCCATCCGGTGCTGCAGCTTCTTCCTCTCCTCCTCGGCCCGGATGCGCTGGCTGATATCGGAGAAGATCACCACCGCCCCCACCAGTCGCTTGTGCTCGATGATGGGGGTGCTCACATACTCCACGTGGAAGAACGTACCCCGCCTGGTCCAGAAGATGTCGTTGGGCGTGAAGTTCCGTTTGCCCTCCTTGAACGATTCGTGGATCGGGCAGGTCCTGAGTTCCTTGGGCGTGCCGTCGGCGTTGGAGTGGTGGACCATCTCGTGGTGGGACTGTCCGATCAGGTCTCCGGGTTCCCAGCCCAGCATCTTGGCCGCTGCCTTGTTGGTGAAGGTGATCTTGCCCTCGGTGTCGAGCCCGAAGATCCCCTCGCCGGCGGAATCGAGGATCAGCTCCATCCGTCGCTGCAGCTTCTTGCTCTCCTCCTCGGCCTGGATCCGTTCGGCGATCTCCCGGTTCAGGGAGGCGTTGATGACCGAAATCTCGAAGGTGCGCCGCTCCACTGTCTCGTTGAAGTTGGCATGGGCCTCCTCCAGGGCCCGGCTGGTCTTCTCCATCTGCTGCCGGCACTCTTCCAGCTCCTTTTGAACGGCGGCAAAGCCGTTGTTGGCCAGGATCAGGGTGCCGACGAGCAGGCAGGCCAGGGTGAGCATGGTCCAGAGGGTGAAGGGCAGGTCGCCGCCGGCGCGGATGTCGCGCACCTGCATCAGGTCGAGGAAAAAGAGCAGGGCCCCGAAAAGGAGAAAGAGCAGAGTCATGGAGAAGAGCATCTTTGCCTTGTCGGATATGCGGCGGGCCATGGGCCTCTCCTGTGGTAAGGGTTCTCCGTTGTCTGCGACAGTGCGCGGATCTGTGGTGTATTGTGCAACGGACTTGTCGTTTTTGCAACATAAGTGTTGCATTCGGGCGCACTTTTGTCGTATCTGGCAGGGGAGTTGCACCTATCATGCCTGTTTGCGGAGATGTCCAGGGGGCAGCCACCTGCTTGACGCTGTCGTTCATTTACCGTACATTGCCCTTGGTGGGGAGATATCTGTTGCAGGAGAGGGGATTTTTGCCGTCAGCCGTCGGCGGACGGTGCAGGGGTGGAGGTCCGGACAACATCTTGGCGGAATGCCGCCTTTGCGGACAAGAACGACGTCACAGTTCACCGCTGGCGGCAATACGTTTGAAGAATACCGACTTTTTGTACCAGTTCATCTGTGCGTCACCCGTGCGTGATGGTGACCGGCCGCCATAGTCCGCTTGCGGTCAGTCACGAGCGCGTGCAGATGGCGTGCTGCTGAACTGGTACTGAACGACAGGGGAGCCCGCATGGCCTTTGCTATCGATACGGCGGTCGCCATCCTGGAGCAGGAAGTGCGCAACTACCAGGTGCCGGTGGTGGATCTGATCGCGGCCCAGACCAGGGATCCGTTCAGGGTGCTGGTGGCCACTATCCTCTCTGCCCGGACCAGGGATGAGGTCACGGCTGCCGCGGCCCGCAGGCTTTTCGCCAGGGCGGCGACACCGGCCGAGCTGGCGCGTCTGGACGAAAAATCCCTGGAGAAGATCATCTATCCGGTGGGGTTCTTCCGCAACAAGGCCCGCTACCTGGCCGCCCTGCCCGCTGTCCTGAATCGTGAGTTCCAGGGCCGGGTTCCCGATACCGTCGAGGCCCTGGTCCGGCTGCCCGGGGTGGGGCGCAAGACCGCCAACCTGGTGGTGGCGGTGGCTTTCAACAAACCGGCCATCTGCGTGGACACCCATGTCCACCGGATCATGAATATCTGGGGCTATGTTCACACCCGGACGCCGCTCCAGACCGAGATGGTGCTGCGGGAAAAACTGCCGCAGCGGTACTGGATCAGGATCAACTCCCTCCTGGTGGCCTTTGGCCAGGAGATCTGCCGGCCGCAGCGCCCCCGCTGTGACCGTTGTCCCCTGGCCGTGATCTGTCCCCGTATCGGCGTTACGCCTCTCAGGGCCGCCGGCAGCGCCCGGCCGGTTGCCGACGGTCGCCTGCGGCTGGTCTCCTGGAACGTCAACGGCCTGCGGGCGGCGCTGAAAAAGGGATTTCTCGACACCCTGCACGAGCTTGACGCGGACATCCTCGCCGTGCAGGAGATCAAGGCCATGCCCGAGCAGTTGCCCGACGAGGTGAAGAAGGTGCCCGGTTACCATGTCTACTGGAATCCAGCCCGGCGGAAGGGATATTCGGGCACCGCCGTGTTCTCCCGCCGCAGGCCTCTGGAGGTGGTCCATGGCCTGGGTCGCGAGGAACTGGACGGGGAGGGCCGGGTCCTGCTGCTCGAATATGATGATTTTTTTTTCATCAACAGTTATTTTCCCAATGCCGGCCCCGGACTGAAACGGCTGGACTTCAAGCTGGACTTCAACCGTGCCATGCTTGAGCTCATGGACAGGCTGAGCGAAAGGAAATCCGTGGTCCTCGGTGGTGATCTCAACGTCGCCCACCGGGAGATCGACCTGGCCAACCCGGCGGGCAATGAAAAGAATCCCGGTTTTTCACCCCCGGAACGGGCCTGGATGGACGAGCTTGTCGGGGCAGGCTATGTGGATACCTTCCGCCGTTTCAACCAGGAACCGGACCACTATACCTGGTGGAGCTACCGCTTTGACGCCAGGGCCAGGAATATCGGCTGGAGGATCGACTATTTCATCGTCGATCCCGGCAGCCGGGACCGGGTACTTGCCGCCGCCATCCACGACGAGGTGCCGGGTTCGGACCACTGCCCGGTCAGTATCGAGTTCAGGTGAGTCATGGCGCCGATTCGCATCGTCATAGCAGATGATCACAGCCTGATCAGGCAGGGGATCAAAAGCATCATCTGTCAGGACCGGGACATGGAGGTGGTCGGCGAGGCGGCCGACGGCCTGGAACTGCTCGAACTCCTGCAGCGCCGGGAGGCGGACATGGTGATCATGGATATCTCCATGCCCGGCATGAACGGCATAGAGGCCATGGGCAGGATCCGCGAGCTCCATCCGCATCTGCTCCTCCTTATCCTGACCATGCACAGCAACCGCCAGTATTTTTACCATTCCATCGCCGCCGGCGCCCATGGCTACCTGATGAAGGACGACTCCGACACGGAGTTGCTCAGTGCCATCCGCAGGGTACGGGAGGGAAAGACCTATGTCTCTCCCCAGCTCTCCAGCGAGGTGACCGACGAGATGATCGCCGCCTTTCGCGATCAGCGGCGGGTTCCCATCGTCCAGCTCACCGAGCGGGAAAAGCAGGTCCTGCAGATGGTGATCAAGGGGTATACCAGCAAGCAGATGGCCGAGGTCCTCTGCCTGAGTCCCCGCACCATCGACCACCACCGGGCCAGTCTCCTGAAAAAATTCGAGATGAAGAGCACCGTTGACCTGATCAAGTACGTTCTGCGCAATTCCATCGTGGTTCCCGAATGATCCGGATCATGGTAATGGCTTCTCCCCCAATGGATTAGGTAGAATTACCTAGTCAAAAATGGGTAATTCCCCCAATTGTTTTTTTTCCTGATCCGGGTTTAAGTACCATTATTCGTACTGTTGGTTTTACGGCGTGGTCGCCGTCCGCCAATCAAACCCGGAACAGGAGGGGTGGAATGAATAAAAAAGATCTTGTCGACTCCCTGGCCAAGGCAGCGAACATCAGCAAGATTGCCGCAGAGCGTGGACTCAATTCCATGCTGACATCCATGACCAGCGCCATCCAGGAGGGGGAACGGGTGACCCTGGTGGGATTCGGCAGCTTTTCCATCGTGGAGCGGGCACCACGGGTCGGACGTAATCCCAAGACCGGTGAGACAGTGCGTATTCCTCCGCGACGGGCCGTCAAATTCCGGCCGGGCAAGGATCTTGCCGACAAGCTGCAGTAGCCGGGTACGTGCTCACAGGAGCCGCACGGAGTCTTCGCTTACCACTTTGCACGGTCGTGCCTGCCCGCTAGGTAGGCTGTCGGAGTCTCCCTATGGTCTCTTACCTGCGGCCAGGCACGCCTGCACAGGTAAGCGTAGAATCCGAATCTGCGGCCCATGAGAGCGCTGCCACCATTGTGGTCGGACAAACCGATGGGTAGCCATCCCGTGAGGGGGTACGCCCTGCAGGCAATGCAACGGGTTGGCTGCGGCTGCATCCCGGTTCACGCTTTCCTGCAGGATCTGTAGTACCTTTCCACCCCATTCATGTCCGTGAATGGGGTTTTTGCTGTTGCTGTTGTGCTCTTCTGCCGTTGTCGGGGAAAAGCCTGCCGTGGTTTTCCGTTGATCGACAGCAACGCCATCCACCCGCTGTTCCCCTAGAGTTCACCGCCATGGGCAACCACCTGAAAGGACCGACACTGTTACCCGTTCCCACCGGTTGCTGATCCTTTTCTCCCCTCATTCCGATGCGTACCGGGTACCCTCCCCTCTCCTCCACCTGTCCGCGTACCCTCTCGCTGGATGACCAGCCATCGGTTTTTCCGGGCACAGTGGTGTAAGCGCTTACAGGCACCCCATCTTTGATGGCGTTGCAAAAAGTCCGATCTACTGCGTTGCAGCGGCTGCGGCCAACATCCGACGCACTACCTGTACGCCTCCGCCTGTCCGACATCGCTACGCCTCGGAGTCTCACTGCGCTCACCTGTCAGAGGTCAGGAGTACCTGCGCGAATCTGCGGCAGCGCTTGCCGGTATACGATCTGAAAATCGCCAGGTTGAGTCTCGTGTGATCGTTTCCCTTCCATGTGCCGGACCCGCTTCCGGCACGGATGCAGGGACAACCGCCTCCGGCCACCTCCGCGACCTGCCATGCGGGTGGGAATTCCATGCACCGATGCGGTGCCTGGAACCATCGCGTTGTTGCCTCCCGCAGACTGGGGAAACATGCAGAGAGTCGGGGAGAAGAGTCTTTTTTTCCTGCCGGTTGTCTTTGTTGAGTGACAACCTGGGGGGAAGAATCCCGGTCCTGTTCTGATGTTTCTTTTTTATCTTATTGTTTTAATGGTATTTTCTTCTGATGGCACAGGGAGTGCTATAGTCCTGCTGACCAGGTGCTCCTCCACGAGGAAGTCCTGCGGCGTGATCCGGTGGCACCGGATCACGCCCTCTGTCGGAACAGTTCATATCGAGCGGCAACTCCATTGCAATACTGACACTTTTGCCCATGCCGACCCGAAAATTTTCTGTATGAGGAAATAATCATGCGTATCTCCATCTTGGGACTCGGGTATGTCGGCGCTGTGTGCACGGCCTGTCTTGCCGACCGGGGACACCACATCATCGGTGTGGATGTCTCCGATGTCAAGATTGACCTGATCAATCAGGGCAGGTCGCCCATCGTCGAACCCGAGCTGGGAGAACTCCTCCGGCGGGGTGTGACCGCCGGCCTGATCCGGGGAACCGCGGACATCGACAGGGCGGTCATGGACACCGACCTGTCCATGATCTGTGTGGGGACGCCGAGCAAGAAGAATGGCGACCTCGATCTTGCGTATGTCAAGGCGGTCTGCATCCAGATCGGTGAGGTCCTGGCCCGCAAGAGGGATCGTCATACCGTGGTGGTCCGGTCAACGGTGCTGCCGGGCACGGTCCGGAATGTGGTCATTCCTCTGCTGGAGTCGTGTTCCGGCAAGCGGGCCGGAGTGGATTTCGGCGTTGCCGTCAACCCGGAGTTCCTGCGAGAGAGTACCGCGGTCCACGATTACCGCAATCCCCCCATCACCGTGATCGGCGAGCTCGATCCCCTGTCCGGCGATGTCCTGGAGACCCTCTACCGTCATCTAGATGCCCCAATTGTCCGCCAGGGGGTGGAGGTGGCGGAGATGATCAAGTACACCTGCAATGTCTGGCATGCGGTCAAGGTGAGTTTTGCCAATGAGATCGGAAATATCGCCAAGGCCCTCGGTGTCGATGGCAGGGAGGTGATGAACATCCTCTGCCGGGACAACAAGCTCAATATCTCCGAGTACTACATGCGGCCCGGATTCGCCTTTGGCGGTTCCTGTCTGCCAAAGGACATCCGTGCCCTGAGTTACCGTGCCTCCCGGCTTGATGTGGAGCATCCCCTGCTCAGCGCGGTTCTGCCCAGCAACCGCAACCAGTTGCAGAAGGCCTTTGACCTGGTTTCCTCCCTGGGTGGACGGCGGATCGGTCTGCTGGGCCTGAGTTTCAAGGCCGGCACCGATGACCTGCGGGAGAGTCCGCTGGTCGAACTGGCCGAGATGATGATCGGCAAAGGCTATGATCTGGCCATCTATGACCGGCACGTGGAATATTCCCGTGTCAACGGCGCCAACCGGGAGTTCATCGAGACCAGGATTCCGCATGTCTCCTCCCTGCTCACCGATGATCTCGATCAGGTGGTGGCGCATGCCGAGGTCCTGGTGATCGGCAACAACGACAAGAGTTTCGCCAGGGTGGTCCACGATCTGCCGGTGGGGAAAAAGGTGGTGGACCTGGTGGGTGTCCTGCCGCATCCGTCCACTGAGACCCATCAGGGGATCTGCTGGTGACGCTGCCCTGCCCGTTTCCTCCGTGAGCAATGAATCGTCTGCTGCGCACCTTCAACAACATCACCGGCTGGCTGGTGTATCTTACCATTCTTCTGGCCCTGGCCACCCTGTTACCGAAGACCGTGCTCACCCCGGGATCGCGTCATTTCATCCTCCTCATCGGCGCAGTCGGGATGTGGCGGTATTCCATCGGCATCATCCACTACCTGCGGGGTGTCTTCTTCCTGCACCTGCTCTTCCCCCGGCATCGCAGGCGCGCCCTTGCCCTGGGAGATGCGGCGGCACCGTCCCGGGTCTATCTCCTGGTGACCAGTTTTCGCATCGATGCCGGGACCACGGGGCTGGTCTATGGCTCGGTGATCGACGAAGCCGTGGCCTGCGGGTATCCGGCAGTGGTGGTCGCCTCCATCGTCGAGCTGGCTGACGAGATGCTGATCCGGGCCCTGTGGCGGCGGAAGGCGCCACCGTCGCGGGTACGCCTGGTGGTGGTCCGCATCCCCGGGACCGGAAAACGGGACGGCCTGGCCTACGGCTTTCGCGCCATCTCCAGGGACCTGCCCGATGAGGATGCGGTGGTGGCAGTGGTGGATGGCGACACGGTCCTGGACCCGGGGGTGGTACAGAGAACGGTTCCCTTCTTCCGCCTGTTTCCGTCCGTGGGCGCCCTGACCACCAACGAGTTCTGCGAGGTGCGCGGCAGCTATCTCATGGCCCAGTGGCACAGGCTGCGATTTGCCCAGCGCCAGATCGCCATGTGCTCCATGGCACTCTCCTGGCGGGTCCTGACCATGACCGGCAGGATGTCCCTGTTCCGGGCCGTGGTGGTCACCGATCCGGGGTTTATCGATGATGTGGAAAACGATGCTCTGGACCACTGGCGGCTGGGCCACTTCCGGTTTCTCACCGGTGACGACAAGTCGAGCTGGTTCAGCCTCATGCGGCTTGGCTGGGATACCTACTATGTTCCGGACGCCTCGGTCACCACGGTGGAACATCCGCCCGATCCCGGGTTTGTCCCGGCGAGCCGCCAGCTGATGTTCCGCTGGTATGGCAATTCGCTGCGCCAGAACTCCCGGGCCCTGAAGCTCGGGGTGCAGCGCCTCGGACTGTTTGCCTCCTATGTCCTGCTGGACCAGCGGATCTCCATGTGGACCAGCCTGCTGGCGCCGATCATCGCCGTCATCGCCTCCGTCAGGTATTCGATCCTCTATTTTCTCATCTACCTGCTCTGGATCGGGTCCACGCGCCTGCTGCTGGTCCTGCTCCTCATCGCCTCCGGACACCGGGTCGGGCCGGCCTTTCCGGTGCTGCTCTACTATAACCAGATCTTCGGCTCGCTGATGAAGATCTATGTCTTTTTTCGTCTGGACCGGCAGTCATGGACCAGGCAGAAGACACGGCTTGCGACCGGAAACACCGGGTTCAGACCCTGGTTCAACCGCTGGTCCTCCCGGGCCCTGACCTTTGCCGCCAGCTCGGTCTTTCTCTTTCTGCTGCTTAACCTGGTCTGATGCCGGCCCTGGCTGAGGACAATCAATATTACGGATGGAGCCCCTGTGATGTCAGACAAAACCCCCATGAATATGGTCCATGAGTCAGAGGCCCAGCGGCAGTATGCCCGGGTCCGTCTTCCGGCCATTCTCCACTTTGTCGGTCCCGGGGGAGAGGAACACCGGTGTGAGCTGCACGACCTGTCCGCCGGCGGCTTCCGCATACAGGAATCCGCCCTTTCCCTGGCTGCAGGTGATCAGTGCACCGCCACCCTCTGCTTCAGCGTAGGCACAATCGACCTTTCCCTGCCGGTTCGTTTTCAGGTCCGCTGGCAGGATCGAGATTCCGGTGATACCGGCTGTGAGTTTGAGCGGATGGAGCCCCGCCAGGTGGCGGTGCTGCGGCACCTGATCACGTCGTTTCTGAGTGGCGAACTGGTGAGTGTGGATGACACCCTCGACATCCTGGCAAGAGACAACTTCACACGGCCCCGCCGCAAACGTACCGGTGAGGAACGATCCGGGCTGCGCCACCGGGTGCGGCCGGTGTTCCTGAGCCTGGTCTTTTTCGGTGTCGGCCTGGTGGCCTTCGGCCTGGTCTGCGGCCGGCTCTATGATCTCTACTTTGTCGGTCATGCCCAGTCGGCCACGGTGACCGCCCGCACCTATACCGTCACCATGCCCCGGGATGGCATTCTCGAGAGTGTGGTCGGCGGGGACGGACAGGTCGGTCAGGGCGAACCGCTGGCCCTGTTCCGTTCGTCCCTCCTGGATCTGGTCAGGGGCAGCCTGCGGGGCGACCTCCCCGCGCCCGGCACTGTGGAGCAGCTCCTGCGCAAGACGCTCAAGGGCACCATCACCAGTCCGTGCAACTGCCGCATCCAGGAACAACTGGTGGCCGATGGCCAGTTCGCCGCCCGCGGCCAGGAGATATTCCGGCTGGTGGATGTGGATGCACAACCCTTTGTCATGGCCCGTTTTCCCTTTTCCCGGGGCGGGCGTATCGCCCCGGGCGATCCGGTGCGGCTGCGGATCGCCGGCCAGGCCGGGGAACTGTCCGGCCGGGTGGCGCAGGTGATGTCTCCGTCCGTGGCCGAGAGTGGTACTGATTCCGTACTGGTCCGCATCGTCCCGGATCAGCCCATTGCCGCCCGGTTCATCGGCCGGCCGGTCCAGGTGAGCATCGGCGGTCTGGCGCCCGGCACCCTGGCCGGATCGATTCTGACCGGGACAGCGCTGGCAGGAAAATGGTAACCCCTTACGGGATGGCTGACCATCGGTCTGTCCGACCACAATGGTGTAAACACTCTCAGGGGCCGCAGATTTGTGCAGGCATGCCTGACCGCTATAGCCTACCTATGCGGGCAGGCACGACCGTGCAAAGATGCGGCTCCTGTAAGCGCTTACGGAAAATGAACCTCCTGTACCGCGGTTGGCCGCTTTTGGTGTGTCTTCTGCTTGCCGCCGGCTGCGTCCGCCTGCCCGATCTGTCCCTGGCCCGGCGGGCGGCCGCCGACGGCGACCGGGAAACGGCGCGCTGGCACCTGCAGCAGCTTGGTCGCCGGGGATATGCGGCCGCCTGGGTCGATCTGGGTGACATGGAACGGGATGCCGATCGCCGGCAGGCTGTTTTCTGGTACCGCCAGGCCCTGGATCGTGACCCGCGGGCCGCTCTTCGCCTGGGCAGGATGCTGGCCGTGGACAACAGGATGCCGGCAGACGATTTTTTCACCGTGCAGCGGCTCCTGCTGGCGGCCACCGGCCGGGGCGATGGCCGGGCCTACCAGACCCTGGTCTCCATGTATGCCGCCCATCCGGACCTGGTCCGGAGGACGGATGTTGACCGGGCCATTGCCGCTGCCCGCAGCGGCGGCGTCCCTGTTCCGGAATATGGCCTGGTCACCTGGTACCGCGGCTCCGGAACCTGTGCCGATCATCTGCAGGAGATCGAGGCGATCTGCCGCCGGAACCTGGATCGGGTCCCGGCCTGTCATGCCGATCTTGTCCGGGTGATGCTTCTAGGCGACCGTCGCCGGGCCCTGGAGCGGCTGCTGCAGCAGGTGCAACAGGGAGTCGGGAACGGCGTCCTCGATCCTGCGGTGGCAGTGGATGTGGCCGACACTCTGGTGGCGGAGAGGGTGGATCCCGGCCTGGCAAAGAGTGCCCTGGCCCTGTATGCAGCGGTTACGCCCGCAGAGCCCCGCGCTCTGGTCCGCCAGGCGCACCTGATCATGAACTATCCGTTCCTGGCCCGGCCCGGTCGTCTTCTTTCCCTGGCCAGGCAGCTCAGGACCGTTGACCCGGACCAGGGCAATCTCCTCCTGGGGCGGATTTACTTTGAAGGACGGCAGGTGGCCCGGAACCCGTTGCGGGCTGAACAGTATTTCCTGGCCGTGGCCCACCGGTTGCCTGCGGCCGACTACTATCTGGGCCGGATCTACGCGCGGGGGTATCTCGGCCGGCCTGATCACCGGCAGGCCCTGGACTTGCTCCTGGCCGCGGCCCGGTCCGGCGAGGCGCGGGCCGACCTGGCCCTGGCCGAGATGTTCGTCCGCGGCCGTGGCATCCGTGCCAATCCGGTCTATGGACTGGTCTTTTCCTCCCTGGCGGCCGGGCAGGGAAGCGTCAGGGGCGCAGCCCTCCGCGACCGGCTGCGGCAGGTGGCGACACCGAAGCAGCGGCGACAGGCCGCGACCCTCCTGGAACAGGAACAGGCCTGGCGGAAGGCAGGGCATCCGCTGCAAGCGTATGCCACGGAGCAATCGAAGTGATCCGCGCACGCCATCTTGCCATCATTGTCCTGTCCCTCCTGTCGGCTGTCACTACCGCGGCTGCGGCGACCGACCCGGGGGTGGAGCCATCCGGCCACGGGGTCCGCATCAAGGTCTCGGGCCTGGTGGAGAGCGACACCGATCCCGGCCTCGGCCTGACCGGTGACCGGGAGAGCCTCTACCTGGATGTCAAACCGTGGATCCGCTCCGGGGTGGCACCGCACTGGACCCTCTACGCCAGGGGTCAGCTCTTCGCCTCCACCTCCACTACCCGGCTGGACAGCGAGGAGGGCAACATCGTTTCCGACGGTTTCGTCGGTCTGCGCCAGTTCTGGGTGGACTATGACGGCCTGACCCCCTACCCGGGGGAGTCTCTGCGTATTGGCCGCCAGCGCCTGCGCAACAGGGACGGCATCTTCCTTGATACTGATATCGAGGCCGCGGCCTGGCGTTTCGATACCACCCTCCTGCGCGCCGATCTGTTTGCCGCCCGCCGTTTTGCCGGCTGGCGTACCGACAGCTGGCACCTGGAGGATGAGGACAGGGGCCGGTTCAACCTCTATGGCAATCTGGGCTGGCAGTGGCAGCCGGGGCACTGGCTGGCCGGTTTTGTCATGTACCAGAGGGATGGGGAGCGTCTGGCCGGCAGCGGCCAGGGCATCGATGCCGGCGGCCGGCGCACGAGGAGAGATTTCCTCTGGTACGGCCTGCGGGCGGAATCCGCTGACCGCGGGCCCGCGGGCCCGGCGGCCTACTGGTTGACCCTGATGGGGTTGAGCGGCAGCCGCGAGGATCTGCTGGTGGACAACGATATGGTCCTGGGCAGTACCCGGGTGGATGTGGATGCCTGGGCCGTGGATCTCGGCGCATCCTGGCAACTCCCCCTGGCCCTGCCCCTGCGCGTCGGTGCGGCCTGGGCCCTGGCCAGCGGTGGTGGCGAGGGAGGAACCTCCCGTCTTTTTACCGCCAGCGGTCTGGGCAGCAACAGGTCGCGTTTCGCCGGCAGCCGCAGCCGCATTTACAGGTTTGGTGATTTCCTGCGGCCGGAATTCAGCAATCTCCGTGTCGCCACCCTGTTCGCCACGGTCCGGCCCGATGAACGGTACGAGGGTGTTGTTCTGGTCGAGGACGTGCGGCTCGACGATCCTGACGGGCCCTACGGATCCGACCTCCTGCCCGGCAGCGTGGTGCCCGGCAACGGCGATATCGGCCGGGAACTGGACATCTGTCTGACCCGCTACCTGGACACCCTGCGGTGGCATGGCATCCAGGGCCGCGGCTACCTGCGCCTGCGCAGCTCCATGCTTCTGGCGGGAGCGGCATACGGTGAGGATGAAGACTCGCTCTTCTATCGCCTTACCCTGGATTTTTTTCTCGACTTCTGACCCGGTCATGCTGCAACTGAAAAGACAACCCGCTCCTCTGCTGACCGTGGCCCTCGGGCTCATGCTGGCACTTGTCAGTGTCGTTCCCCGGCCGGCGGCAGGGGCCGCCACATGGACCACCTACCGGGCCGTGGAGATCCCGGCCGGCTGGCTGGCGCGGCAGCAGGTTGCCCTGCCCGCCCTGGACGGCTACACCGTTGCCGCGGTGGAGGAACGCGTCGGCCGGGGACCACAGGCGAAGATCAGTCTGGAGCGCATGCGGCGTCAGCCCGCCCTTGAGGACTTCACCGCCGGCCGCAGCGAGAGGATCCGGGAATGGGCCCGTCGGCAGCGCTCGTTTCCCAGGGCCATCTTCCTCCGGGACGGTCTCGCCACTCCGGCCCTGCTCGCCTCCCGGCTCGGCCCGGAGCTGTTCGCGGAGAGCGGGCCCGGCATCTACATCTGTCGCCTGCCCCTGGTGATCGGACCGGGAGCGACCCTGCTGGTGGACGATCGCGTTCGCGAACTGCGGCTCTCGCTGCAGCGGGGCGCCTTTCTCGTCAATGGCGGCCGCATGTTCCTCATCCGCACCCGGGTCACGGGCTGGGACGAGATGAAAAACAGCCCGGCCACCTATGCCGGCAGGGACGATTTCCGGCCCTTTATCACGGCCTGGGGCGACTCGGAGACCTATATCGCCGCCTCGCGGGTGGCCAGCCTGGGCTATCACCGGAGCAAGTCCTACGGCATCACCCTCAGCCAGTACAACCGGGATGACGGCAGCAGTGGTCACCACCGGCCCTCGGGCTGGCTCATCGATTCCGAGTTCACCGATATCTACTATGGTTTCTACTGCTACGAGGCCGACGACGTGGTGATCCTGCGCAACGACTACCACGACAACATCGTCTACGGCATCGATCCCCACGACCGGTCGCGGCGCCTGATCATCGCGGGCAACAGGGTCCATGCCTCGCGGCACAAACACGGGATTGTCATGTCCCGGGATGTGCAGGACTCCTGGATATTTGACAACCGCTGTTTCGACAACGGCCTGTCCGGCATACTGCTGGACAGGAACTGCACCGGAAACGTGGTGGCCGGTAATCTCATCTACGGCAACGGCGGTGACGGCATCGCCATCTACGAGAGTGACAACAACATCCTCAGCGGCAACGTGATCCTGGACAACCGGCGTCACGGCATCATGCTGCGCAACAGCGTCGATCTGGATCTCCGCGACAATATCGTCCTGCGCAACCGGCGCTACGGTGTCGCCGGCATGGTCAGGGATCTGTCCGCCACCGGCCGCGACCTGGTCAGGGATCCCCATTTTCAGAAGCTCTCTTTCGTCCTCCAGGGAGGCGTGCTGGCCGACAACCGGCACGGTCCCCTCAAGATCGACAACCCCCTGCGCGCCACCCTGTACCGGGTCAGCATGGCCTATCCGCGCGGCCGGAACGGGATACGGTTCACCGGCGTCCTCCAGGCCTGGCAGGAAAAGATCATCTCCCTGCTGGTCGCGGGCAGGGCCGTGGCCATCGAACCCGTGCCGGCCGGCGCACCGCAACCCTGAGTATTCAGCCGAGCGCAGCCATGGTATTTTCGTCCAACGTCTTTCTCTTCCTCTTCCTGCCGGCCTATCTCCTGGCCTACTACCTGACACCCTCCAGGTACCGTTCCTGGACCATCCTCATCGGCTCCTGTATCTTCTATGGCTGGTGGCGGGTGGATTTCCTGTTCCTCTTTGCCGGGGTGACACTCTGGAACTACCTGGCCGGCCGGATGATCGAGGCGCAAGGCAGCCGCAGCCGGGGCGCCCGCCGCTGGGTGGTCGCCGGCATCGGCGTGGATCTCGCCATCCTGGGCTGCTTCAAGTATGCCGGGTTCGGCGTGGCCAGCCTCAACCGGCTTCTGCTCTCCATGGGCCTGCAGTCCCTGGGCAGCCTGGAGATCATCCTTCCCATCGGTATCTCCTTCTATATCTTCCAGGCCATCAGCTACCTGGTGGACGTTTACCGTGGCGATACCTCCTCCACGCGCCGTTTCGTCGATTTTGCCGCCTTTATCGCCCTGTTTCCGCAACTGATCGCCGGCCCTGTTCTCCGCTACAAGGACCTGGCGGGCCAGTTCCGGCAGCGGACCCACAGCGTGGAGAAGTTCTCCGAGGGGGCGGCGCGGTTCATGCAGGGATTTGTCAGGAAGGTATGCATCGCCGATACCCTGGCGCCCCTGGCCGATCACGCCTTTGCCCTGGCGCAACCCGGTACGGCCGACACCTGGCTGGGGACCCTGGCCTACAGCGCCCAGCTCTATTTCGACTTTTCCGGCTACAGCGACATGGCCATCGGCCTGGGCCTGATGATGGGGTTCCGGTTCGTGGAAAATTTCAACCAGCCCTATTTCAGCCACTCCATCTCCGAGTTCTGGCAGCGCTGGCACATCAGCCTCTCCACCTGGCTGCGCGATTATCTCTACATACCCCTGGGCGGCAACAGGGGCAGCCTGGTGCGTACCTGCCGCAACCTGTTCCTGACCATGCTGCTGGGTGGTCTCTGGCATGGCGCCAACTGGACCTTCGTGGTCTGGGGCGCCTGGCACGGCCTGTGGCTGGCCCTGGAGCGGGCCACCGGCACCGCGATCCGGGAGAAGCGGCGCATCCGTCCCTTCCGCCTCGCCTTCACCAACCTGCTGATCCTGGTGGGCTGGGTCCTGTTCCGATCCGGAGACCTGGGTGCAGCGGGCACCATGCTTGGTGCCATGTTTGTCCCGGACGGCAGGGGACTGAGCCTGCTCTACCGGGAGGAGATCACCGGTCTCCAGGTGGCGACTCTGTTCCTTGCCTGGGTCCTCATCCTGGCAGGCGGCTGCTGGCAGCGGATCGATCTCGCCCGCCTGCCCTGTCTGCCCCGCCGGACCGCTCTGCGCCATGCAGCCGCCATCCTTCTCCTGCCCCTGTTCTGGCTGTCGATCCTGAAACTGTCGGCGCAGAGTTATTCACCTTTTCTCTACTTCCAGTTCTGAGGCCAGGTATCACCATGTCCAGCCGGCGCTTTCATCTCCTCTATTCCCTGCTCTTTCTCTCCATGCTGCTGTCCCTGTCCCTGCCGTCGCTGCGAAGCCTGGCCTCCTTCTCCGTCCCCTCCCGTGCCCGGATCATGGATGGTGTGGTCTCCCATGTCTTTGAGCAGTATTATGACCGCTCGTTCCCCGCCCGCACCCTGGGTACCAATGTCTGGGCCGCCATCGCCTATGTCCTCTTTGCCGAGGGCAGACCCGGCGTGGTCGTCGGCCGGCAGGGCTGGCTGTACACGGACGAGGAGTTCAGAACCTATCCCCAGGCCGACAGCCGGATCGGTGTCAACCTGGAGACCATCGCCAGGGTGGCGGATCTCCTCGGCCGGCGTCATATCCGCCTGGTGATGGCAGTGGTGCCGGCCAAGGCCAGGATCTACCCGGAGTATGTGGCCGGCCGCAGGCCGGCGCCGGTCCAGGTCCGGATGTATGACCGTCTGCTGGCCATGCTGCGGCGGGCAGCCATACCGGCGCCTGATCTGCGTGTTGCCCTCTCGGCCGGCCGGACCGGAGGACAGGTCTTTTTCCGTACCGATACCCACTGGACACCCTATGGTGCCGAGGTGGCCGCCCATGCCCTGGCAGAGGTCATCCGCCGCAACCGTCTGCTGCCGCCGGGTCGGCAGCAGTATGTGACCGAGCGTCTTGCCCCCCGGTCCCATGCAGGGGATCTTCTCGCCTATCTTCCCCTGGATCCCTGGTGTTCCTTCCTCCTGCCGCCGGCCGATATCCTGGTGGAACGGAAGACGCGGCACCGCAGCGACGACGCCGATGACCTGCTGCTCGCCGGCCCGCAACCGGTGGCCGTGGCACTGGTCGGCACCAGCTACAGCGCCGATCCGCGCTGGAATTTCGCCGGTGCCCTGCGCAGGGAGCTGAGGCGTGACCTGGTCAATTACGCCGAAAAGGGAGAGGGACCCGTGGAACCGATGCTGCGTTACCTGCGCTCCGATGATTTTGCGGACATGCCGCCTGCACTGGTGCTCTGGGAGTTCCCCGAGCGCTACCTGCCCATGCCGGCAGGCGGTGTCGGCGGGGAGCGGCGGCCGGGGCCGGGAGCGATGATCCCCTTTCTTTCCCTTGAACCAAGGAGTCTGTGATGAAGAAGCTTTCCGCCTGTTTCTGTTGTGTTGTCCTGTTGCTTTCCCTTATCCCGGGAAATGGTTGCCGTGCCGGAGAAGAGGCCCTCTACGGTCCCCGAGCTCCGGCCGGATCCGCCTTTGTCCGGCTGTTCAACGCCACGGCCTCTGCCGGGGTGGAGGCCCGGCTGGGCGAACTGGTCCTGCGCGCGGACAGGGCCTATGGAGCCTCTGCCTACGGGTTTCTCGTCCCGGGCAAAAAAACCCTGCGGGCGGACGGTCACACCCTGACCATGACCCTGGCCGCAGACCGTTCCTATACCGCCGTCCTGCTGCCGGATCGGCTGGCCCTGGTCGAGGATCCAGTCTTCAGGGACCGGAAAAAGGCGTGGCTTGTGTTCTACAATCTGAGCGGCAGTGACCACCTGTCGGTGAAGACCGGCAGGAAGAAGCGGACGGTGTTCCGGCAGACCGCCACCATGACCAGCGCTGCCCGCGGGGTCAACCCGGTGCAGGTGGAACTGGATGTCTATGACGGCGAAATCCTGCTTGCCAGGGCGCCGCAGGTCACACTGGAACGGGGCAGGATGTTCAGCCTTTTCGTCTGCGGAGACCGGAACGCGCCGGTGGTGGTCTGGGTGGAGAACAGCGTCCGCCGGGGACAGGGCTGATGAGACGAGGCCATTGTCCCTGCGGGCGGGCCGGTTTGCTGGCGGCCATGTTCCTGTTGCTGTGCGGCCTGTGCCGGGCGGAAGAGGCAGGGCCGGTGAGGCCGCCGGTCTATCGGATTGATCCGGCGCCACCGCTCTGTGCCCGGGCCGCGGACCCGAAGGTCTACAATACCGGTTTCCTCAGGATGTTCTCCCGCCTGGTGCAGGGCAGGGACGGCTGGCTGTTCCGGACCGATCAGGAGCTGCTGGAGTCGTTCGGGCCCGACGATCGCGGATATGCGGATCTGGGCCGTCTTGCCGAAGCGCTGAAAAAGAAAGGCGTGCAGCTTGTGCTTGTCTACCTGCCGACCAGGGGGCTGGTCCATCCGGACAGGCTCCTGGACTGCACTTACGATTTTACCGCTGCTGCCGCCAGTTATGCCGAGGTCCTCGATCGGTTGCGGCAGCAGGGCATCCTGGTGCCCGACCTGACTGCCCTGCTCGCGGAACAGGAGGAAAATGCGTTCTATTTCCGGCGCGATCACCACTGGACCCCCCATGGCGCCCGCCGAACCGCCCGCCTGGTGGCGGAGGCGATACGGCGGCAGCCGGCCTGGCAGGAGCTGGATCACAGGAAGTTCATCACCCGGCGCACGGGGCTGCTGGAAAAGTACGGCACCCTGCAGAGGGCGGCCCTGCAGATCTGCGGCCAGGACTATCCTCTCCAGTACGTCGACGAATACGCCACCACCGCTGCGGGCAGCGACGAGGACCTGCTGCTGGACGACGGGGGAGAACCGCAGGTGGTCCTGGTGGGGACCAGCTTCAGCAGGAGCGCCTACAACTACAACTTTGCCGGGTTCCTGCGCCAGTACCTGGAGGCGGATGTCCTCAACAACGGCATAGCCGGGGCCGGTTTTGACGGTGCCCTGCTGCAGTACCTGGCATCGGAGGACTTCCGCCGGGAGCCGCCGGCCTTCCTTGTCTGGGAGGTGCCGGGTTATTATCCTCTCCAGAAAGCCATGTTCGTCGAACAGGCCCTGGCCCTGCTGGAAAACGGTTGCGGCGACCGGCAGCAGCCGCTCCTGCGGCGCAGCGTCAGCCTGCATCCCGGGAGCAACGAGATCCTGTTCAACGGCGGCGGCACGATCCTGCCCATCACCGGCCGGGACTACATCATTGACCTGCGCTTCAGCGATCCGGCCGTGAACCGGCTGGACGCGCGGCTCTGGTACATGAACGGCCGCCGGGAAAAGGTGACGATCCGCCACAGCAGGAACGTCGATCTCGGCGGCCGCTTCACCTTTGAACTGAACCGGCACCAGCCCGGCCTGGAACAGGCCACCTTTCTCGCCATGGACGTGGAGCTGCCCCCCGGTCTCGCGGACGGACTCCGGGTCACCGCTGCCATCTGCCGTGAACAGGGGCGCCGGAAGCGCGATGACCACCACTGAAACAGCATCTGAACAGATAACGAGGCCCCCATGCAACCGATCTGCTGTTTTCTGCTCCTGTTCTTTTTTCTTCTCTGCCCGGAGAAGCCGGCGGCAGCCCCGCAGATGCCGGCCCGGTACATGCTCGAAGCCGATCAGCCCGCAGGCCCGCTCCATGCGCCGGCGGGCTATTACCGGCCGCCGGCGGGCACGCAACCATCAACCTTTGCCTGTCCGGCCCTGCTGCCGCCCTATACCGGCTCCCTGGTCTTTCCCAGCAAGTACAGGGGCAGTGACCGGGCGCGGGACAGGATCAACCCGGAGGCCAGCGCCGAGTATGAGCGTCTCGCCGGGATCCTGCGAAATTTTGAGAAGACGGTTTCCAGCCTGGCGGACCGGTATGTCGAGGCAGACGGCGATCCCCGTGTCCTGGAATGTTTTCTCGAGCAGGTCAGCTCCTGGGCCGCTGCAGATGCGCTGCTGAACACGGAATGTAACGAGATCGGCATGGCCAGCCGCAAGTGGCTGCTGGCTGCCACAGCCTCGGCATGGCTGCAGGTCAGCCTGGCGGCACCGGAGGAGATGACCGGCCATCCGCGGCAGGTGAGAGCGGTGGAGGCATGGTTCACCCGGCTGGCCGAGACGGTGCGGCAGGACTACAGCGGCCGCGATCTCAAGCATATCAACAACCATGACTACTGGGCGGGCTGGGCCGTGATGGCCGCCAGCGTGGTGCTCGACCGCAGGGATCTCTTTGTCTGGGCCTGGAACCGGCTGCGCATCGCGGTCAATGAACAGGTGACGGACCAGGGCTATCTGCCCAACGAGCTCCGGCGCCGGACGCGGGCCCTGCTGTACCATAACTACGCCCTGCAGCCCCTGACCATGATCCTCGTCTTTGGCGAGGCCAACGGCATGCATCTCCAGGCCGGGGAAACGGCCGGTTACCGTCGTCTGGTCGACCGGGTGGTGGAAGGCATCGGGAATCCGGCAATCTTTGCCGAGGTCACCTCCAGTCCCCAGGAGGTCGACAGCCTCCGTACCCCATACTCCCTGGCATGGCTGCTGCCCTATGGCACCGTCTTTCATGCCGACCCGGCAGTACACAGGCTGGTCGGTGAATACGGGAAGATGGTCTCCACCCGGCTGGGCGGTAACCTGACCCGGCTCTATGCTCCTTTTCAGCGTTGATAACCTGACCCCTCACGGGATGGCCAACCCTCGGTTGTTCCGGCCACAATGCTGTAGACGTTCACGGGAACAGGATCAAGTCTCCATCTTCCCGGGCCCCATCACCCTTGTTCTCCACCCCCAGAGCAGGATACCGGCCAGGACCATGGCCGAGCTGAGGAACTGGCCCATGGTCAGGCCCAGGGCAAGGGTGCCGAGC
>JALSNC010000205.1 GCA_026987195.1 Desulfobulbaceae bacterium | reverse complement strand
TGGCTGGGGGACAGGGATTCGAACCCCGATAGGCAGAGTCAGAGTCTGCTGTCTTGCCATTAGACCATCCCCCAGCGCGGTGGAAGGTGAGAGAGAAAATAGAGAAATTGCCCGCAGATGTCAAGGGGAAAATCAAGGGCGCAGATCTTCCGGTATGCACAGGGCCCGGGCATATTTCCAGTCGGATTGTCACCTGATGATCAGGCCGGCATAACCCACCACCTGGGTCGTGTCGCCGCTCACCTCTCCGGAATCGGTATAGCGGACAAGTTCGGCCTGGCGGGCGCCGAGTTCCATGGCAGCCAGCAGGGTAATGGTGGTCGGTATGATACCGCACATGGAGATCCGGTTGCCGATCACGGTCTCATACAGGCCGTGGGGGTCCATGGCGAGGATCCGCTCCAGGGCCAGCCGGTCCTTGCTGCCGGCGCTGGCTCGCGACTCGTAGTGGGTCATGTCGGTGCTCGCCACAATCAGGACCGGCCCTGAAAATTCCCTGATCGCCGCGGCCAGGTCCAGGGCCGCCTCCTGGCAGATGTCGAAGCTGACATGGGAGACGACGATGGGCACGATCTTCAGCTTCTCCTGGAGGTACTGGAGAAAGGGGACCTGCACTTCCAGGGAATGTTCGTAGCGGTGGGCAATGTCATCATCGACAATGACGCGGGAACGCTGCAGGATGGCGGCCGCAAGATGCCGTTCGACGGGAACCGGCCCCAGGGGCATGGACCAGTCGGAGGTGCCGAGCGCAAGGGCCTCGCCGTGGCCATGATGATTGGGGCCCAGAATGACCACGGTCTCGGGGATGCGCACCCGGGCATAGGTTTCACCGGCAACAGCGCCGGAATAGACATAGCCGGCATGGGGAACGACAACGGCCAGGGCCTCCTCCCTGTCCCGGACAGCAGGAATCAGCGACTCAAGGGTCTGTCGCAATACGGCAGGGTCTCCCGGGTAGAACTGGCTGGCAACAACGGCTTGACGAGTCATGATACCCTCCCTCGCTCTGAGGCGTTCAAGGTGGCGGTCTTCAGGCTGTCGTTTTCTTCCTCTCCTCCATCATTCTGAGATTGACGTCCCAGGTCGTTCCATCGGCGCTGTCCTGCAGCTCGATTCCCATGGACAGCAGACGGTCGCGTATGGCATCACTGGTCTGCCAGTCTTTCTCAGCCCGGGCTCTGTTTCGCTCGGCGATCATCTGCTCGATTTCGTCCGGACCGATATCGAGGCTACCAAGAACCCGCTGTTTCTTCCGTTCCACGTACTCCACTGGATCCCGCTGCAGCAGCCCCATGATTCCGGCCAGCTCGCGCAGTTCGCCGGCCGCGGTCTGCAGCAGCAGGATGTCGTCGGTCGCGGGCGTGGCGGGCAGCAGGCGGGTGACCTTGTTCAGACTCTTGACCAGCTCAAAAAAGATCCCCTGGGCGCGGGCGGTATTGAAATCATTATCCATGGCCGCCTCGAAAGATGCGCGAAAATTCTCCATCTTGCGGCGATCCTTTTTGCCGATCACCGAGGTGTCGGCATCACTGCCTTCCGGAAGCGCCGCGATCCTGGCCAGGCATTCATACATCCTGTCCAGGGCGAGTTCCGCGTCCAGAAGTGCCGCTTCACTGAAATCCAGGGGATTACGATACTGGGTGGAAAAAATGAACAGGCGCAGCACCTCGGGATCCCACGCCTCCAGTACCTCGCGGATGGTGAGAAAATTGCCCAGCGACTTGGACATCTTCTCGTCGCGGATGGTGACAAAGCCATGGTGGATCCAGAGATTGGCAAAGGGTTTGCCCGAGGCTCCTTCGGACTGGGCGATCTCGTTTTCGTGGTGGGGGAAGATCAGGTCCTTGCCGCCCCCATGGATATCAAAGGTCTCCCCCAGGTACTTGCGGCTCATGGCCGAACATTCGATGTGCCAGCCGGGCCTCCCCTCGCCCCAGGGACTCGGCCATCTGGGCTCACCCGGCTTGGCACCCTTCCAGAGAACAAAGTCCATGGGATGCTCTTTCTTCTCGCTGACCTCGATCCGGGCACCGGCCTGCATATCCTCGAGACTGCGGCCGGAGAGTTTTCCGTACATGGGAAACCGGTTGACGCGGTAATAGACATCACCACCCGCCGGATAGGCAAGGCCCCTGTCGATGAGCTCCTGCACAAGCCCGATCATCTCAGCGATGTGCTCGGTGGCCCGTGGTTCCAGGTCGGGCCGCAGC
>JALSNC010000204.1 GCA_026987195.1 Desulfobulbaceae bacterium | reverse complement strand
TCCCGCCGGGAGAGCAGGAGCCGGCGGGAGCGCGCCAGGCTCCTGCCGATCTCCCTCTCCTTCATCCCGAAACGGGCCGCCGCCTCGGCATCGGTGTGGCAGCGGAAGAGAATATTACGGCCACTGAACTCCTGCTGCGGATCTGCCGGCACATTGCCGTCAAAATCGACACCGTAGCAGTAGTTGAAGATCTCCGCCGGCCGGGCCCCCAGGGTCCGGACGATATCCTCTTCCGTCCACAGGTAATATCTTCCCTCTCCATGTGCACCCGGCCGGTAGGGATCATCACTGTCTGCATCCTCGGCCGAATAAAAGGCGCCTCCCGGATCCCGCAGCACGGAGAGGACATACTCGAAGATCCCCTCAACGACCCGCCGGTAGCGTTCTTTACCCGTAATCTGCAGGGCATCGAGATAGCTGTCGGCCAGGAGGGCCTGGTCGTAGAGCATCTTCTCGAAATGGGGTACCCGCCAGGACCGGTCAACGCTGTAGCGGTGAAAGCCGCCACCGAGATGATCATGAATGCCACCCCGCGCCATGGCATCGAGGGTGACCAGGGTCATGGTCATGGCCTGTCGCTCACCGGTGCGGTGCCAGTAGGTGAGCAGAAAATCGAAAACCACGGGCCGGGGAAACTTGGGCGCTGTGCCGAATCCGCCCCGATCGTGGTCAAAGGAATCGCGCAGGGAGCGGAAGGCCCGGTCGGCTGCGCCGGCCTTGATCCCGCCCCTGCCTGGGCTGTTGTCCGTGTCAATGGCCCGGATCAGGCCGGCGGCTGTCTCGCGCAGTTCGTCCCTTCGTCCCTGCCAGGCCCGGTGTACGGCCCTGAGGATATCGGGAAAGCCGGGCCGGCCGTACCGGCCCTCGGGCGGAATGTAGGTCGCACCGTAGAAGGGACGGCCATCCGGGAAGAGAAACACCGACAGAGGCCAGCCGCCGGACCCGTTCAGTGCCTGGACCGCTGCCATGTACACCTGATCGACATCGGGCCGCTCCTCCCGGTCCACCTTGATGCAGACAAACCACCTGTTGAGGAGTTCTGCGATCTCCGGGTTGTCAAAAGATTCCCGGGCCATGACATGACACCAGTGACAGGTGGAATAGCCGATGGAAAGGAATATGGGCCGGTCCTCCTTCCTGGCGCGGGCAAAGGCCTCCTCGCCCCAGGGATACCAGTCCACGGGCTGACGGGCATGCTGCAGCAGATAGGGACTCTGCTCGTTGATCAGGCGGTTCCTCTGTTCTTTCATCCGTGCATCCGGCCTCCCGCCGGCCTGATCCCTGATATCGGCACGGCCACTGCCGCATGCGATCAGAAAGATTGTCAGGAAGATCATGTTCCCGGCCAGCAATGACCATTTCCAACCGCTGGAGCCGAGGCGACACGTACCACTCCGCATCATGGCAGTTCCATGGCACCCAGGTCACCATTCCCCGGCCTGCGCTCACCGGCCAGGTGACGGACATACTGGTGACGCACCTGATGGTTCGCCGAACCTGCAGGCAATGGTTGGGCACGATCCCGAATGGACGCCAGATCCCGGGGATCAAGGGTCTCCGTATCAATGGGCTGCCGGTCACCATCGGTATCCACCAGGTTGGCCGTGCCGGTGACCACTGGCCTGGTTCCGGGATCAGGATAACATTCGACCTGTGCCTCGCTGCTGCGCCAGGTGCTGGTGACCCAGTTGACACCCAGGCTGATGGTGCCGCTGTCACGACCGAAACAGAGGTAGGAAGGGATATTTCCTCCTGTTTCGGGTGCCAGATAGACGATGTTATTGAAAGCCTCGACACGCTCTGCGGCCGGTCCGCCCGGATAGGGATACATGTCGAAGAGCCGGATGCGCCAGGCATCATCCCGATCGTTGAGAAGGGACATGGTATTGTTGTAGAAATAGAGCGTGCCCCGACGGGCCAGGACCGGATCATTGTCCCAGCCATAGTGGATCAGGTTGGAGGCCGGGGTGACGCTGCCCAGATGGCGGATGAAGTTGCCATAGACAAAGGTCGTCCGGTAGGCGGCCTCGGCGGCCTGAACCCTGGCCAGACGGTCCGGATCGATGTCCACCCCTTCGGCTGCGGCCCAGTCACGGTAGGCCTGCTCGATATACCAGGGCGCGGCATCCTCCACCTCGACCAGATCCAGAACCCGCGTGGAACCACTGTCAAACCAGTTGTAGCGGATCACCGAGCCGGCCACCCGCTCCTTGAGCGTCGCCCCCTCGGCGCCGGGCGCGTTGGGGCCGAAGCGGTTGTACTGATAGGTCGCACCGATGGCCTGGATGTAGACCCCATGTTCGAGATAACTGCCCGGCTGACCATGGCCGTACAGGTAGTTCCCCTCAATGAGAATGTTACGGGTAAGATGGGCTTCGTTGTATCCCTGCGACATGGTGAAGATTCCGTTGCCACAGTTTTCCAGCTCATTGTCCCTGATCACGATATTGTCCCCGGCCTGCACCCGGATACAGGCGGCACCGTCGCCGTATCGATCCCTGCTGCCATTCATCCTGGTATAGAAAAACGAATTCTTGGCATTCCTGATATGGAGTCCGTCGATGACAATATTGTGGACCTTGCGGTCATAATCGCGATTCCAGATCATGACCATGGCCAGCCCTTCCATGGGGGCGTAGGTGCCGTAGGCCTGCGCGTCGTCCGGATCGTTGCGGGCACCGTCACCGTCCAGAACCGGACGCTGGCCATCCGGCCCCGGCACGCCGCAGATCCGGATGGGATCCCTTTCGCTGCCATCGGTCCGAATAACGATTTTCTCTTTGTATGGCTGGGGGCGCCAGTGGATGCGTACGGTGTCGCCGGGGCCCAGTACATCCCAGTCAACATCGGCAAGACTGGCATAGGACTGACCCGGACCCACCGGATAGTCGGTGCCCCTGCCGGAAGGCTGGCAGGTGGTGGTCACGGGCGGCACCACCATTGCTCTGCCACCAACAAGCAGGTGCAGCATCGGTTGCAGTGCGGCAATGTCGGAAACTGCCGACACCGACGACGGTGGAACCCCTGCAAACACTCCGGCAACCCAAAGGAGCACTGCCCAGGGTGGGAGCCATGTTGGTATCCCGGACAGGTTACGGTTTCTCTGGTCGGCGGGGATAAACGCCGGGGAGGAAAAAACGGTTCCCGGTAAAGGATGATTCTGACGGGCGGTCATGATTGCAACTCCTGTGGCAGGGGTTTGAAGATACCACAGAGTATTGCAATTTACTCGCCAATTATCTTGACCAGGACCCGCTTTTTTCGCCGTCCGTCGAACTCGCCGTAGAAGATCTGTTCCCAGGTGCCGAAGTGAAGCCGTCCCCCGGTAACCGCCACCACCACCTCCCGACCCATGATCTGCCTTTTGAGATGGGCATCGGCATTGTCCTCGTAGCCGTTGTGCCGGTACTGATCCACGGGCGCGTGCGGGGCCAGTCGTTCCAGCCAGACCTCGTAATCGTGGTGCAGGCCGGCCTCGTCGTCATTGATGAATACCGAGGCCGTGATATGCATGGCATTGACCAGGCAGAGTCCTTCCCGGATACCCGACTCGGCAAGGCACTCCTCCACCTGCGGCGTGATATTGATAAACGCCCTGCGAGTGGGCACCTCGAACCAGAGTTCCTTATGATAACTCTTCATTTTCTGTCGCTTTCTCCCGTATTCTTCTGTACCTGGCGGCCGCCCGCACCAGTCCCGGCGCCCAGGATGGGGTGCCGGGAGCGAGGACGTGGGTGTACAGGGCGAGTACGTTGTTCCTCACCAGGCCGTCACGCCCCCTTGCAAACCCGGTTCCACGTTCGATCCTCAGGGCCAGTTGCCCGGGATCACCGTCCCAGCGCTCTATGGTGGAGTAGCGGAACTCATGGCCCCGGACCCGGGTACCCACCGGATAGTACGGGTTCTCACGCTCCACGATGAAGATGGAATAGCCGTGGGCCTGGGGGCGCTTTGAGATCCCGAAGGTCACGGGAAAGACCCCGGCCAGGGGATATTCGGCGCTGTCGAGAACAATGGAACGACCGAGGAAGATCAGGCCGCCGCACTCGGCATAGATGGGCAGACCCTGTTCCGCTCTTTGCCGTACCGACTCGCGGAAGGAGACATTGTCGGCAAGCTGACGGGCACTGGTCTCGGGAAAGCCGCCGCCGATATAGAGGCCGTCCAGTTCCTGCGGCAGTTCCCCGGCCTCCAGGGCATTGATGGTCACCAGGCGGGCGCCGGCATTCTCCAGGGCCTCCAGGTTTTCCTGGTAGTAGAACTGGAAGGCCTGGTCCCGCAGGACCCCGATGGTGACCCGGTTGCCATTCAGGGACACGACCCGGTCGGCGGCCCTGGTGACCACCGGCCGCATCAGGCGGACAATCCCTTCCAGGTCAAAGTTGTTCTCCGCGATGTCCGCCAGTTCCCCGACCGCCGTACCGGCGGCGCCATACTCCTGATGCGGCGTCACCCCCAGGTGGCGCATGGGAAAGATGTCCTTCTTCATCCTCGGCACGATCCCCAGCACCGGTATGCCGGCATACTGTTCCACGGCCTGGCGGACAATGGACTCGTGCCGGAGGGTGGCGATCTGGTTGAGAATCACGCCGGCGAACGAGACCCTGGGGTCCAGCCTGCGACAGCCCAGGACCATGGCGGCCACGGTGCGGGTGGTCTTGGTGCAGTTGACCACCAGGAGTACGGGCAGGTCGAGCTGCAGGGCCAGTTCGGCGGTGGAATAGCCACCCTCGGGGGTGACCCCGTCGTAGAGGCCCCGGTTTCCTTCGATGATGGCGAAATCACCACCGGCCGCATGGCGGAAAAAGGATTCCCGAACCGCCTGCTCCTCCATCAGGTAGGGGTCGAGGTTGTAGCATGGCGCACCGGCCGCGGTGCTCATCCAGCCGGCATCAATATAATCGGGTCCTTTCTTGAACGGCACGACCCGGTGGCCGGCCCTGCCCAGGGCCGCGATCAGACCGACGGTCACCACCGACTTGCCGGACCCGCCGCTCAGCCCCGCCACCACCAGGCTGCGCACCAACTCCTCATCCATCACCATTTCTCCTTATCCGCCACTGTCCGCCCGGTCGTGGGCGTCCACGCCAAATCTCCGCCAGACCTTCCGGTACAGTTCATTCATTTCCTCTTCCAGCCGCAGCCGATACTCTTCGAGTTCCGCGGACGAGATCCCGGCCGGAACCTGCAGCGGCCGGCCATAGGCAAGACGGATGCGGGCAAACGGCATGGGCAGCACGGTCCGGTCCCAGCTCGCAAAGGCCTTGTAGCGGCTGGCCGCCCAGACGACGGGCAGAACCGGTCGACCCGATTTTGCCGACAGCAGCAGGCACCCCGGCTGCAGCCTGCGTGCCGGCCCCTGTGACCCGTCGCCCACCACGCCGGCATTTCTTCCCTGCCGGACGTGACGCACCAGCTCCTTCAGCCCCCGGACCCCCCGGCGATGGGAGGAGCCGCGAACCGCCTCGTATCCCAGAATCCGGGCCACCCGGGCGATGTATTCACCGTCGCGGCTGGCGCTGACCATCACCACGCCAGGACACCTTCGCAGGTGGTAAAAAATATAGAGAAAAGAATAATGCCAGAACACGGCAATGCCGCCGCCGGCAGAGAGCAGCTCCTCCAGGACCTCCGGATTCTCCACTTCCAGGCGGCAGGTGGAGAACAGGAGCGTCGATGCTGCCACGTAAAGTGGCGGCACCACGGCAAGGGACGCCCTGTAGAGCAGGTCAGCCAACTTCCAGCTCCAGCATCTGCAGTTCCTTGATCTGATCCCGGTAGGCGGCAGCCTCCTCAAAGGCCAGCCTGTCCGCTGCCTCGTGCATCTTCTTTTCCAGGGCCCTGATCTCCCGGCGCAGCTCATCCAGGTTGCTGTAGGTAACCGTCGGTTCGGCCGCCGCAGCAGTCGTCACGCCGTTCTGCCCGACATCGTACAGCGTCGGCTCACCGGTCCAGCCCGAGGCACGGAGATGCTGGTCCATGGAATCCTTGATCGCCGAGATGATGGTTCTGGGCTCGATGCCGTGTTCCCTGTTGTAGGCGTCCTGGATCGACCGCCGCCGGTTGGTCTCATCGATGGTGTACTGCATGGAGGGAGTGATGGCATCACCATAGAGGATGACCAGGCCGTCGGCGTTGCGGGCTGCCCGGCCGCAGGTCTGGACCAGGGAGCGCCGGGACCGCAGGAATCCCTCCTTGTCGGCGTCCAGGATGGCCACCAGGGAGACCTCGGGAATATCGAGCCCCTCGCGCAGCAGGTTGATGCCGATCAGGACATTGAACTCGTCCCGGCGCAGGGCCCGGATCAGCTCAACCCGTTCCAGGGTCTTGATATCCGAGTGGAGATAGCGGACACGGACGCCGGCATTCTCATAATACTCGGTCAGGTCCTCGGCCATGCGCTTGGTGAGGGTGGTGACCAGGACCGCCTCGTTCCGTTCGCTGCGCAGCCGGATTTCCTCCAGCAGATCATCGACCTGGTTCGACGCAGGCCGTACCTCGACGCGCGGGTCGAGCAGACCCGTGGGCCTGATGAGCTGTTCCACCACATGGCCCTCAGCCTTTTCCAGCTCATAGTCGCCCGGGGTGGCCGAGACATAGACCACCTGGTGGAGCCGGCGCTCGAATTCGTCGAACCGCAGCGGCCGGTTGTCCAGGGCCGAGGGCAGGCGGAATCCGTAGTCCACCAGGGTCTGCTTGCGCGAGCGGTCGCCGTTGTACATGCCACCGATCTGGGGCACGGCGATATGCGACTCGTCGATGATCATCAGGTAGTCCTCGGGAAAGTAGTCCAGCAGGTTGGGCGGGGCCACCCCGGGCGGTTTGCCGGTGAGATGGCGGCTGTAGTTCTCGATGCCGTTGCAGTAGCCGAGTTCGCCGATCATCTCCAGGTCGAACATGGTCCGCTGCTCCAGGCGCTGGGCCTCGAGGAGCCTGCCTTTGGCCTGCAGTTCGTCCAGCCGCTGCCGCAGCTCCTCCCGGATCGACCGCATGGCCCGCTGCAGGTTGTCCCTGCCGGTGACAAAGTGGCTGCCGGGAAACACGGTCAGTTCCTCCATATCCTCCAGCACCACGCCGCGCAGGGGATCAATGATGGTGATGGCCTCGATGGTGTCACCGAAGAACTCCACCCGCACCGCCCGCTCCTCCTCGTGCACCGGAAAGATATCGATCACATCGCCGCGGACCCGGAAGGTGCCCCGGTGAAACGACATCTCGTTACGTTCATAGAGCATGAAGACCAGGCGGCGCTGCACATCTTCCATGGGACAGTCTTCACCGACCCGGAGGAAGAGATGCATCCTGCGGTACTCCTCCGGTGAACCGAGACCGTAGATACAGGAGACCGAGGCCACGATGAGCACATCCCGCCGGGTCAGCAGGGAACGGGTGGCCGAGTGGCGCATCTTGTCGATGGCATCGTTGATGGAGGAATCCTTTTCGATATAGGTGTCCGAGGCAGGGATATAGGCCTCGGGCTGGTAATAGTCATAATAGGAGACAAAGTACTCCACCGCGTTTTCAGGAAAAAGCTCGCGAAACTCGGCAAAGAGCTGGGCCGCCAGGGTCTTGTTGGGCGCCAGGACCAGGGTGGGACGCTGCACCCGGGCGATGACCTGGGCCATGGTAAAGGTCTTGCCGGAGCCGGTGACACCCAGCAGGACCTGGTGACGCACCCCTTCGCCGATCCCGCGCACCAGTTGCTCTATGGCACGGGGCTGATCCCCTGAAGGGGTGAAATCGCTGACTAGGCGGAATGGGGCATCCATCGCATGATGACCTGGTGGCAACCGGCAGGAGTCCGGCCCCGGACACGCCGCCCGGGACCGCTACCCGGGGACCCGTTGCCGCCCGGGGCGGGCTCCTGCGCAGTGTCTGAGAAATTGTCTGAAACCTGCGCTTGTCCGTTTGTTGTTTGTTCGTAAAGGTATCTGTCTTTTCAGATGGTTGCCGATACCGGTGAACCTGTCCCCTGGCACCTGTCCCCTGGCACCTGTCCCCTGACACCTGGCACCTGACACCTGTCCCCTGTCACCTGATCCGCGACAGCATTTATAGACAGGTTTTCCCGCCTGGTCAAGGCCTGTAAAGATTCAGCAGCTCGCCATCTGCGCGCGCCTGCATCTGCGGCCCTTGAGAGCGCTTACACCATTGTGGTCGGACAGACCGATGGTCAGCCATCCCGAAAGAGGTTACGGCTGGACGGATACAACACAGTCGTTGCTGACCAACGGCTGGAAACAGTCACTTATGCCAGCAAAAATACCGGTATGGCCAGGCGGTTGCCGACAGTGCTGAACCGGTACAGGTGCCACCAGCCGCACCGGAAAACAGCAGATCCCGTTTGATCTTTTTCCCCTCTTCCTGTTAGATATAGAAAAGGAGAAAATCATTGCGGGAGAAAGGATTCCGTCAGGCACTGCCCCCTGGCCGGTGAGAGTCGGCGGAGGCGGTTGTACCGGTCAGCCCGCAGACACGGATATTTTCGCAGTATTGTCATTTTCGCAGCCGCCTGCCCGGTCGCCGGCGGTGTCGGAAGACCCATGCACTCAGAACCTCATGCCCGCCGATTCCTGTTTTCCGCCCTGCTGACCACCCTCTGCCTCGCTCTTGCCCTGCTGGCCCCGTCCTGCTCCCGGGAAAAAAAGCCGATCCGCATCGGCCTGGCCATCAACCTCAGCGGCGACGGTGGTCCGGCTGCCGAGCATATACGGGACGGTGTCCGTCTCGGCGTGGAGCTGGTCAACAGCCGCGGCGGCATCAACGGTCATCCTCTCGAACTCCTGGTCCGTGACGACAGGAACGACCCCGAGGACATCCTCGCTGTTGACCAGGACCTCATCAACCGCGGTGTGGTGGTGATCCTGGGCCATTCCATATCCCAGAACACCCTGGTCGCCTACCCCCTGGTGACCGGCCAGAACGTCCTCCTGTTCACCGCCTATACCGCGACCAGCCAACTGAGCGGCCGGGATGATCTCTTCTTCCGCACCTCGGTGGACACCACCGTCTACGGCCGGGCCATGGCCGGCCTGTTCCGGCGGCAGGGGATCACCCGGATCTCCGCCCTGCTTGACCTGGACAATGCCAGCTTCAGCGAGGACTACCTGCGCCAGATCGCGGCAAACTACAGCGGCGCCATCCACCGGGTTTCCTTTCACGCCAGGCAGGAAACCGACTGGAACCGCATCGCCGCCCTTCTCCTCCAGGCCGATCCCCAGGCCGTGGTCATGCTCGCCAACTACCGCCAGACCGCCATTGTTGCCCAGAAACTGCGCCAGGCCGGATGCCGCATCCCCTTCTACGCCACCCTCTGGGACCAGAGTCCGAGTCTTATCCATATCGGCGGCAGGGCCGTGGAGGGGATCAGGATCCTGACCTTCATCGCGCCGGAGTATGACAATAACCAGTACCGTACGTTCAGCCGTCTTCTCGGCAGACGCTACCTGCGACAACCCACGGCCAAATCCATGCGGGGCTACGAGATGATCCAGATCCTGGCCCGGGCCATGCGCTCGATTCCCTTCCCGCCCACTGCCGATGCCATCAGGAAGCAGTTGCTCGGGGATTCCTTTCCCACCCTGCTCGGCGGCGTCCGGTTCAGCAAGGACGGCGACGTGGAGCGTCCCCTCTACGTGGTCACGGTCAAAAACGGTCGTTTTGTCACGGAACAGGTTCTAACGCCGGCCGGAGACCCTGCACCGCCACTGCCACCAGCCGCGGACCCGGGGATGGCCCATGACGGCTGAGCCAAAAGTCCCGCCGCCCCTGGCGCGGCGGGTCAACAGGTTACTGGCGCTCTTCTTTGTCCTCGGCCTTGTCCTGGTATCGGTCAAGGTGGCCCTGGTCGAGATGCGGCAGCTCAAACTGAACCTGGCCCAGGCGATGTCCACCACCGCCACCACCTGCTCCGCCATCATCGCCGACTACTTCACCAGGAACCAGTCCCGGATACGCAGCTATCTCAACGATGCTACCGCCAGGAAGGAAGGGGCCGTCCAGCATCTCCTCAGCCGCCACCGCCACCAGGCCGCCATTGCAGGCGACCTCTTCTATGTTCTCGACCAGGAGCAGCGAATCATCCGCATCAGCGCCGGATTCGAATCCTTCATCGGGCTTGACCTGGGCAACATGCCGGTGATCCGGGCGGGCCACCCCATCTCCCCGGTCCACCAGTCCATGTTCACGGAAAAGAGTGTTATCACCATGCTCTTTCCGCTGGACAACGGCCAGACCCTGGCGATTGAAAAAAACCTCGATGACGTCCGCTACCTGATCCGCCATTTCCGTATCCCCGGTCTCGGCGGCCAGGTCCTGTTCTTCATCCTCACCGGCGACGGCACCGTGGTCTACCACCCGGACCGGTCCCTGGTCGAGTCCCGGGCCCGGCTCGGCCTCTCCATGACCGACTGGAGCGAGCCTGACAGCTTCGGCCTGCAGAGCTTCCGCCTCGACCACACCAGGTACCTGGCCTACAGGCAGCAGCTCGAGCTGCCGCCCAGCTGGACCTTCTATGCCGCCATCCCCTACCCGGTCATCATCCGCCACATTCTGCGGCTGGTGGCCATCCAGGCCGTTTCCATCTGCGCCACCCTGCTGGCGATGATCATCCTGCTCAACTGGCTCATCAACCGCTACCTCGCCAGGCCGATCAGTGATCTGGCCGAGGCCCTGGCAGGGATCAATCCCTTTGAAGACAAAGGACCTCTCCTGCCGCCCGGCCTCCGGACCGACACCCGGGAGCTGCGGCAGATCGTCGAGGCCATGGACTCCATGGTCGTCCGGGTGGGCGAGGCAAAGGAAAAACTTGCGCAAAGCGAGGCCCTGTTCAGGATGGTGAGCGAGTTCTCCACCGAATGGATCTTCTGGCGCGCCACCGACGGCCGGATGGTCTACACCTCACCCTCCTGCGAGGAGATCACCGGCTATACCGCCGAGGAATTCCAGAGCCGGAAGGATCTCATCGAGAGAATCATCCTGCCGGAGGACCGGTCCATCTGCATGGGCCACTTCCGGGACCACCAGGACCCCAGGCCGCATAATCCCATTGAATACCGTATCCGTACCAGGGACGGCAGGATACGCTGGATCAGCCATGTCTGCCGGGGCATCTATGACAGCAACGGCAACTACCTGGGCCGCCGGGGCAGCAACCGCGACATCACGGCCCGTAAAGAGGCGGAGCAGCAACTGGCCATGGAAAAGGAGCGCCTCAGCGTCACCCTGCGCTCCATCGGCGACGGGGTCATCACCACCGACATGGAGGGCAATGTCGTTCTTGTCAACCGGGTTGCCGAACAGCTCACCGGCTGGAGCCAGGAAGAGGCGGCAGGCCATCCCCTGGCAGAGATCTTCCGACTCGTCCACCGCGATACCGGCGAGCGGCTGCCCTGTCCGGCCAGGACCATCCTCGGCAAAAAACAGCGTATCGAACAGGAGGAACATGGGATCCTCACCTGCCGCAATGGCCGGAAACACCTGATCGCCGATACCGCCGCCCCCATCCATGACCAGGACAGCAGGATCATCGGCGTTGTCCTGGTGTTCCGGGATATCACTGACCGGGAACGGCTGGAAAACGAGGCCATCAAGGCGCAGCGCCTGGAATCCATCGGCACCCTGGCCGGGGGAATCGCCCATGATTTCAACAACCTGCTCACTGCCATTCTCGGCAACATCTCCCTGCTCCACCACCATCTCGGGCAGAACGCCGGCGCCCGGGACTATCTCCTGGCCGCGGAGCAGGCCTCGCTGCGGGCCCGTGACCTCACCCGGCAGCTCCTCACGTTCTCCCGCGGCGGCGCCCCGGTCAAGCAGCTGGTCGCCATGGACCGCCTGCTGCGCGAGGCCGCCGATCTCACCATGCGCGGGTCCAATGTCCGCCACGAGCTGCGGATCGCCGCCGATCTCTGGTCGGCCGAGGTGGATCCGGGCCAGATCAGCCAGGTCATCGGCAACCTGCTGATCAACGCTGACCAGGCCATGCCCGGGGGCGGTGTCATCACCATATCGGCCGACAACGTGACCCTGGCTGACAACAACCTGCTCCTGCTGCCTCCAGGCCCCTATGTACGTATCAGGGTCCAGGACCAGGGCACCGGCATCGCGCCGCAGCACCTCGAACGGATCTTCGATCCCTACTTCACCACCAAGAGCGAGGGCAACGGCCTGGGCCTGGCCTCCAGTTATTCCATCATCCGTAACCACAAGGGGGTGATCTCGGTGGAATCGGAGCCGGGCGTCGGCTCCACCTTCACCATCCACCTGCCGGCATCGCAGCAGCGCAGACTGGAGGCCGCGCAGGAGCCGCCCCGGCCGGAACCGGGCCAGGGAAGAATCCTGGTCATGGACGATGAGGAGATGATCCGGACCCTCTGCATGGGCATCCTCACCTCCCTGGGCTACGAGGCCGCAGGGACCGCGGACGGCACAGAGACCCTGCAGGCCTACAGCCATGCCATGGACAACGGCCATCCCTTTGCCGCCGTCATCCTCGATCTCACCATTCCCGGCGGCATGGGCGGCAGGGAGACCGCGCGCCGCCTTCTGGAACTGGACCCGGATGCCTGCCTCATCGTCTCCAGCGGCTATGCCAATGACATGGCCGTGTCGGAATACAGGAAATTCGGCTTCCGGGCCATCCTGGTGAAGCCCTACCAGGTCGGCGACGTGGCCGCTGTCCTCAGGAAGGTGCTGAACTGACCGGCCACCGGTCAGAAATCCATGACAAAACTGTACACTCCCTCCTGGAGACGGCTCTGCACCTTGTACCCGGAGTGGTTGAAGATCTTCTGCATGCGGTCGTTGTCCCGCAGCACCTCGGCCGTGAAACCGGCAATACCGTTGCGCTTGGCAATGGCGACCAGGTGCCGGAACATGAAGGAACCGATCCCCTTGCCCTGCCACCCGTCCCGGACCACAAAGGCCACCTCGGCCCGGTTGTCCCGCTCGTTGAGATAGTAGCGGCCAACGGCGATGATCTCCTCGCCATGGGCCTCGGGCACCGTGCCGACGATGGCCACGTCGCGGCGATGGTCGATGTAGACAAAATCATGGATCTGGCGGTGGGTGAACCGCTGCTGCCGGCTCATGAACCGGTAATAGATGGTTTCCCGGGACAGGTTGTAGAGCAGGTCCCGCATATGGGGCTCGTCGGTGGGCCGGATGGAGCGGAAACTGACCTGGGTGCCGTCCTCCAGCAGGAAGGTGGTCCGCATGGACTCCTCCCCCGGCACCAGGAACCGGTTACCGAGACCGGCCAGGTCGGGCCGCAGGTAGCGGGCCTCCACCGCTTCCTGGAAGAGCTGCTCGCGAAAATCGGGATGGGCAATGGTGATGAGGGCCATGACCCGTTCCTGGATCGACTTGCCGTGCAGGAAGGCGGTCCCGTATTCGGTGACCACGTAATGGACAGTGCCGCGGCTGATCACCACCCCGGAGCCCGGCCGCAGGATGGTGACGATCCGGGAACGGCTGCCGTCCTCGTTCACCGAGGGCATGGTGATGATCGCCCGCCCCCCCTCGGAACGGGCCGCGCCGCGGTTGAAGTCCACCTGGCCGCCGATACCGGAATAGAAGCGGCCGCCCACCGAGTCGGAACAGACCTGGCCGGTGAGGTCGATCTCCAGGGCCATGTTGATGGAGACCATCTTCTTCTGCCGGCCGATGACGTTGGAGTCGTTCACATACTCGGTGGAACGGAACCGGAACAGGGGGTTGTCGTCCACGTAATCGTACAGTTTCCTGGTTCCCATGCAGAAACTGGTGGTGATCCGCCCCCGGTCGATGGTCTTGCGCGCCCCGGTCACGGCGCCGGACTCGACCAGGTTGATGATGGAATCAGTGATCATCTCGGTGTGGATCCCCAGATCCTTCCTGTGATGAAGAAAATCCATGACCGCCTGCGGGACCCTGCCCACCCCCGGCACCCGGCCGAGGCCGAACTCCAGGGTGGCGCCGTCGGGAATGAGGGCCGCCACCTGCTGGCCGATCTTTCTGCTGATCTCGTGCGGAGGGTGGGAGCGGCGCTCGATCAGCGGACTGTCCACCGGTACCAGCAGATCAAGGTCATAGATATCCATCAGGGAATCGCCATGGGTCCAGGGCATGTTGGGGTTGACCTGGGCAATGACCAGGGAGGCGTTCTCGGCGGCGCTGCGGACAATGTCCACGGAAATGCCGAGGCTGACCTTGCCGTACTGATCCGGAGGCGTGACCTGAATCAGGGCCACATCCAGGGGCAGGCGGCCCGAGTGGAGCAGACGGGGCACATCCGACATCAGGATGGGGGTGTAGCTGCCCAGCCCCTCCTGGATCATGTCGCGGACATTGGAGCCGATGAAAAAGGAGTTGATGGTGAAACATTCGGCATAGCGCTTGTCGGCATAGGGCGCATCGCCCTTGGTGATGAGCTGGATGATCTCCACATCGGCCAGTTCGCCGGCGCGGGCGGTCATGGCCGAAACCAGCTCCAGCGGCTCGCCGCAGCCGGTGCCGATGAAAACCCGCTGCCCAGGCCGCAGCCGGGCCATGGCCCGTGACGGGCTGGTGACCATGTCCGCGTACTTTTCCTGCCAGTTGCTGTCATATTCCATGTCTGCCTCCTCACATCCGGCCCTTGGCCTGCTGTTCTTCCGGTGGTCGGGCCAGGGTTATCCTGGCGTCAGCGACCACCGGATCACTGCCCGGCTCGCCAACGATCAGCGGATTGATATCCAGCTCGATGATCCGGGAGAAATCCGTGGTCAACTGGCTGATCCGCTGCAGACCGCCGGCAATGGCCCCGATATCGACCCCCTTGCGTCCCCGCCGGCCCTCGAGCATCTCCCAGGAACGGGTCGACCTGAGCATCTGCACGGCCTCGTCGGCGGTGATGGGAGCAAGGTGGAAGGTGACATCCTTCATCACCTCGACAAAGATGCCGCCGAGACCGAACATCAGCATGGGCCCGAACTGCGGATCCCGGGTCATGCCGATGATGACCTCCAGACCGCTGTCAGCCATCTTTTCCACATAGATACCCTCGATCTCGGCATCGGGCGCGTGCTTGCGGATCCGCAGCAGCATCAGGTCAAAGGCGTCCTCGACCTCGCGCGCCGAGGCGAGATTGAGCCTGACCCCGCCAAGATCGGTCTTGTGGATGATACTGGGCGAGACCACCTTCATGGCCACGGGAAAGCCGATGAAGCGGGCAACCTCCACTGCCTCCTCCGGAGTCACGGCCAGGTGACCGTCGAGGACGTGGAAGCCGTAGGCACGGAGGATATCCTTGGCCTTCACCTCGCCGATCTGCAGCCTTCCGGTCCGCAGACGGCTGGAGATGATCCGCTCCACCCGGCGCCGGTTGACCGGGAACCGGGTCACCAGGCGGGGCGGCCGGCGTCGCCAGACCCCATACTGGTACATGGCCTTGAGTGCGGCCACGGCCCGTTCCGGAGACTCGTAGTCGGGCAGGCCCGCGGCCGCCAGCTCGCGGCGGCCGGGCAGGACATCCCTGCCCCCCATGAAGGAGGCCAGCACCGGCTTGGTCCCGTCGATACGCCCGGCAATGGCCTGTGCCGTCTCAGCCGGCCTTGTCATGGCCTGGGGGGTGAGAAGCACGATGATCGCATCCACGGACGCATCCTTCTGGGCGGCCAGCAGGGCCTCCACGTAGCGGCCCGGATCGGCATCGCCAAGCACATCCACCGGGTTGCCCACCGAGGCGGCGGCCGGCAGCTTTGCACGCAGGGCTGTGGCGATATTACGGTCGAGGATGGCCACCCGCATTCCGGCCTTCTCCACGGCATCGGCGGCCATGGTGCCGGGGCCGCCGGCATTGGTGATGATCAGGATCCGGTTGCCGGCCGGCACCGGCTGCATGGAAAAGGCGGTGGCATAATCGAACAGAGCGTCGAAGGTATCGGCCCGGCAGATACCGGCCCGCTTGAAGGCCGCGCCATAGGCCGTGTCCTGACCGGCCAGGACCCCGGTGTGACTGGCCGCGGCCCGCTGGCCCGCGGCCGTGGTGCCGGACTTGAGCAGGACCACCGGTTTCCTGTTGCTGGCCTCTTCCGCGGCCTTGACAAAGGCGTCGCCGGAGCTGATATCCTCCAGGTAGCCGACGATAACGCCGGTGCTCTCGTCCGCGGCCAGGGCCTGCAGCAGATCCACCTCGGTGATGTCGGCCTTGTTGCCGATGGAGACCAGTTTCGACAAGCCGAGGTTCCTGGCTTCGGCCATGTCCAGCATGGCGGTACAGAGGGCCCCGGACTGTGAGAAGACAGCGATGTTGCCTGCCCTGGGCATACGGGCGGCAAAGGAGGCATTCAGGTTGCCGGCCGGATTGATGAGCCCCAGGCAGTTGGGCCCCAGGAGACGGATGGAGGCGTGATGGCAGATGCGGGCAAGCTCGAGCTCGAGCTCGCGTCCCTCTGCGCCGGTCTCCTTGAAACCGGCGCTGATCACGATCATGGACCTGACATGGAGATCCGCCGCCTGCCGGGCCACCCCGGGCACTGCGGCCGCGGGCACCGCCACCACCACGAGGTCAATTCCCGGGCCGCAGGCGGCGAGATCCGGCAGGACCTCGCGGCCGAACATCTCGCCGCCGGCCGGGTTGACCGGCAGAATACGGCCGGAAAATCCGCCTTCCACCAGGTTGTGCAGGATATCATATCCCACCTTGCCCGGAGACCTGGAGGCCCCCACCACGGCTATACTCTCGGGAAAAAACAATGTGTCCAGCATGGAGACCTCGCAGGAAGAGACTGGTGAAGAGTACGGTGTATCAAAAAGTCAGGGGACAGGACAGTTAGCTGTCCGCGGCAGTGAGTCGTGACCCTTCACGGGATGGCTAAACATCGGTTTGTCCGACCACATATATCGTAATCGTTCACCGCTATCAGCAACTACCTGAAAAAGAGCAATACTTTTGGTAAAAGTGCAGATGGGCGTCAGCCGTGCGTGATATGACACGCAGCGGGTGAGGCGGAAGTCCTCGCACCGGCCACGAAAGCGGTTCCCCTTCCTGCACGCACAGGGTATAGTGGGACCTGTTCCGCAATCCTTCACCACAAACCGGAGAACGCCATGACCCGCCCAACAGGCCGTATCACCTTCTACAAATCAGGCATCTGACCGCGCTGCATGCTCGTCCGCCGTGCGCTGGACAAAATGCAGCCGGAATTCCCGGACCTGGAGATCGAGGAGATCGATATCATCGCCCATCCCCGCACTGCCTGGAAAAATTCCGTCCGCATGATCCCCACCCTGGTCTGCGGCGAGCGGCGTCTCTCCGGCATCTACCTGAGCAGTTCCCAGGTCAGGTCGTTTCTTGACCAGTGCCGGACCGGCCGGGATTCAGCCTGAGCTCTGGTCGAGCACCGAACGTACAATCCGCAGCATCTCCTCCATGACCAGGGGTTTCTGGACAAACCTGGCAATCCCCAGGGCCATGGCCCGGTCACGGTTCATCTCCTCGCTGTAGCCCGTGCAGAGGATCACCGGCAGATCCGGCCGGATATCCATCATCCGGCGCGCCAGCTCCACGCCACTCATCTCCGGCATGGTCAGGTCGGTGATCACCAGGTCGATCTCCCTGTCATGCTTCATGAAATGGGCCATGGCCTCCCGGCTCGAGGTGAAAGAAAGCACCGTGTAACCGAAACGGCTCAGCATCTGCCGGCTCATGCTGACGATCAGCTCTTCATCGTCAACGAACATGATCCGTTCCCTGCCCCCTGCAATTTCCCGCCCCGGCTCTTCTGCCGCTGTCCCGCTCCGGCCGCCGTCGTCGACACGGGGCAGAAAGATCTCGAACACTGACCCGTGTCCCGGCCTGCTGGTGACCCGGATGACGCCGCCGTAACTGCGAACAATGCCATGAACCACCGCAAGCCCCAGTCCGGTTCCCTCGCCGGCCTCCTTGGTGGTGAAGTAGGGATCAAATATCCTCTTCCGCGTCTGTTCATCCATGCCGGTGCCGGTGTCAGCCACGCTCAGGAGCACATACCGGCCCGGTGTCAGGTCCATCTCGACACCGGCATCCTCGTCAGCCACCTCGATGTCCACCACTCGTACCTGCAGGATGCCTCCCTGCTGACGCATGGCGTGGTAGCCATTGGTGCAGAGGTTCATGACGATCTGCTGGATACGGGTGGCATCGGCCATGACCTGGCCATCGGATTCCAGAACCGATTCGATGCTGATGGTGGCGGGGATGGTTGAACGGAGCAGTTGCAGGGCCTCCCTGACCGCGGGCGCCACCGCCATGGGATGGCGCTGTTCCCCGCCCTTCCTGCTGTAGGTCAGGATCTGCTGCACCAGCATCCTGGCCCGTTCGGCGGCACGGCGCACCTGCTCCAGATGGCGGCCCGGTTCACTGTCGCGGTCCAGCCGCTGCATGGCCAGCCCGGTATAGCCGAAGATGGCGGAAAGGATATTGTTGAAATCGTGGGCTATGCCGCCTGCCAGGGTGCCCAGTGCCTCCATCTTCTGCGCCTGACGGAGTTCCTCTTCCAGGAGTTTCCGCTGGCTGATCTCCTCGGCAATGACAAAGAAATATTCCTGATCGTCGAGACGGAAGTGGGAGGTATTGACCTCCATGGGAATGTCGTGGCCGTCCCGGTGCCGGATCAGGGTCTCGTAGGTCTCCGAGCCCTGGCGGCGGATATGATCCAGGATGTCGCGGAAGTTCTTCTCTGTCCACATCCGGCTGATATCGGCGATGGAAAGTTGCACGAACTCCTCCCGCGAGTACCCGATGATCCTGCAGGCCGCCTCGTTGGCATAAAAGAAACGGCATTCCCTGAGCGTTCTGCCGGGGACATACCAGACAATGGGAAGAGCGCTGTGGTCAAAGGCATACTTGGCCATGACCAGTTCACGCTGCGTCTCCCTGATCCTGGTGACATCCCTGATGATGATCTGCTGATAGAGGGTATTGTCGATCCGCAGGGGGATCAGGGTCCATTGGCCATCAAACACGGTGGAATCCAGCCGTCTGGCCTTCCACTCCATGGTCTGCACCCCGGCGTCGGCAGCGTCACTGATGGCGCCGGCCAGCCCTCCCGGTCCGCCGGAACCACCCTCCTCGCACGCTTCCACCAGGTCGCCGGGTTCCAGGCCGATCAGCTGCTCAGGATCGGCCCGGAAAAGGCTGAGCGCCTTCCGGTTGCAGTCCACGATGCGGCCATCGCGAAGCAGGAGGACCGGATCGGGTGTATTGTCGAAAAAGGAATGATAGAGCTGGCGGCTGTGACGAAGCATGGTCACGTCATGCCCCAGGGCCAGCATGTGGCGCAGTTGACCGTTACCGTTCCTGATGGGGGTGATGGAAAAATCTATGTCATGCAGTTTGCCCTGAGCGTCGATGTGGGAAGTCTCAAAGGAACAGCCGTCACCACCGTTGCGGATACCGGCGATGGCCCTCTGCAGCCGGTTCTGCTCCTGCACCGAATGATTCCACCAGGGCGTCTCACTGAAGGGTCGGCCCCGGACATCGTCTTCACTGCATCCGATCATGTCCAGCGCCTGCCGGTTGATGGCCACCACCCTGCCCTGTGGATCAAGGAGGCCACAGAGGTGGCGATGGTTCTGAAAGACGGCCTGGAATTTTTTCTCCTGTACACGGGCCTCCCTGCGGCCCCGGACAAGTTCTCTTTTCAGACGGCCATTGAGGAGGAAGAGAACGAACAGGCCGGCAAGGATCAGGAGATCCACCAGCGCGATCCCCCAGATCAGGATGTGGGCCTGCTCCTCACCGAGCCCCCACGGGGCGATGCCGATGCACAGGCCGTCGGCCGGAGCAAGAACAACCACGGCAACGACCGACAGGATCCTTCCGGGACAACGGCAAAGAGATCGGATAGAGTAGCGTGACATGAAGTTGGCGCAACATGGTAGAAGATGGCGACCGGACACCTCCGGACAGGTCTGCGGCGCCTGGGATCGCGTACACGACAGGACCCGGAAAAAGGAGGGGGCGTCCTTTGTTACGGAATACCCTCGCCTCCATTAAGCCCCCTTTCTGCCAGTAAATCAACAAGTTTCTCATCAACCGCCACCATAGCGGTTGCGCAGGCGATCCAGAAGAATAAAACGACGGTTTTGTGGCTGGTTGAGCAAGACCACAAAGGGAGTGCCGTTGGCCAGGTAACCTGCCAGGTTGTAGACACCACGGAGCGTGCCGGTCTTCAGCCGGACTCCTCTGCGCTCCGGCAGCAGGAGGCGGTGGGAACGAAAGGCCTGCAGCAGCATCAGCATCCCCCGCACCGTGATCCGGTCGCTCCTGGACAGGCCGGCGCCGTCCACCTGGCGGATCCTTGTCGCGGCAGCAGGTCCCAGCAGCAGTGCCAGTTCAGCGGTCATGGTCCTGCGTGCCTTTGCCCAGGTGGCCGGATAGCCGAATCGTTGCGCACCGATGGCAAGAAAGATAAGGTTGGCGATATAGTTGCTGGAATACCGCAGCATGGCCGCGCAGATCTGTTGCAGGTTTCTCGATTCGAGATGGACATGGAACGGCACGCTGCCGGCCGGCACCGTTTGTATGCCCCATTCCGTGCCACAGGCGATGTCATGGCGCCGGAACATGGCCCGGAAGAGTTCTGCCGTGTACCTGGCCATGACCGGTTGCAATCGCGGTTGTCCCTTGCAGATATTGAGACGGTACCTGCCCGGCTGCAGGCCTCGGCCAAGCTCCCGCATGAGGGGCAGGGTCGGGGTCTGGGGCTCGGCGGAACGGACAGCGCCGCTGCCGGCGACCACCAGGGCCACGGTATTGAAATTGACCGCCACCGGGCCCACGGCGGCGTCATAGGGATTGTCGCTGTCACCGCGGCCAGGCACATCGGTGTCCAGGGCAAAGAGGGCAGGATCGATGTAGATGGCCCTGATGCGGCGCAGCCCCTTGGCCCGCAGTTCGCGGACAATGAGGTCGACCTCCTCGGAAACCAGCATGGGATCGCCGAAGCCCCGGATGAAGAGATCCCCGGCCGCATCGACATGGAACTCGGTGCGGAAGCGATAGTCCGGTCCCAGGACCTGCAGGGCGACCAGGGCAGTGGAGATCTTGAGAATGCTGGCCGGGATGAAGGGGGTGTCGAGTTCACAGCCGCGGACCGTGCCGCTGCGGTCGACCACCCCGACACCGCCATTGCGGATCAGGCCGGCGAAAGAAGAGCAGGCCGCGGGCGCGGCCTGCTCCGGCAGGAAGATGAGCAGCAGGAGGAGAAACGTCCCGCAGCCCCGGCAAAGCCAGTGGAGATCAGTCCACCTTGGGCAGATGGGCAAGGGAGGCCTCGATCTGCTCCTTCGGGTAGGAATAGTCATGGAGGACGCCGGCAAAATAGTTGTCATAGGCGGCCATGTCGATCAGGCCGTGGCCGGAGAAGTTGAAGAGGATCGTCTTGGGATTGTCCGGCTCCTTCATGGCCTCGATGATGGCGCCGCGGATGGCATGGGTGGTCTCGGGAGCCGGGATGATCCCCTCGGTCCTGGCAAAGAGGACGCCGGCCTCGAAACACTCGAGCTGGTGCACGCTTTTCGGGGTCACCACCTTGTCCCGGATCAGGGCCGAGATGATGGGCGCCATGCCGTGATAGCGCAGGCCGCCGGCATGGATGCCGGGGGGCATGAAGTCGTGCCCCAGGGTATACATGTAGAGAAGCGGTGTCATCATGGCCACGTCGCCGGAATCATAGGCCAGCCTGCCGGCGGTCATGGTGGGACAGGAGGCCGGCTCATAGCCCACGAACTCGATCTTTTTTCCTTCGAGGTAGTCGGGCACAAAGGGCGCCAGCAGACCGGCGAAGTTGGAGCCGCCCCCGCAGCAGCCCACGATCACGTCCGGGTAGGCACCGGCGATCTCCAGTTGCTTCTTCGCCTCCAGGCCGATGATGGACTGGTGGAGGATCACATGGTTGAGCACGGAACCAAGCGCATAGTTGGTATCGTCCCTGGTGGCCGCATCCTCCAGGGCCTCGGAGATGGCGATGCCGAGGGAGCCCGGCGTATCGGGATCCTTTTCCAGGATCGCCCGCCCGGTGCTGGTGTCCGGGCTGGGGCTGGGCACGATTTCGGCACCAAAGGTGTGCATGATCGACTTGCGGTAGGGCTTCTGGTCATAGGAGCAGCGCACCATGTAGACCTTGCATTCCATGTCGAACTTGGAGGTGGCCATGGAAAGCGCCGACCCCCATTGACCGGCCCCGGTCTCGGTGGCCAGCCGCCTGACCCCTTCCCGCTTGTTGTAATAGGCCTGCGCCACTGCGGAATTGGGTTTGTGACTGCCCACAGGTGAGACACCCTCGTTCTTGAAGAAGATCCTGGCCTTTGTACCCAGGGCCTGCTCCAGCTTGTAGGCCCTGACCAGGGGTGAGGGCCGCCAGATGCGATAGATCTCCATGACCTCCTGCGGGATCTCGATATGGCGCTCCTGGCTCATCTCCTGTTCCAGCAGGCCCATGGGAAAGACGGCGGAGAGTTTCTCCGGCCCCATGGGTTCCCTGGTCTCCGGGTCCAGCGGCGGCAGCAGGCCGCCGGGGATGTCGGGCGCCACGTTATACCAGCTGGTCGGCATCTCGTCTTCACGCAGAATAATCTTCTTCATCGTCTCTCCTCGGCATGGTTTCAGAATTGTCAGGACACTGGGGACCGGGGTGTCTCTTCCGGAATCCGGGCAGAACGTGCGTCTCCCTGAAGATACAGGCCCGGGCAACAGTGTCTTTACCGTAAAGCGGATAATTTCTCAACTCTTTGCCGGCCCGGAATCGTCGCATCCGGTCAGCGCCACCTTGAGCACCCTGGCCAGCAGGACTGTCTCCGTGTCCAGCCCCAGGACCTCCTCCATGATCTGGCGGGGATTGGTGCCGGCCTGACCCGGCTGGTGGCGCAGATCCAGCAGGATCGTCCGGCCCTGCAGCTCGAGCCGTTCCACCAGCGGCCGCAGGTCCAGTTGCCGCGTCCTGCCCTTGCGGACCCTGGTGATATGATGGGATGCGCTGGCCAGAAAGGCCGCGGCCCGTTCGCCGGCATCATGCGGGGGCGGCTCGGTCAGGGTGATCCGGTAGCTGGCGCAGAGCGCGGAATCGCTCTTTGGCGGCACAGGACCGATACCGGTGATGCGGATGGTGGCCGGCAACTGGCGGTTGAGCTCGGCCATGGCCGCCGCGGTATCCTTGAGTGGCCGCGCCAGTTCCACATCGAAGAACTCGACCAGGCTTTCCACCCCCACCGGCAGGGCCTGGCTGAACGAGACCCGGGGCGAGGGGTTGAAGCCGCGGGAAAAGAGCACCGGCAGGCCGGCCCGATGGAGGACGCGGAACACAAGCTGCAACATCTCCAGGTGGCCAAGGAAACGGCTGTCTCCCAGGCGGGAATAGTGGATCCGGCAGGGGAAACCCTGCTCGGGCGCCGAGGCCGGGCGTGGGGCCGGTGCCGGATCTGCCGGCGTCTGCTCCCCTTTCCGGCACAGGTGGGGGCGAATGGTCGTGAAATCGCACAGTCCGCATTTCTGGCAGCCATGGACACGGCAGTCCGGCGTGTAGCTGCGCTCCAGGGCACGCCGGTATTCCAGTTCGAGAAAATCGCGGTCCACACCGCTCTCCAGGTGACTCCAGGGCAGGATCTCTCCGGGCTCCCGGCCGCGCAGGTAGCTGTCCAGATCGATGCCGCAGCGGGCAGCGGCCTGCTGCCAGTTTTCCAGGCGAAAGTGTTCCGACCAGCCGTCCAAACGGACCCCGGCCCGCCAGGCGGTCTCGATGAGGGCCGACAGCCTCCGGTCACCACGGGAAAAGACCCCTTCCATCACCGACTGGTGCGGATCGTGCCACTTGAGACGGAAACCGCGCCGGGGCAGCAGCTTTTTCAGCCGCCTGATCCGCTCCTTCGATTCCTCCAGGCTCAGCTGGCGATGCCACTGGAACGGGGTGTGCGGCTTGGGCACAAAGGTGGCCACCGAGACATTGATCCGGATGCGGCCGCCGCGGCCCTGGCCGGCCATGGCCCTGGCCTTCTGCGCCAGGCCGGCGATGGCAGCCACATCCTCGTCGGTCTCGGTGGGCAGACCGATCATGAAGTAGAACTTGATCAGATTCCAGCCCATGGCCACGGCATCGCGACAGGTGGCCAGCAGGTCCTCCTCGGTGATCCCCTTGTTGATCACCTCGCGCAGCCGGTCGGTTCCGGCCTCCGGGGCCACGGTAAACCCTGTCTTGCGGACCCGCCGGATCTGATCCATGATCTCGGGCGTCAGGGTTCCGACCCGCATGGAGGGCATGGAGACCGAGACATATTCCCCGGCAAACCGATCCATGAGGCGGGTCATCAGGGGCCCCAGACAGGAATAGTCGCCGGTGGAAAGGGAGAGCAGGGCCAGCTCGTCAAAGCCGGAGCTTCCGATGCCCTGCTCGGCGAGTTCCATGATCTCCGCCACCGAGCGCTCCCGTACCGGCCGGTAGATGATCCCGGCCTGGCAGAACCGGCAGCCGCGGGTACACCCCCGGGCGATCTCCAGGCCCAGCCGGTCATGAACCGGCTTGACCAGCGGCACCAGCGGGCGGGCGAGCAGATCCGACGCCACCAGTTCCGGCAGCACCCTGCGGCGGACCCGGTGACAGTTCCGGCGCAGGGATCGTATGGCCACCAGCTCCCCGCCCTGGTAGACCGGCTCGAAAAAGGCCGGCACATAGACGCCGGCCAGATCACTGAGCCGCTCCAGGATCTCCTGCCGTGACCGGCCGGCGGCACGGGCCTCCATGAGGATGTCACTGATCTCGACGATCACCTCCTCGCCGTCGCCCAGGACGATGGCGTCAAAAAAATCCGCCACCGGCTCCGGGTTCATGGAGCAGGAACCGCCACCGAGCACCAGGGGGTGCGCATCGGTACGGTCAGAAGCACGCAGCGGAACACCGGCCAGGTCGAGCACGGTGAGGATGTTGGTGTAACAGAGCTCATAGGGCAGGGTGATGCCCAGGACATCATAGTCTGCAAGCGGCCGGCGGGCCTCGAGGGAGAAGAGCGGCACGTTGTGCCGCCGCAGCTGGGCCTCCATGTCCACATCGGGTGCATAGCAGCGATGGGCCAGGACCCGGTCCCGGCGGTTGAGAATATGGTAGAGGATCTGCAGTCCCTGGTGGGACATGCCGATCTCGTACAGGTCGGGGAAGACCAGGCAGAAACGGATCACGGCCCGGTGCCAGTCCGTGCTGACGGCATTGAGCTCGCCGCCCAGGTAGCGGCCGGGCTTGCGGACCAGGGGCAGGATATGGTCGATCTGCAGGCAGTCGGATGGTGTCGGTTTCATGGCTTCAGTCATTGGAAGACCGCTTACAAAAACGAGGTTGAAAAATCATGCCCTTGCATACCCTGTGATCAGTTCCGCATGGCAGGCTATCGGGATCTCGCTGCGCTTGCTTCCCTGCTGAACCGGTACACTGGCCGCAGGGTGACGGATTGTCCTGAAATAAGTTGACATTCCAGGCAATGACGATGTAATTCTGAATCTATATGGTGGAAAGGCCGGTCCTGCCCGGCCGGCGCGCTCACGGCCCGGGCATGTGGTACAGTGCACCACTATAGGCAACTGCTTTGAACCACCGGGACGCTGACCGGGCATGGCTATCCCCGCAGCCCGTGTCATCCGCTTCCGCAATAGTTCACCGGTATCGGCAACCACCTGAAAAGGCCGGTACTTTTATCCTCTTCCAAGCCAACGTGAGGTCGAATGAAACGACTAGTCGCCTGCATCCCTGTCCTCCTCGCCCTCGTGCTTGTCCAGATCGGTTGTGCCGTCGCCGCAACCCCTCCCCGGCTCGAAGAGATCCGCTTCGAGACACCTGCCCCGGGCGTGGAGCGTGTCATCTTCCGGCTCAACGAGATCAACATCCCCAAGGTCTTTGCCATCAAGGGGGACAATCCGCGGGTGGTGTTCGATTTTGCCGGGACCACCGTGGCGCCAAATCTGGCAAGGACCATTGATACCGGCGGCCGGTTCATCCGCCGCATCCGTATCGGCCTGCACGGAGAGCCGGATCCCAAGACCAGGGTGGTCCTGGACCTGGTACCGGGCAGGGAGATCGATTTTCGTCAGAAATTCGACCAGGCCCACGGTTCCCTGGTCGTCACCCTGTTCCGTGCCGGTGCCGAACCGGCGCCCCCCACGGACAAAACATCTCCATCTACACCACCTGCAGAGAAAAAACCAGGCCCGTCTGCGGAAAAAAAGGCTCAGCCGCAGCAGGCAGCGAAAAAAAATACACCTCCGGCACCCCCTCGGGCCACGCAACCGCAGCCATCGAACCGGACGCCGGCACCGGCACCGGCACCTGCCGCACCTGTTGCCCGCAGTGAAGATGGCCGATCCGCGCAGCCTCAGGCCAGGGAAAAGACGGCCCCGGCAGGCCGGCAACCTGAAGAAAAGGAGACCGCCAGGGCTGTGCCGGCGGCAAGGAAGACGGGAAAAGAACAGCCTGGTACGGGCAGGGCCGGGACAGCGACACCGGGCGCAACGGCGGGCCCTGTCCTCCACTCCATCCGCTTTGACAAAAGCTCCAACCGCGGCGAGATGGTCCTCTTCAAGCTCAGCGAATTCCATCCCCCTGTTGTCTTCGGCATCGAGGAGGGAGTGCCGCGCGTGGTCTGCGACTTCAAGGGCACCACGGCCGACGCCGGGGTGAAGAACCGGATCAGTGCCGACGGCCGCTATGTCCGGGCCATCCGGGTGGGCAGGCACCATAACCCGGACAAGATCCGGGTGGTGCTGGACCTGGCGCCCAATAACAACTATGATCTGCAGCAGGTCTTCTTCAAGGACGACAACCTGTTCGTGATCATCGTCAACACCACGGGCAATACCCCGACACGGGAAGAGGTGGAGCGTCCGCTGGCCCCGAAACCCTCGACCTGAACCTCCTTTTCCTGAATCTGCAAAAGGCGGCGGAGACCGGGTCTCCGCCGCCTTCTGTCATTTCCGCTCCCGGCATCCCGGCAGGCGCTACGTAATAGTTCACCGCCATCGTCAACTACGTTGAACTGGCGGGACTTTTGTAAAAATTCAGCAGTGCCTCAGCTGTGCATGATCGCGGCTGGCCGGCTACAGGCCCGCTATGCGGCCAGCCGCGAGCGCGTGCAGGTGGCGTGCTGCCGAACTTTTACGGCGCTACAGGTTGCGCGTGTCCCCAAGCTCCGACATGGAGAAGACCGGCCCCTCCCGGCAGATCAGTTTTTCATCGAAGAAACAGTGGCCGCAGATACCGACCCCGCATTTCATATGCCGCTCCAGAGTGGTGAAGAGATGATCGCGGGGAAAGCCCATCTCCACCAGGCGGGAGAGGACAAAGTGGATCATGATCCCGGGTCCGCAGACCAGGGCGCGCCATGACGCGGCTTCCGCCCCGGCCTCCGGCAGGAGTTCCGTCACCAGCCCCACCCTGCCCGACCAGGTGTCGTCTGCCTCGTCCACCGTACACAGGCAGTGGACGCCCTGCTGCCGCCATTGTTCCAGATCATCGGCAAAACAGATGTCCGCCGGTGTCCGGCAGCCATAGAGGAGGGTAATCTCACCGTAATCGTCCCGGTTGTCAAGACAGAATTCGAGCACCGAACGAAGGGGCGCCAGACCAATGCCACCGGCCACGAACAGCAGGCTGCGGCCTGACAGATCGGCCATGGGGAACGGCCGGCCGTAGGGCCCGCGGACCCCGATGGTATCGCCGGGACGCAGCCGGTGCATGGCAGAGGTCAGGCGGCCGGCCCGGCGCACGGTCAGGGCGAAACTGCCGGCCCGGCCGGGGGAGGAGGAAAAGGAGATGGGCGCCTCGCCGCAGTGGGGCATGGAGACCATCATGAACTGGCCCGGCTCGTAGGTGAATTCCTGGTTGACCAGGGGGTCGTCGAACTCGAGGACAAAGGTCCTGACCAGGGCGTTTTCCTCCAGGATCTCCCTGACCTGCGCCGGCACGGGCAGGTAGATGTTCTTCCGGATCGGCTTGAAGCCCTGCGGCCCGCTGACACCGGGCGCCACATACCGGGATGGATCAAGGATCATGGGGTCTCCTCCGGTTCGGTTTCGTTCTCGCTCACCATCTCGATGAAACGCAGGATGTCCACGCCGCCGAAACAGATGTCCACGCAGCGGCCGCAGCCCATGCAGCTCGTGCGGCCATGGTGTTCCACGTCATGGAGCAGCTTGTGCAGAAAACGCTTGCGGATCCGCTGCCGTTCCGGATCGACCGGATTGTGTCCGCCCGCCATTCTGGTGAAGCCGCTGAAGGTGCAGGCGTCCCAGGTGCGCAGCCGCTCACCGCGATCCTCGTCCAGGGCCTGGTCATGGATGGTGAAACAGGTGCAGGTGGGACAGATGTAGGCGCAGCCGCCGCAGTCCTGGCAGCGGGCGGAAAGCTCGGCCAGGATCTCTGTCGGCTCCTTCTGCCGGGCCAGGATCCTGGTGACCAGGTCCACGTGCACCAGGCGGCTGAACAGGCCGCGGGCCTCCAGGGCCGCCTGGAACTGGGCCCGTTTGTCCTCCTCAGCCGCGTCACGGAAGAAATAGGACCACTGTTTCCGCAGACGGACGCCCCGGGCCCGTCCGGTCTCGACAAAGAAACGATCACCGATGTCGGTGAGCTGGATATCAAAACCATGCTCGAGAAAGGGCCCGGAACGGGTGGCGTTGCAGAAACAGTTGGCAAAGGGCCGGTTGCAGCCGATGGTGATGAAGATGGCGTTCTCCCGGTGCCGGGCATAGTAGACGTCGTACTCGCTGGACTGGAGAAAGATCATGTCGGTGTACATCACCGCCATCATGTCGCAGGACCGGACACCGAAATAGACCGTGGGCCGGTTCTCCGGCAGCTGGGGATAAAAGGAATACCAGGTGGCGCCGGAAACCGCGTCCCGGTCCAGGCCATACAGGCTGAGGACCTCGACCTGGGGGAAAAAAAAGGGTTTCAGCGAGGACTGGGGCTGGTGCTCCAGGTCGATCTCCACCTTGTCCAGATCGTGGATCTCGGTGAACAGGGTGTCGCCGTGCCGGTTGCGGACCGGTGCGATGAGCCGGTAGTCCTTGCCCAGCTTGCGCAGCAGGGGCAGAAGATGATCCTTGTCGAGCACAAAGGAATCTAGCATGTCTCCACCTCCTCCAGCCGGACGGCGCACACCTTGTACTCGGGACAGCGGGCCACGGGGTCACTGGCCTCCACGGTCAGTTCGTTGACCGGCGCCTCGGCGAAATGAAAGCTGGTGAACAGATTGCCCGGCGCCACCCGGTCGGTCAGCTCGACCACGAAACGGCAGCGGCCACGCCGTGATACCACCGTGACCCGGCAGCCCTGCCGCAGGCCGAGCCTGCGGCCGTCCTCGGGATGGACCTCCAGCAGCGGCTGGTCGCTCTCCCGCTCGAGGATCGGCGTGCGCCTGCTCATGGTGCCGGTGTGGTACTGGAAATAGAGCCGGCCGGTGATCAGGGCAAAGGGATAGTCGCTGTCCACGGGCTCGGCCGGCTCCACGTGACGCGCCGGCTCGAACCGGCCCCGTCCCCGGGTGAAGCTGTACTTGTGCAGATACTGGGTCCCCTCCTGGTCCCGGCCGCCGCAGGGCCACTGCACGCCCCACTCCCGATCCAGCCGGTCATGGTACATACCGGCGTAGATGGGGGTGACCAGACAGATCTCCTCCATGATCTCTGCCGGCGAATCATAGTCCATGGCATACCCCATGCGCCGGGCCAGCTCCCTGACGATCCAGTCGTCGGGCCGGGAGTCGCCCACCGGGTCGATGGCCTTGCGCATCAGCTGCACCCGTCGTTCGGAACTGGTTATGGTGCCGCTCTTCTCGGCAAAGGAGGCGGCCGGGAAGACCACATCCGCGACCTGGGCCGTCTCGCTGAGGAAGATATCGGAGACCGCGAGGAAATCGAACTGATGAAAGGTCCGCCTGACGCTGTTGAGGGCCGGCTCGCTGAGGAGCGGATTTTCGCCGGTGATGTACATGGCGCGGATGGCGGGCGTGGCTGTCTGCAGGGAGGCCGCGCTGTCAGGGACATGGGTCATGTCGAGCAGGGTCATGCCGGCGGTCACGGGCAGCTCGACGCCCCAGACACGGGCGAACTTCTCCCGTACGCCGGGATCGGCGACCGACTGATAACCAGGGAGGACACCCGGCAGCGCGCCCATGTCGCAGGCACCCTGGACGTTGTTCTGGCCGCGCAGGGGATCGACGCCGGTGAACTCCTGTTCCACGTGGCCGGTGAGCATGGCCAGGTTGGCATAGGACTGGACATTGCCGGTACCGGCGATGTGCTGGGTGACCCCCAGGCAGTAACAGATCACCGAGCGCTGGGCCTGGGCGTAGATCCGGGCCGCCCGGCGGATCATCTTCTCCGGCACGCCGGTGATGGCGGCGGCCTGGGCCAGGTCAATGCCGAACAGCATATCGCGCATGGTGGTGTAGTTTTCGGTGCGCATCTGGATAAAGAGGTCATCGATCAGGTTCTCGTCGATGATGGAGCGCATCATACCGTTGAGCAGGGCGATATCTGTGCCGGGCCGAATGCGGAGATGGATATGGGCGTGCCGGGCGAGGCGGGTGCGGCGGGGATCGATGACGATCAGCTTGGCGCCCCGGTCCATGGCCGTGAAAAATCGGCGCGCCACCTGGGGGTGGGTCCTGGTGGTGTTGGAGCCCGAGACCAGGATCACCTGGGCCTGCTCGATCTCGTTGATGGAGTTGGTCATGGCGCCCGATCCGAAGGTGGTGGCAAGACCTGCCACGGAAGGGGCGTGTCAGAGACGGGCGCAGTGATCGATGTTGTTGGTGCCCAGCACGGCGCGGGCGAATTTCTGCAACAGATAGTTCTCTTCATTGGTGCACTTGGCCGAGGCAAGCACCCCCACCGCGTCGCTGCCGTGCTCGTGGACGATACGTCCCAGGGCATCGGCGGTGATCTGCAGGGCCTCGTCCCAGGAGGCGGGCCTGAGACGTCCGTCGCGCCGCACCAGTGGCTCGGCAAGCCGGCCGGCATCATGGATGAAGCCATGCGCGTTCCAGCCACGGACACAGAGGTTGTTGCGTGACACCGGATGGTTGCGGCTCGGTGAGGAGCCGACGACCCTGTCGTCCTTGACGTGCAGGTACAGCCCACAGCCACAGCCACAGTAACAACAGACGGTCAAGACATCACGCATGGCAGACTCCGAAATGCTGAAAGGAAATAGTTCACCGCATCGGCAACGGCCCGAGAATATAGCAATACTTTTGGTAAATGTTCAGCAGCACAGCGTGGAAACATCCCCTCTCCATGGTCGTTCTCCCTTATCCTTACCATGACAGGCCCCGGACAGACAAGCAAAGGCTGCGCTCTTTTTCCCCGGTGCCGGTGCCTGCCGCCTGTTGCCGTTTCCTGATATTTTTTGAGAAAAGATCTTGGCATTTGCCGGACCGCTGTGATTAGATTCAATATAAGTCTAAAGTTCTGCGGTGATAGAACGTCAACAGCAAGAAAAAGAGGGGAAGATCGTGGCCAGAAAAACGAGTATCCAGACCAAGTACAGCATCATTTTCTTCACCACCCTGGTCCTTGTGATCGGCGCCTTTGTCGCCGGCCTGGGGACCCTGCGCAACGAGGTCCTGCGCAACGAGGCCGAGGCCATTGCCGACCAGGTCATCTCCTTCCGGGCCTGGGTGGCGGGCAGCGGCATGGTGTGGGTCCACAAGCTGGTGCCCGGGTTTCCCGATTTCCTGGCCAAGACGGAGGACGGTCATGGCGGCTTCTTTTACGGCAAGAACCCGGCCCTGGCCACCCGCGAGCTCTCGGTCATCGCCAACAAGACCTCGAAGCGGGCGACCTTCCTGGTGACCAGCGACGACTACCGCCAGGCCGCCAACAAGCCCGACGCCTTCGAACTGCAGGCCATCCGGACCTTCAAGAGCAATCGCGGCCTGAAGTTCACCGAAACCTATGAAGAGGGCATCTATCGCTACGCCCGTCCCATTTTTGTCAAGAAAGGCTGCCTCAAGTGCCACGGTGATCCTGAAGACGCCCCGCCGGCAGTGATCCAGAAATATGGCGACAAGAAGGCCTTCGGCTACAAGGTGGGTGACATCCGGGGCATCGTATCGGTCAAGATTCCCTCCATCGGCTGGCAGAAGCTGCTGCCCATCCTCACCAATCCCATTGTCATCGCCCTGGTGGTACTGGCCTTTGCCATCAACTTTCTCTTCACCCAGCGTTTCATCATCAGGCGCCTCACCCGTCTGACCGAGGATGCCAATGCCATTGCCCGCGGCAAGCTGAGCACAACCCTTGACTATACACCGCCTGACCGGTCCAACGACGAGATCGACCATGCCTATCATGCTGTCAATCTGCTGAAAAAAAGCCTGATCATTGTCCTGAAACGTTCCCGGGGCAAGAAGTGATCCGGCATGGTTCTCCCCCTTGGTTCCTGCTCTTGCCAAAGGAGTAAAGATGACGCCTGACGACAGGGGAAGGCCAAAGGATCCCTACTGGGATATCAAGAGGTCCATCGCCAATGCGATCGCCCGTTCGCCCAAGCCTTCCCTGCTCCGGCTGCACAATGACGTACTCGAGGAGTTCGGCTACCGGCCCGACCTGGAACTGGTGGACTATTTCTGCAGTATTGCGGAGATTCCAGAGGAGGAAGTGGCGGACTACT
>JALSNC010000203.1 GCA_026987195.1 Desulfobulbaceae bacterium | reverse complement strand
CAGTTTGGCGGCGGCAAATCCTCCGCTGTCGGCGCTGCTGTCCGCCAGGTCCCTGATGACCTGGCCCATGATCACCACCGCGTCCATGTTGATGCCATAATGGGTGGAGCCCACGTTGACCGAACCGCAGACCTTGCCGGTTTCGGCCAGGGCCGCGGGCATGGCCAGCATCAGGCGGCGCGCCGCCTCGCAGGTGCCGTTCTCCACATTGGCGGAAAAGCCGCCCAGGAAATCCACGCCCGCCTCGGCAGCCGCCCCGTCCAGGGCACGGGCCAGGCGGATGAAATCGTCCCGCTCGAAGCCGGCGCCGACGTAGGCGGCCGGCGTCACGGCGATCCGCTTGTTGACCACCGGGATGCCGTACCTGGCGCTGATCTCCTCGCAGACCGGCACCAGCCGCTCGGCATGGCGGCCGATCTTGGCCCGCACCCGCTCGCAGGTCGCGGTAACACCGGAACAGCGGCAGTCCATGAGATCGATGCCCATGGTAACGGCGCGCACATCCAGGTTCTCCTTCTCGATCATGTCCACGGTGGACAGCATCTGTTCGGAACGAATCATAGCATTCTGATCTCGTTGGTGGCTCTGAAGATGTCATGGTGCTGCAGCACCAGGGTCAGATCGTTTTCACGGTTGAATGTCTTGATGGCGGCGCGGATCGTCTCCACGCGGCTGTCCGGTCCGGGATCCACCAGCAGGATCATGACGTAGGAGCCGTCGGAGACCATGGTGGAGAGGTCGAGGATATTGATGGACTGGCGGGCGCAGAAGCCTGCCACGGTGGCCAGAAAACCGATCCGGTCCTGGCCGCGGGCCGTGAGGACATAGGTGTCGGCGAGCGGGGCGGTGCCGGCTGGTTCCGGCGTCGGGATCCGCCTGACCGAAATCTCGAAGGGAGGGTCGTCCTGGCGGCCGGCGGCGACCAGGTGCGACCTGATCTCTTCGGCCCGGAGCGGGGCAGGGAAGGTGGCACAGAGGATCATGGACAGGTAGCCCTGCAGCACCTGCTGGCGGGTGTCGGCCAGGTCGCCCTCCATGTCGCGGATCACCCTGGTGATGTCATGGATGATGCCCACCCGGTCCCGGGCCAGGACCGAGATGATGAAGTGGTTGCGCGGGGTCGTCATGGATGAACTGGTCTCAGAAAGTAAGAGTTCGCCGGTATGGGCAACTACTTTGAAATAGCGGTACTTTTCCCTCAGAAAATGGTGACCGGCGTACCAAAGCCCACCGGAACAAGAGTGAATTCAGTGTGCAGCAGGTCCACGCTCAGCCAGTTGTCCCGGAGAGCGGAGTCGCGACCGAGAAGCAGCTTGACGACCTCGGCGGCCTGCAGGCTGGCCACGGTGGCGACCGTGCACGCCAGCACCGATGGGGGCTCCATCCAGTGGACGACGCCATCGGGATAGAGACGGCCGATCAGGTCGCGGCCCGGCTGCTGGACCGCCACCTGGCCGTACCAGCCGTTGACCGCTCCGTGGACCAGCGGTTTGCCGCCGCGCCTGCAGAGACGGCCCAGGTCTTTCCTGGCCTCAAGGCTGTCCACTCCGTCAACGATCACCATGGCCCGGCTGGACAGCAGGTCGGCCTGGTCCCGGAAATCGGTGGTCAGGGCGGTCGCCCGGCAGTGGCCATGGATCTGCCGGACCCGCTCCGCCGCGACCAAGGCCTTGCGTCTGCCCAGGCACTGCCGGTCGGAGTAGAGCTGCCGGTTGAGGTTGCTTTCCTCGAACCTGTCAGGGTCCACGAGCAGCAGATCGCCAACTCCGATCCTGGCCAGTTCCTCGATGACAAAGCCGCCCAGGCCGCCGCAGCCGACGATGGCGACAACGCTCTGCTGCAGCCGCTGCTGCTCGTGCCGGTCCAGTGCTCCCCTGTTGCGGACCAGGTATGTCGGCCAGTTGTCCATGAAACAGAGCCGGATCGGAAAGAGGGAGGAAATGGCGGCAGGGAATCCGGGGAGCGATTTTATTTCGGGAAAGGCCCGTTGCACGCCCCGGTGGCCCGCCGCGTAATAGTTCACCGCTATCGGCAACCACCTGAAAAGACCGATACTTTTGGTAAAAGTTCACCAGTGCGTCAGCTGTGCGTGATCGCGGCTGGCTGTCAGGTAAGCGAGCGCAGCGAGACCCCGATAGCCCGCTATGCGGCCAGCCGTGAGCGCGTGCAGGTAAGCGAAGACTCCGGATGGCGTGCCGCTGGACTTTTATCCCGCCGCTGCCACACCGTAAGAGCTCTAAGCTATAAGGGATCCCGGTCCCTGTCAAGCAAATGTGGCGCCGGACAGGGCCATTCCGTCGTAACTGATCACAGGGTATGCAAGGTCACGATTTTTCAACTGCATTTTTGTAAGCGGTCAGAGGTGCCGCAGGTTCGTGCAGGCGCTGCTGGCCGCAGGTCAGCGACCGCAGGGAGACCCCAATAGCCTGCTATGCGGGCAGGAGCGACCGTGCGAAGATGAGGTGCCTGTGACCCTTTACATCCCGTCAGGTGGTCACATCTCCTGGATGCACTCCCTGCTGATGGCGACCACGTCGCGGAAATGGCGGGCCATGCAGTGGCCAATGGTTTTTCTGGTAGTGGCAAAGTGACGGAGATAGAGCTGCATGCCCATCTGTTCGTAATCCGCCAGCCGCATGGAGCGCCGGTCGGCCCATTTTTCGAAAAAGATGCAGATCATGCAGCAGAGGTCGCCACCGCGCAGAAGCTGCCGGCTGTCCTCTTCGCTGGCGACCAGGTAGTCGGAGGCGAAATAGCTCATGGGCACGTCATGCACCATGTCGGCCATGACCCGGGAGATGTGCAGAGTACACCGGAAAAGATCCGGTTCAAGGAGCTTCTCCCGGATCAGGAGATAGTGGATTCTTTTCCGGAAAAAGTCTGCGGCCTCATCGTCGAGCAGGGCAATTTCCTCATCCTCCCCGGGCGAAGACCGTTCCCCGCATTGCCGCGCATCGGAGACCGCCGCTTTCAGCAGTTGCGTGAAATCCTGCTCACCATCCTTTTCAGGTGCCGGATCCACGTGGTTTTTGTCGTTGTGGTCAAATAGCCGGATAACTTTTCCCATGATACACCTCGATACTTCCAGTGTACAACCGGGGGGGCGGTCTGTTGCCTGGTGCGGTCCGTTGCCCCTCCCACCCCCGGGCAGGAGAGCCCCTGCCCGGGGGTGCGGTTCTTTCCCGGCAACCGGTTCCTGTTGCCAGTATACACCCCTGTTCCCTGTTTCTCAAACAGGGGTTGTGGTTTTTTCTCCTGCGCCGGCATGTCGGAGGTATGGCATGATCCCGTTCCAGGATACAGTGCCCGGGAATTTGGCGATGGGAGAGTTCTGTGACAGGAAGAAAGCAGAGTTATCTTCTGCTTCCGGACACGAAGGCCGGGATGAACATGTGCCAGGGATAGTGAACGACCTTCTCGTAGCACCCCATGTTTGTGGTCGCCTTTCCGTCCCCGTCTCCGTCCTGGGGACGTCTGTTGCCGGCCAGGTCGACAGGCGACATGCCCGGTATGTTCTCGCCGCTGTCAATGCACCTGGACCCTGCCAGCAGGTAAAGGCGCGTTGCCGCGGTTCTGGAAAAACGCGGATTGACATGTAGAGTGTTCTGGAGATCGGGAGTGACGCCGCCATATGTTCCCAGTTCACCAATGTCGGAATACCGGATTCCGATACTGCTGCCTGGCGGATAATTCGAGAGGAAGTTCAGGAGGTCTGCCACGGTGGCACCGGCAAGTGCCTGGTTGCCGTAGATGATGCTGTTGACAATCCGGACTTCGGCAGGTCCCCATGCCTGGTCAAGAGTATAGAGCGCTATTCCGCCCGCACTACTGTCGGTGTTATCTTTTTGCGCGTAAACCCTGTTGTCGGTGATGGTGGTGTTGACGATCGCTAGAAAACCATCCAGGGCCGGGAGACTCAGGCCGCCGCCAATGCCGCCGAACGTGCCTGCTGTCCCGGCGCTGTTGCCGTACACCAGGGAGTTGTTTATCATGGTGTGCGAGCTGACAGCGATGATGCAGCCTCCCCCTTCACCGTACTTATGGCTGTTGCCGTCCATGTAGCCCGTGGCCCGGTTGTTGCGGATGATCGACTTTTCGAGCAAGACGCGATCACCACTGCTGAATGAGGGATCGACACTGATCAGTGCACAGCCGCCTCCCAGGGAAGTGGCACTGTTGTTCTCGATAATGGTATCAGATATCGTGATCCTGCCCGGCGGTGTTGTGACCGCATAAATCCCGCCGCCGATTTCACCGTGACCATTGCGGACCGTGAGGTGGGAGATCAGGATGTTTCCGCTGAAGGTATTGTTGTCTATATCGTTTATCTTGAGAACACTGTCCTGGCCGGTCCCGGTCAGGACCGTTTTGGTCGGATCGGCTACCTGAACCTGATAGTCGTCTTTCCATCCACCGGAAATATCGAGTATCTTGTCGGTCGTTGACTGGAAATGAAAATTCCCTCTGTAGGTTCCCTGTCGCAGGAAGATGTAATTGTCGGTGCTGCTGGTTCCTGCCCTGTCCAGGGCATCCTGAAGATTGGTCGGATCCAGACGGCTGCCCGTTCCGGTCCCGTTTGGCGAAACATGGAAATAATTGAGTGCGGCCGCAGTCCCGGCACCGGTCAGAAGTGCCAGCAGACAGCAGAAACAGAACATTCCGGCTTTGTTCATGGTGTCCATGGCTCCCCCTTTTTCTGGCAGCAGTTCCAAAAAAAGCCGGACCACCCATGTTCCAGGGCGGTCCGGCTGTCTCTTCCTCGAGATCCGTGACTTTCCGTCTCCTGCCTTACGGCGGGGTTGGCTTTGTCGCTGGTTCTCGTATCACTGCTTTACCTGGAAGTAAAATGGTGAATTCCTGTCAGGTCAACAGGGGAAAAGAGGGTGTGCCGGAGGGTGGAAGGGGAATATGCCTGGAGATACAAAAACCCCGGAGCGGGAGGCATCCGGGGCGGAGAGAGGCAAAGGCAGGGTAAAGAGATCAGGCACCGATGACGGCGCCCAGCCATGCCTGTGCCAGGGCGACGGGGCTGCCGGTCATGACCATGGCGGCGGCGAGACTGGCAAAGGCCCAGAGGCCGACCAGGGTTCCGGCGGCGGCCAGGGAGATGGCGGTGCCCCTGGAGATCTCGGCCTGGGTGTTGACGCGGGTGGCGGTGCGGGTTCTGGTGGTTGCTGCGGTCATGATCGTTCCTCCTGGGATATCTGGTTGATTGCCCTGTCTGTCGGGCTTCATGTTGTTTTGCCTTTGTTTAAGCGATTTTCGTGCCAGTTGAAAAAGTCTAGTGATTTCAAGGAAAATGTCCGCCCTGAACAGGCAGGCTCTGTCACAATGGCACGGGGCGATGTCAGGCTGACAACCAGAGAGGGAGGGAAGGTCCCCGGGCTCAGGAGATAACGATGCGAAAGATCGTCCCCCGGTCTGCCTTGTCGAGGATATGCATGGACCAGCCGTGGGCCTCGATGATCTTTCTGACAATGGGCAGGCCGAGGCCGGTTCCTTCCTTCTTGGTGGTAAAGAAGGGGTCAAAGACCTTGCGGCGCTGTTCGGCCGGTATGCCGCAGCCGCAATCGATCACATCCACGATCACGCCGTCGGGCGAGCGGCGTGCGCGCAGGGTAACCGTGCCGCCGCCGGGTGAGGCCTGGATGGCGTTGAGGAGCAGGTTGACCAGGGCCTGTTCGACACGGGCGCCGTCCATCATGATCTCGGGCAGTTCCTGTTCCGGTTCGTAGGCAAGGGTGATCTTTCTTTTGCGGGCGGCCTCGCCGGCCAGGGCCAGGCTGTTGCGGAGAGTGGTATCGAGATCAACGCTGGTACGGTGCAGGGTGAGGGGCCGGGAGAAATCAAGCATGTCTCTGGTCATGTTTTCCATGCGGCTTGTCTCGCGCATGACAATGGCCAGCTTTTCCCGGGCCGGGTCGCCGTCTGTCAGCTTCTGCCATACCCGGCGGGTGAGGCCGCCGATGACCACCAGCGGCGCCTTGAGATCATGGGCCACCGCGGCAAGGGAGCGGCCCACGGCCACCAGCCCTTCGGCCTGGACCAGTTTTTCCTGGGCTGCGGTCTCCCGTCGTTTGAGCATGCCCACCAGTACCGCGAGACCGTTGTAGAGGGCAACGGAGACCATGCGGTCGATGTCGGCCGAGGAAAAGTTCTCCCAGGTCCAGATCATGAAAGGGATATAGCAGAGGGTGATGACGGCCGAGGTGATCAGCGCACCTTCGAGATTGAACCAGAGACCGGCAAGGACGATGGGCAGAAAGTAGAGCTCACCGAAAAAGGCATGGTAGCGGAGCCAGTTCTGCTCGGTTCCATAGTGGAGCAGGCTGATGCCCGAGATCATGGCAAAGAGCAGAAAGATCTTGAGCCATGTGCTGCCGCTAATCTTCATCGAGGGTGACCGGGCTGATGAAGCCGTCCGGCTTGACCGCCAGGACCGAACAGTTCACCCTGTGCAGGATCTTCTCTGCCGTGTTGCCGATGAACAGACCAGGTATGCCAGTCCGGGCCAGAGTGCCCATGACCAGCAGGTCGATCTTGTACTCGTTGGCGAACTGCGGGATCTCTTCGTCGGCCCAGCCCTGGAGGACATGCTCCTGGTGCTGCAGATCGGCCAGGTCGAACTCCTCCAGGAATTCATCGAGCTTGCCGATGCGCATGTTACGGGTCTCCCGGGACCACCTGCCGATCTCCTCCGGCGGGATATCCAGGGCTCCCAGGAGGAGATGGTCGTCCGGATTCTCGGCCACATGCACGATATGGATCTCGCTGCCCTCGATCTCTGCCATGGAGATGGTCAGCTCCATGATTTTTTTGTTCAGGCCGCTCTCCTCGGCCTCGGCAGGCAGGATGTCGAGTGCGGCCATGATGCGCCGATAGAAGCGGCGGTTTTCTTCCGGTTTCAGTATCCAGACAGGGCAGGGACACTTGCGGAGCAGATGCATGGCGGTGCTGCCGAACAGCATGCCCAGCTTGCCGCCCATGCCGCGGGCCGTCTTCATCACCAGGTCGTGGCCGTTACGCAGCACCTCCCGGATGATGGCGATGGACTCCTGTCCGACGAGCACCCTGGTGGTGACCCGTCCGGTTTCGGAAAACGGGGCAATATATTCCTCCAGCCGGGAGAGGGTGTCTTTGCGGGCAAGGGACATGATCTCTTCCGGGGTCATGGCGGTGAGGAGCATGCGGTAGTCCCTGGGGATTTCGTCGATGACCGCCACGACCGTCAACTCCGCCTCGTTCCGTTCCACCAGGTCGACGGCCTTGGCCAGGCTCGTTACTCCCGAGGGGGAGGGGTCGTAGACCAGCAGGATCTTTTTGAACCGATGCATAGCGTGCTCCTTGCGCAGAGTTTCTTCCGGCCCGTCCGGACCGGGATGTTCCCGGAACCCCGCCGGCGGCACGATCCTGGAGTGGTGTCCCGTTGTGGTACAACTGCCACCGCCGGAGGGCAGCAGTATCTTACCACGGATGGAGATCCGGTAAAATGTTTTCTGTGCGCTTTTTTCCACCTTGCGTATTGATTCCGGCCAAACCGGCTGACATGGACCGGGGACGGCGGCGGCCGGTTCCCGGATCAGTGGCTGAAGAAAATAGGCGTTGACAACCCGCATCAATGAATATAGATTATTATTAACATTCTTCTCTGAACAACTTCCTGCCGCCGGCGGTCGAGTTGTCGCAGGGCCGGTGCCCCCGGCCACACCAAGCGTCCCATGAGACAGAGCACCGGTATGACAAAAAGCAAGAAACAGATAGAGGCAAAGCTCGCCGCCTTTGAACAGGCCTGCCGTGATGCCGGCCTTAAGCTGACCCATCAGCGTCTGGAGATCTACAGGGAGCTGACCTGCTCCACTGACCATCCTTCCGCCGAGACCCTGTACAAGCGATTGCAGCGGCAGATGCCGACCCTATCCCTGGACACCGTATATCGAACCCTGGCCACCTTCGAGGACAGGGACCTGATCGCCAGGGTGGAGACCGTGGAGAGTCAGGCCCGCTTTGAGGTGCAGCTCGAGCGGCATCATCACTTCATCTGCGATCGCTGCCACGCCATCTTCGATTTTGTCTGGGAGAAGTTCGACGAGGGCTGCGCAAGGCCCACGAGCCTGGACAAGCTCGGCCGGGTCAACAGCAGGAATGTCATCGTGCGCGGGGTCTGCAGGTCGTGCCTCAAGGATGAGAAAGTGATCCACACTGCATAGATCTCTTCGTAAGCGCTCACAGGGACCGCACGGAGTCTTCGCTGCGCTCCGCTTGCCTCTTTGCCCGGTCGTGCATGCCCGCACAGGGAGGCCATCGGAGTCTCCCCGCGGTCGCTTACCTGCGCTCAGGCACGCCTGCACAGGCAAGCGTAGACTCCGAATCTGCGGGCCCTGAGAGCGCTTACACCATTGTGGCCGAAAAAACCGGTGGTCGGTTATCCCGTGAGGGGTTACATCTCTTTTCCGCCGGTGCCGGATTACAGCACTTTAAACTGGAAAAATTATTGTCTCTGGTATATTCTTGTCGGGTCCCGGGCCCCTGCCGGCCCGGAGATGTTCTACAATTCCACTTCACATCATTGCAGAGGGAACAACATGTCAGGATTACAGGGTACACAGACGGAAAAAAATATTCTCACCGCCTTTGCCGGTGAATCCCAGGCCAGAAACCGCTACACCTATTTTGCCTCCAAGGCAAAAAAAGAGGGCTATGTGCAGATCAGCGCCATCTTTGAAGAGACGGCCAATCAGGAAAAAGAGCATGCCAAGCGCCTGTTCAAGATGCTGGAAGGGGGCGAGGTGGAGATCTCCGCCTCTTTCCCGGCCGGCGTCATCGGCACTACGGCCGAGAACCTGCGCGAGGCGGCTGCCGGCGAGAACTACGAGCAGACAACCATGTATCCCGAGTTCGCCCGCACGGCCCGCGAAGAGGGTTTTGAGGAGATCGCCGCCGTCTTTCTGGCCATCGCGGTGGCGGAAAAACAGCATGAGAAGCGCTATCGTGACCTGCTGGCCAATATCGAGGCAGACCGGGTCTTCAAACGTGACAAGCCCGTGACCTGGCGTTGCCGTAACTGCGGTTACATCCACACCGGCGAAGAGGCGGTCGAGGTCTGTCCGGCCTGTGCCCATCCCCAGGCCCATTTCGAGCTTCTGGGAGAAAACTGGTAGGCTGCCGGCAGCCAGCCTGGTGAGCTGATCCTGTTGCCTGCAACAGGTCACCTCTATCGGCAACTGCCTTGAAATGCAGATATTTTTACGGTTGCCCTCCCGCTTTGGGCAGGAGCTTTCATGCCAGGCCGGCCGCGCTTTTCGCGTGGCCGGCTTTTTCTGCGCATGGTGCCGCACCCCTCCCCCCCGCCTCATGTCAGGCCCCTGGCCCAAAAAAGTAAAAGTTCAGCTGCACGCCATCCGGAGTCTT
>JALSNC010000202.1 GCA_026987195.1 Desulfobulbaceae bacterium | reverse complement strand
GGCGATACTGGTCAGTTTGGGGACAATCTCGAAATGCCAGTGATAATGCTCAAGAAGCTCTGACCCGAGTGGCTGGGTGTGCAGGACAAAGTTGTAGGGCACATTGGGGATGCAGGCATCCAGCCGGCGCAGGCTTTCGGAGAAGATATCGGTCAGCCCGGCCAGGGTCTCCTCGTCGATGGCCACATAGGAAGAACTGTGCCTCCGCGGCATGATCCACATCTCGAAGGGCGAGCGGGGCGCAAAGGGCGCCAGGGTGACAAAGAGCGAATTTTCGCAGACCAGGCGCACATTCTGCTGGATCTCCTGGTGAATGATATCACAGAAGACACAACGGTCCTTGTAGCGGAAGTACTTGAGACTGCCGTCCAGCTCCGAGGTCACCATCCTGGGCAGGATGGGCAGGGCGACGAGCTGGGAATGGGAATGCTCCAGGGAGGCGCCCGCGGCCCGGCCATGGTTCTTGAAGACCATCACGTACCGGAACCGGCTGTCCTTGGCCAGGTCGCGTATCCTGTCGCGAAAGGCCCGGAAGGTCAGGATCATCTGCTCATGGGGCAGGTCGGAAAAACGATCGTTGTGATTGGGGCTCTCAATGACGACCTCGTGGGCGCCGATGCCGTTCATGCGGTCGTAGAGGCCCTCTGCCTGCTTGTCCAGTTCGCCCTCGATGACCAGGGCCGGATACTTGTTGGGGACCACCCGCAGTTTCCAGCTCGAGGAATTGGGCGGCATGCCCGGTTTCCGCCCATAGACCAGGACCTCGCCCGGGGTCGTCTTTTCGTTGCCCGGACAGAGGGGACAGAAACCGCCCTTGGTCCTGGCGTCATCGATCACAAAGTCCGTCGGCCGTTTGCTCCGCTCCTTGGCGATGATGATCCAGCGCCCGAGGATCGGGTCCTTCCGTAATTCCGGCATGGCCCCTTACCGTCCCTGTTCCTTTTCCCGCTGCTCCTGCTCTGTCTTGCAGTCGATACAGAACTTGGCCACCGGCCTGGCCTGCAGCCGTGCCACCCCGATCTCCTCGCCGCAGCCGTCACAGATGCCGTAGGTCCCTTCCTTGATCCGAAGCAGGGCCTCGTTGATCTTGTCCATGAGCTTCCGCTCCCTGCCGCGCAGACGCAACTCGAAACTCCGGTCCGATTCCATGCTGGCCCGGTCATTGGGGTCGGGAATATTGCCGCTCTGGCTGGTCATCTCGCTCAGGGTCTGTTCCACGTCAGCGTAGATATCAGACTTCATCTGCTCGAGCTGCTCCTTCAACTGCAGCAGTTGTTTTTCATCCATACAGTATCTCCAGCGCCTGGTTCCTGTCTATAGTCCGGGAGAGCCCACGTAATCTCCGCTCTTGCCGCCACTCTTGCGAAGAAGGCGGATATCCGAGATCACCATCCCCTTGTCAACGGCCTTGCACATATCATAGATGGTCAGGGCGGCGACGGCAACCGCGGTGAGTGCTTCCATCTCCACGCCGGTCTTGCCGGTGATGCCGACAGTGGCCCTGATATCGATGGCATGGCGATCATCAAGGAGAGAAAACTCCACGTCAACCGAGGTGATGGCCAGGGGATGACAGAGCGGAATCAGGCCATCCACCTTCTTGGCCGCCATGATGGCCCCGATCCGGGCCACGCCGAGCACGTCACCCTTCTTCATGCGCCCCTGGCGGACCATGGCAAAGGCATCGGCCGACATGGTGATTCTCCCGGCCGCAGTGGCCCGGCGGACGGTCTCTGCCTTGGTGCTGACATCCACCATCCGGGCATTGCCCTCACCGTCGAAATGGGTGAATTCATTCCCCATCAATGGCCTTCCCGGTCTTCGTCCTTTTTCTTCTGCCTGCCCAGGTGACCGTGAAAGAGCCTGGCAAAGAAGCCTTCCTCCTCCTCGCCGGTCAGCTCTTCAAACTCCTGCAGCAGCTCCTTCTGCCGCCTGCTGAGACCGGTGGGGGTCTGCACCTGGATCTCGACGATCATGTCGCCCCGTGCACCGCCGCGCAGACTCGGCACCCCTTCACCGCGCAGGGTGAATCGCTCTCCGGACTGGGTGCCGGCAGGGATCTTCAGCTTCGCGGTACCATCGATGGTCGGCACCTCCACCTCGCAGCCCAGGGCGGCCCGGACCATGGAGAGCGGGTAGCGCAGGAAGATGGTCTGGCCGTCACGCTGGAAGAACTCATGGGGCCGGACATGGATCACCACGTACAGATCACCGGAGCGGCCGCCGCGGCGCCCCCCCTCCCCTTCCCCGGCCAGCCGCATGCGGGAACCGGTATCGACGCCGGCCGGGATCCTGATGCTCACCGTCTTGCGGCGGTTGACCAGGCCGGTGCCGTCACAGTCGACACAGGGATCAGAGATGATCTGGCCTGCCCCGTGGCACTGGGGACAGGTGGAACTGACCTGGAAGAATCCCTGCGAGCGGACCACCTGGCCGCGACCATGGCAGGTGGGACAGGTCTGCGGCCGGTAGCCCGGCCGTGAGCCGGTACCCTCGCAGGTCCAGCAGGTCTCCCGCTTGGTGATCTCCACCTCTCGGGTCACACCCTGCACCGCCTCCATGAAGCTGATCTCGATGTCATAGCGCAGGTCATCGCCCTGGATGGGAGCATTGGGATCACGCCGGCGCCCCCGGCCTCCGAACCCGAAGAGGTCACCGAAGAGGTCGTTGATATGGGAGAAGATGTCCTCGCTGCTGGCAGGACCGCTGTAGCCGTTGTTTTTCAGTCCCTCGTGGCCATAGGCATCATAGATCTGCCGCTTGCGCTCGTCGCTCAGCACCTCGTAGGCCTCGGCAGCCTCCTTGAAAAGGGTCTCTGCCTCGGGATCATCGGGATTGCGATCCGGATGATACTTCATGGCCAGCTTGCGGTAGGCCTTCTTGATGGCCTCGCCGCTGGCGTCCCTGGACACACCGAGTATTTCGTAATAGCACTTTGTCACGGTACTCATGGCAGTTGGTCCGCAGCCGCGCTACGCCGCCTCGTCTCCGTTGTCAGATTCTGTCGCCGCCGCCTCTGCCTCGGCCTCACGGGCCCTTCTCTGCTCCGGCAGATCGAAGATATTGTCAAAGTTGACCTTGCCGGCGGCGATCTCGCGCAGGGTCATGACAACCTCCTTGTTCTTACCCTCCACCAGGAACGGCTCGCCGTTGCGGTGCTGCCGGATCCGCTCCACGGCCAGGTGAACAAGGGCAAAACGGTTGTCATCGCCGATCCTGGCAAGACAGTCTTCTACAGTGATACGTGCCATATTCCTGAATTCTCCGATGTAGTCGATGTAATATTTTTATATTGTATATCCTCCCGCCGGAGTCGACAAGGGAGAGACATGCAGATTTCCTGAAAAATTACCCGGTTATCCAGAAGTGAGCGGCAAGGCTGCCGCCTGGTAAGCGCTTCCACCATTGTGTCGGGAAAAACCGGTGGTGAGCCATCCTGTGAGGGGTTACGCCGCCAGCCCCCTCAGCCGGCAAAGGGGTTGCGCAGCAGCAGGGTCTCCTCCCGGTCCGGCCCCACCGAGACGATGACCGGAGCGATACCGGTGATATCCTCGATACGGCGGATATAGTCCCGGGCCGTGCCGGGCAGCTCCTCGTAGGAACGTACCCCGCTGATCTCCTCGTTCCAGCCCGGCATCTCCTCGTAGACGGGCTCGGCGCTGATGGTCTTGCGGATATTGCCGGGCATGCAGTCATACTCCTGCCCCTCCACCCTGTAGCGGCGGGCGATCTTGAGGGTCGGCTGGCCGGAGAGGACATCGAGCTTGGTGATGGCCAGCCCGGTCAGGCCGTTGAGCCGGACCGCGTCCGTGGCCACCACGCCGTCGAGCCAGCCGCAGCGGCGGCGGCGGCCGGTGGTGGCGCCGAATTCGCCGCCCTTCTTCTGCAGTGCATCGCCCACCTCATCGCCCTCGGGCAGCTCGGTGGGAAACGGCCCTTCACCCACCCGGGTGGTGTAGGCCTTGAGGATACCTATGACCTCGTCGATATGGGCGGGACCGAAACCGGCACCGATACAGGCATTACCGGCAATGGTGTTGGACGAGGTGACAAAGGGATAGGTGCCGTGGTCGATATCGAGCTGGGTCCCCTGGGCGCCCTCGAAGAGAATATTTCTGCCGTCGCGTCGGGCCCGGTCCAGTTCCACGGAGACATTGCCGATAAAGGGGGCCAGCCGCTCGGCAAAGGAGACAAACAGCTCGCGGATCTCCTCAAAAGAGACCGGTTCGGCCTGGTACTGCCTGGTGAGGAAGAAATTCTTCTCATCCACATTGGCCTGGAGTTTATCGACAAAGAGATCCGGGTCCAGGAGGTCGCCGGCCTTGATCCCCACCCTGCCGACCTTGTCCATGTAACAGGGACCGATGCCGCGGCCCGTGGTACCGATCTTTTTACCTTTGGACAGGGCCGCCTCCCGGGCCAGGTCGAGGCTCTTGTGATAGGGCATGATGAGATGGGCGTTCTCGCTGATCACCAGGCGCTGCGGCGTCACGGGCAGGCCGCGGCCGGCCAGTTCGTCGATCTCCTCCAGCAGGACACCGGGATCGATGATCACGCCGTTGCCGATCATGCACCGCTTGTCCTCGTAGAGAATGCCGGAGGGAATGATGTGAAAAACAAACTTCTTCCCGTCGACCACCAGGGTGTGACCGGCATTGTTGCCACCCTGGAAGCGGACAATGCAGTCCGCATACCGGGTGAGCAGATCGACTATCTTCCCCTTGCCCTCGTCACCCCACTGGGTGCCGACCACCACCACGCTGGCCATGAAGAACTCCTGTAGTTTGTACGTTATTGCACCGGTATGCCGACAGAATTCCCGTGGACCTGCACCGGGTGCACCCCCACCTCGCCGACAGCGAACCGGAAAATAATCCGGCAGACAGCGCCGCCGCCGGGCAATGATGCCCGGAAAAAGGGCCTGCCGGCAACAATATCAGCGGCAGATCAAAACCGGAGAAATATAGCCGAGAAGTATGGAAAAGTCAAACAATGGCGGGAAAAAAGGAAAAGGGACGCAGCAGGCCGGAATTCCTGCCGAACATCCCTTTCCAGTGGAACAGTGGCGGTCTATGGTTCTTCATCCCTGATCGGCCATGAAGGCCTGGACCATGGGATCTGAAGAGATGATAAAATAGATGGTCCCTTTTCTTTCCTCCGGCACCTCTGTACTTTCATCCCCGCTCTCGCCGGCGGTGATGTCCATGGTCGAGCTGAACTTGACCGTGGCCAGAATGCCGAGTTCCCCGGTTCTCTGTTCTTTCCTCGCCCGGTCAAAGGCCTCCTCCGAGACCTGCCCCTCGCCGGTGAAAGCCCAGTACAGTATCCTGTCGTGGGCCATGGTGGTGGGCTCGGCAAAGGCGGTCATCAGGCGGGCGACCATGCCCTTCAGCCGGTCAAAGCCCACATCCTCCTGTCGTTCGTACATGGCCAGGATGCGATCCGTCTTCCTGTCGACGACAACGACAAGCGCACCGTCACGGAACCTGTAGGTGCCGCTGTAGCCGCCGGCAACGGGATGGGTGGAGGCCACCTCCCTCTGGGCGCCGGTGAGCGGACTGCCCAGGACATACCCCTGCATGCCGAGCTGCAGGGTCTGGACCCTGTCGGCCAGGGTGGTTACCGCGTTCCCGCCCACAGCCTCACCGGTGCAGAGGAAAAGGAGCAGGATAAGGAGAGCCGGCAGATGTGCTGCCGGACGAATCTTCCTGTAGTTCATTGTCACTCCGAAAAAGCCGCCCGGAGAAGGCTGGCGGGAGAACCCGAAAGCACTGTCCGGGGCGGTATCAGCATTCTGTTCCGGCCGGACCATCACCATGACCGTGGCCCGGCCGGGTTGCATCATTTCGACGACATCCTATTTCTTGTCGCCGTAGCGTTCCGCCTGCTCGGCCTGAATGGCCTTCATCACGTCCTTGTCAAAGCCCTGCCGGTACCACTGGTGCTCGGGACGGGACAGGAGCGCGTCCACCTCCTTCTTGTACTTGCCCTCCATGCCGTGCTCCCTGGCAAGCCGCATCAGCTCGGGCAGGAAACCGAAATAGAAATGGTGCGCCACCTCATACATGCCGTGCCAGTGGGTGTAGTCGGGACCGGACATGGCGGCGCCGTGCCGGGCGCGGCGTCCCTCGTGATGCCAGATCTCCCACCAGATCCAGCCCAGCTCGGTATGGAAGGTGGACCCCCGGACCAGGCCGTCCTTCTTGGCCATGCCGTACAGCTTCCTGGCCGGCTTGGCGAACTTCTCGTTATAGGTGACCACCAGGGAGTCGAACTGGGTGTAGAAGTTCTCCACCTGCTGCTTGCCGTGGCAGGACTTGCAGACGCCCTGCATGTTGCGGCGGCGGTCCTCCCAGGACATGACCTTGGCGACCTGCTTTTCCGCCGTCACCTTCTTGAACTTGCCGTCCTTGACAACATAGGTCTTGTAGGTGGCCTTCTGCCCAACCTGCGGCGGGATGTCGCCCGGAATATCGGCCACGGTGCCGTCGGTAAAGATGACCCGGTTCAGCTTGACCGAGACCTTGGGCCGAAGGGTCCAGGAGATACGGTCACCGACGTTATGGGTATTGGGGGCGATGCCGCCGTCAAGCTTGACATAGGCGCCCATGTGGCAGGTGGCACAGGTGGGAGCGGTGTAGTAGTCCTTGCCCAGGACCCAGCTTCCCTGCTTGAGGATGTTCATGCCGTTGGCCCCGGCCTCGCGCACCGCCGAGTTGTAGGCAATGCCGTGCTTGGATTCGGCATAGATCTCGGCCTGGGGATGATCCGGTCCTAGGTGGCACTTGCCGCAGTTCTCTGGCTGGCGGGCGACGCTGGCCCGGAAGGAATGCTTGGAGTGGCAGGCCATGCAGGAGCCCTTGGAGCCGTCCGGGTTGATCCTGCCGATACCGGTGTTGGGCCAGGTCATGTAATCGATCATCACAGCCTTGGCCTCGTTCTTGAGCGGTTTGCCGTCCTTGTCCCGCTTGATCCTGATCACCGAGCCGTGACACTGCCAGCAACCGTTGACCACGTCGGCCTTGGTCGGCTCCATGGAGCAGATCACCTCGCCCACCACGTTATCCAGCGAGGCCATGATCTCGCCGGCCGTGGCATGGTGCGAGTTGACCATCTCCTTGACCTCCCGCTCATGACAGAACTTGCAGTCATTGGGACTGATGATGGTCTTGATGAAGGCGCCTTCGTGCTCATAGCCCAGCTCGTCGCCTTTGCTGGCCGCGTGGCAGTTGTAGCAGCCGACCTGGCCATCCTTTGCCGCGGCATGGGGCGAGTTGCGCCACTGCTGCACCAGGGAATTGTTCTCCTTGAGATGGCAGTTGATACACTTGACATTGATCTCCTTCACCTTGAGATTCTGGGTATCTTTTGACTGCTGGGTGGTGGCCAGGGCCGGACCGGCAGCAAAAAACCCGAGAATCATGATACAGAACGTCTTCTTCAGATGTTGCATACAGTTTTCCTCCTGATATGGAACTTGACCTCTTCCTTGACGGAACCCGGCAGGGACCATCAAGATCTGACTGCTGACTCGCAGTTTCACCCCCTTATCAGAAAATCAGGTGCATGGTGCCAGGACAGTTACCTGGCCGCGGCAGGGTCACGATGGTGTCCGCCTGATTTTCATGGTCTGTTATGGCCGCGTAACAGTTCACCGCCAGCGGCGGCAACACGTTTGAATAATTCCGATTCGCTCCTCCTACCCCACCCCCTCTTCACCGGCAGCGGTATCCTCTGTCTGCCAGAGCGGAAACACCTTGCTGAGGATATAGAGAATGAGCAGCGGCAGGAGCATGATGACGATGGAGGGCAGGATGCCTTCCTTTTCGAACCAGCCGGGATGGTAGTAGGTGGCGCCGCGTTCACTCTTGCTCATGAGCTGGCCCCCGATGACCACGTTCCAGCGCATGAGCAGGACCTGGACCAGGATCATGAACGATGCCACAGAGCCCCAGATCCTGACAGTGGCGTCGCCGAGCCTGAACAGGGAGAGCCAGCCGAGCATGAAGAAGGGGATCACGGAAAAGATGCCCACCTGGGCGATCCAGTAGGATCCGAACAGCGGCCCCCAGAGCAGCTCGCGCAGGGTATGCCAGTGATGGGTCGCCATGTAGGCGTGGGAGAAGAGCTCCAGCATCTCGAAGACGAAATCAAGGATGAAAAATCCCCACAGGAACTTGATGCAGGTGCGGATACACTCCATGTCCACGGACTCGCCGGTGAACTTCTTGATCAGGACATAGGAAAGGATGATGCCGGCAATGCCGGAAACGCAGGCAGAAAGCAGAAAGATCACCGGCATGAGCGGGGTGGCCCAGAGGGGATTGGCCTTGACGCCGCCGAAGATGAAGCCCACATAGCCGTGCAGGGTACAGGCCATGGGAATGCCGATCCCGGCCAGGAAGGCGATCACCTTCCTGTCCAGGGCCAGGGCACGCTGCGAAAGGTTGTCCGAGCCGATGGTCAGCACCGTGTAGACCGCGCTCATCAGTCCCGTGGCCTTCCTCTTCAGCGCCACCAGGGTCGGACGGTAGATGAAGAGGATCTCCAGCAGGAGAACGATGCCGTAGGCCGAATAGATATAGCCGAAACCGGCCATGGCCGAGGTGGGACTGGGGGTCAGCATCATGTTGAGGGCCCGTTCGGGATGGCCGAGATGGTTGAGCAGCGGCAGGGTGGCGCAGGCGAGAAAGGCAAGGGCAAAGATCAGGGAATACCTGGCGATGGGTTTGAGGGCCCTGATATGGAACACGTGATAGAGGGAGGAGACGATGAAGGCTCCGGCCACGATACCCGTGATATAGGGATAGAGCACGATCATCAGGCTCCAGTGGACGTGGAGATCGTTGGGAAAGATGTAGCGTGTCAGTGCATCGGCAACGGTTGCGCCATGTTCGGGACTCATCAGACCACCTCCCTTCTCAGGCCGACATAATGGAGCGAGGGCTTGTTGCCCATGCCCGGTTTCAGGACCGAGACCACGTGCGGCAGGTGCAGGATCTTGTAGACCTCGGACTCGTGGTCGTTGAGGTCGCCGAACTTCCTGGCCTGCACCGGGCAGACGTTGACACAGGCGGGCAAAAGCCCCTTGCGGACCCGGTGGTAGCACCAGGTGCACTTGTCGGCGGTCTTTGTCTTCGGGTTGATGAAACGTACCGAATAGGGGCAGGCCTGGACACAGTAGCCGCAGGCCACGCACCGCTTCTGGTCGATGAGAACAAATCCGTCCTCGGTCTGGAAGGTGGCGCCCACGGGGCATACCTGGACACAGGAGGGTTTTTCACACATGTTGCACAGCTTGGGCACGAAAAAGGTGTCACGCACCGGGTAGGGAATATCGGTGCGTGGCTCCTGGTACCCGTCCAGGCCGCCGTTGGGCGAATCCACATAGACGTTGTCGTGATCGTCGA
>JALSNC010000201.1 GCA_026987195.1 Desulfobulbaceae bacterium | reverse complement strand
TGGAACCGGTCGATGAGGGTCAGCAGGATGCGCCGGTCCATCTCGTCCAGGCCGAAGCGGTCCACGGCCAGCATGTTGAGGGCCTCGTCGGCCACCTGGCGGGTGATGACCGCGTGCCCGCCCACCTCGGAGTAGTCGCGGACCCGGCGCAGGAGACGGTTGGCGATCCGGGGCGTGCCGCGGGAACGGCGGCCCAGCTCCATGGCGCCCTCGTCATCGATGCCGATCCCAAACAGCTCGGCGGATCGCCTGACGATCCGGACCAGTTCCTCGGGGCTGTAGTAGTCCAGCCGCAGGACGACCCCGAACCGGTCACGCAGGGGCGGGGTCAAAAGGCCGGTGCGGGTGGTGGCGCCGACCAGGGTGAAGCGGGGCAGATCCATCTTCACCGAGCGGGCGCCGGGCCCCTGGCCGATGACCAGGTCGAGCTGGTAGTCCTCCATGGCCGGGTAGAGGATCTCCTCCACCACATGGTTGAGGCGGTGGATCTCGTCGATGAAGAGGACATCGCCGGCCTGGAGGCTGGTGAGAATGGCGGCCAGGTCACCGGGCCGTTCGATCACCGGACCCGATGTCACCTTGATGCCGGCATCCATCTCGTTGGCAATGATGTAGGCGAGCGTGGTCTTGCCCAGACCGGGAAAGCCATGGAACAGGACATGGTCCAGGGACTCGCCCCGCTGACGGGCCGCCTGAATAAAGACCCGCAGGCTCTGCTTGACCTGCTCCTGGCCGATGTACTGGTCAAGCCGCTGCGGCCGCAGGGCCAGATCCCGGGACCGGTCCTCCGCCTTCTCCGCCGGAGTGACCAGTCGTTTACCGCTCAGCTCTTCTTCATGGTTCATGACTTCACCTGCGCCAGTGCCCGCAGCGCCTCACGGATCAGTGGTTCCACCTTCATGGCGGCCGCCGCCTCGGGATCACGCTGCCGGACGGCGCGCAGGGCCTGCCAGGCAACGGACTGGGGATAGCCCAGGTTGACAAGCGCCGAGGCCGCATCCTCCATGGCCGTCCCCCCGGACACGACCCTTGCCGTCTCCCCGCCTTCCGGGACGCAGCCGCCGGCCGGAGGCGCAAGCGAGGCCATCTTCTCGCCCAGCTCCATGCAGAGCCGCTGGGCCGTCTTTTTTCCCACACCGGCGAGCGCGGTCAGCCGGGTCATGTCCCTGCGGCCGATGGCCTCGCGCAGCTCGGCGGCGCCGATCCCGGACAGGATCCCCATGGCCAGCTTGGGCCCCACGCCGGAGACCGTGTTGAGGAGCAGGAAGAGTTCCTTCTCCTCCTGCCCGCCAAACCCGTAGAGGGTGATGGCGTCCTCGCGGACATTGGTCTGGATGAAAAGGAAGACCTCCCCGCCCGTGGCCGGAAGCCGGTCCAGGGTGCGACCCGAGACCAGGACCTCGTAGCCCACACCCTGCACATCGACGACCACCCGGTCGACAAGTTTCAGTGACAGTGTTCCCTTGAGCGTGGCGATCATGGATATGCGAAGAAATCTGAAACCCCGTGTCAACGGGGAACGGCGGCCAGGAGGTCCGCATGGTTGGCATGGCAGATGGCAACGGCCAGGGCATCGGCGGCATCACTGGTGGGTGAACCGTCGAGACCGAGCAGGATCTCGACCATCCGCTGCACCTGTTCCTTGTCGGCCTGGCCATAGCCGGCCACGGCCTGCTTGACCATGCGCGGCGTGTAGTCATGGACATCGAGATGATGCTGCATGGCCGCCACCACGGCCGCGCCCCTGGCCTGGCCCAGCTTGAGGGCCGAACGGGGATTGCGGGCAAGGAACAGGTCCTCGATGGCGGCCACGTCGGGCCGGTGGCGGTCGATCACCTCGCAGAGGCCCTCGAAGATCACCAGCAGGCGGCGGGAAAACACACGTTCACCGCCGGTGCGGATGGTGCCGCAGGTGACAAAACCCAGCTCCGAGGCCTGTTTGACGATAATGCCATAGCCGGTGACCCGGGAGCCGGGATCGATGCCAAGGATGCGCATAGACTGATACCCGGCCTAGGAGAGTTCCTCCATCAGGCTGTCAGGGATATCGAAGTTGGCGTGCACCTTCTGGACGTCGTCGTGGTCCTCCAGGTTTTCGAGCAGCTTGAGAAGCGAACGGGCCGTCTTCTCCTCGGTGACGTCCACCGTGTTCTTGGGCACCATGGCGATGTTGGCCTCGAGGAAGCTGATGGAGTTCTTCTCCAGGATCTCCACCACCTCGCTGAAATCCTCGGGTG